>JAKEGM010000132.1 GCA_022615575.1 Planctomycetales bacterium
CGGGACATTGTACAAAGCTGACCTGGGCGCAAATCCGCTCCGCCGCTGATTGCGTTCCGACACTCCGGGGAAGCGGAATCGACAGGTGAGGGCGGGGATTGAACCCGCCTGAAAAGACCAGCGGCACCCGGGCGCGCACCAAGGCTCGCTCAAACAGCGTCAGCGTTTCCTGATGCGATAAATAAGCCGGATTTCCCTCAATTGAAAAATCCGCAATCAGCGTGTAAACGTGTTCCTGCATTTATCAATTCAACTCTAATTATTGAAACTCTCGGCCGGCAGCCATGCCGGCCGCTTTCATTTATCGCTGTGCCGTCCGGCGCACAACACCCGATTAAAAACTCTCCGGTAAAATCCGCATGGCGGCATCTCTCAAATAATTCCTGATCTGCCGCGACGAATCCATGGTCGCCACCTTGCGCGACAGCTCGTTGCACTCTTCGAGGGTGGCCGACCGGATGATCTTTTTGACCTCCGGGATCATGGGCGGCGCCAGAGAAAGCGTCCGCACGCCCATTCCCAGCAGCAGCATAATAAATTCCGGATCTGAGGCCACTTCGCCGCATATACTTAACCCGATGCCGGCTTTATGGGCATCCTGAATCACATTTCGAATCAATTTCAGAATCGCCGGCTCCGCTGCCGAAAACAGCGTGGAGACATGCTCATTGGCACGATCCACCGCCAGGGTATATTGAATCAGATCGTTGGTACCGATGCTGAAAAAGGACGACTCTGTCGCCAGCAGCCCGGCCGTCAGCGCCGAACTGGGGGTTTCAATCATAATGCCCACCGGCATCTGCGCATTGTACGGAACCGCATACTCATCCAGGTCCTCCATGACATCGCGCAGGATCATTTTCGCCTGCCGCAGTTCCTGCAGGTTGGTAATCAGCGGGAACATCACCCGCACATCCCCCAGCACCGATGCCCGCAAAATGGCGCGCAGCTGCGTCTTGAACAGCGGCAGCGCCTGCAGGCAATAACGGATTGACCGAAGCCCCAGCACGGGATTGGTCTCGTTGGGATGCCATCCCGAATGGGGCAGTTTGTCGGCACCGAGATCCATGGTTCGAATCACCACGGGCTTCCCCTGCACTATCCGGATCGCTTCGGCGTAGGCGCTGTAATGGTCCTCCTCTGTCGGCTCCTGACCGCCGTACAGATATAAAAACTCCGTTCGATAAAGACCGATTCCCTCGCCGCCGTTTGCGATTACGATTTCTGATTCGTCCGGAAATTCGATGTTTCCAAAAAGCTGAACCGCCGTCCCGTCGCGCGTCTGTGCGGGCAGGTCTTTGAGTTCACGCAGTTTTGTGACAAACTGCGTCATTTGCAGGGCATACTGCTCATACTGCCGCCGCGTTTCCTCATCCGGGTCGATGACGACCACCCCGCGGTTGCCGTCAACGATTACGACGCAATCCGGGGGAACCTCGGAGGACAAATCACCCAGGGCGACCACCGCGGGAATCCCCAGAGACCGCGCGACAATCGCCGTATGACTGGTGCGCCCGCCCTTTTCGGTGGCAAAGCCCTTGATATAGGTTTTATCAAATCCCGCCGTTTGCGTAGGGGTCAGGTTCCGCGCCAGGATGACAACCTCTTCCCGCAGACGCTCCACATCTTCCTGCTGTTTGCCCAGCAAATGAACCAATAACCGCTTTTCGATGTCATAGATGTCCGCCGCACGCTCGCTGATGTAGGCGTCATTGATGCCTGCAAAATGAGAGGCAATTTCCCGAAGAATCGCCGAAACGGCATATTCTGCAGTGACCAGCTCCTTATTGACCATATCGGTAATACGCTTGCGAAAACTGCGGTCGCGCAGAAACCGCATGTGCACCGCAAAGATATCGCGGATTTTGTTTTCCTCGATATCCTGGGCGGATTCCACCCGTTCCAGTTCGGTAACCGCCGTGGCAAAGGCCTTTCGCAGCCGCTGAATTTCCTGCGACCGCTGCGAAGGCAGAATGGATCGACGCGGGATGCGGTAATCCTTCGAGTCAATCAGCATGGGCTTTGCAATGGCAATGCCCGGCGAAACAGCGATTCCTTTTCTGATTTCCATGACGGGTCATGATCCTTTTTTTTCGCCCACCGCCGCCCCGGAACCGCCGGCAAATTTGTTCTCCACCAACTGCTGCAGGGCTTCAATGGCCCGGCCGGCATCCGCTCCGACAGCGTGAATCCGCAACCGGCTCCCGCAGGTTGCCGCCAGCATCGTCATCTGCATAATACTCTTGGCGTCCACCGTAACGTCCCGATGACTGACGGAAATGTCCGAGTTAAAGGTGTTCGCCAGATCCACAAACTGCATGGCGGGGCGCATGTGCAGCCCTTCGGGGTTGCGAATTTCAACTTCAATTTCGTGAGTGGGTCTGGTCACGCATTCGTTCCTGTATCGTGTCGTTCACTGCCACAGCATTCGTCTCTAATTGCCGTCTTCATCGGCATCCCGAATCGCTTCGATAATTTCCTGGCGGTTCTGGGCCTGCCGGAGAAACCGCCGAAAATCGTCCTTTTGCAGGTTCTTGAAAATCGTTTCCATCGCCTGAAGGTGTTTGTCCGGATTGGACAGCGGACTGAGCAGCAGAAAAACAGTATAGACCGGCTGCTTATCCAGCGAGGAGAAATCAATCCCTTCCTGTGAACAGCCCACCACGGCCACAGGTTTGGTGATTGCTTCATGCTTGACGTGCGGCACAGCCACGCCCTTGCCAATCCCTGTGCTGGCTTCATTTTCACGCTTGATCACCGCCCGAGCCAGGGTTTTAGGATCCACGCCCTGTGTTTTCTTGTGCTTGCCCAGCGACAAGAGCAGTTCTTCGATGACCTTGTCGCGTTCCCCGGACGCCAATTGCGCAACAATGGCATCCAAACAAACGATGTCAGCTAACTTCATATAATCTCCTCTTCAGTCAAAAAAGACGTCCTTCCCCTCTTGCCTGAGACTCTTATATCGCTTCTGCGGCGGGACAACGGCTCATGCCGCACCTTCTTCCGGAAGCGGCGGCTGGATTTCCGCTGCGGAAATCGCTTTGTGGCCCCGCTGTTTTTCCTTGGCTTTTTTCAACTGTCGCTCGAGTTTATGAACCGCCATATCAATACACATATACGTATCCGCACCCGTTTCTTTCGCCACCAGCAGCTCATTGTGTTCGGCATGGACAATCACTTCCACGCTTTGATTGCCCCCTTCATTGCCTTCTACCAGGACGTCTATCCGGGTGATGCTGTTGTAATACCGCGGCAGCTTTGCCGCCTTCTCCTCCGCATGGGCACGAATGGGGTCTGTAATCTCAACATGTTTTCCTGTCACTGTTACAAGCATCGGCACCTCCGAAATAAAGTTATCATTTCGTTTCGATTTCTTCCTGCTCTTTTGGGGACGCCTCAAACGCCCGATGTTCCGCCGGCACAACAACGCCGGCGCTGATCACAAACGAATCGCTTCTTCCATCGACATTTCCAGTTCATTGTATCCGCCTTCGGCACCCTCACGGCATAGCCGGTAAACGGCGACGGCAATGCCGGGATAAAAACCGTGAAAATCTCTCACCTGCGGGTTTTGCCCTATCGCATAAGCCCGCTTGTCCTCCTCCGTAATCGGCGGATACCATGCAACCATCGCAACAACCCCCCGCACCACGCTACGGTTGATATGGACACTCACTTTGTCCTGAATAAAAATATAACTTTGAACAAAAATCCATATCGCCAATAGAGTAGGCAACAAAGCAGCCGCATCTACAAAGAAGCAGCTGCGAAAGTTCTTTAACGCCTGCATATTGCCTGCTGCATTTCCCGGCATCATGCCGTTTATAATTGTGAAAATCACCAGTTTTTGTGATCAAATCTCTCTTTTTCAGGTCTAAACCGCTATGAGCATTATGTACCGGAAGACCAACTCCGTCAATAAAAATATAATGGGGCGACCAAATCGTTGGATTGAATCGTCGGAATTCAAAACTAACAACCTCCTGAAAAAGCAGAATTGGTGCATCGACACCCCTCCTTGCCGTTCCGAAATGACATCGACAATCGGCGGAATTATCCTTGTCGCCCAAACTGTACGCGGTGGGCTCCCGTCAGGTGCACGACCAACCCCGGCAGAGACGCCAACACCCATGTCAGCCGCTGACACAGCGCCAGTGCCGTAACCGCCTCCACATCTGCATTGGCAAACGTCACAAACAGAAAAACCACACCACCTTCCAAAATTCCGATACCGGCAATACTGACGGGAATAGAACCAATAACCCAGACAATCGGAAAAAACACGAAATAATACCCCAGATGTGCCGAAATTCCCAAATCCAGACCAATCCCCCAATAGGACAAAATCACCATGCTTTGCATAAGGACCGTCAGACCCAAGCCGCCGGCCAGAACCAGCGGGCAACGGTAATAAACCGTCACTACTTCCTTCAGTTGGCGGAGAAAATCAAGTCCGTGCCGAACCAGCCGGTTGAATACGGCTTTAAAATCCACCAATCCGGCCAGAACGCAGCCGGCCCCCAGAAGAATAATGATAAGCCCCGGCACGTGATATCCCTTCACGGAAAGTTTATCCAGAAAGGATAATGCCCCTGCCTGCGGGTTTTTGCTGATTTGAAACAGCCCGTCCTGATCTCGGAGAAAAATCAGATAGCTGCCGATGGCAATTAAAAAAGTGGTCATCAGGCCCATTATCCGATCAACCGCAACGCCCAGAGCCGCCTGAAGCTTTTTAGGGCTGTGACGGGATACATACCAGGCACGTACCAGATCCCCGCCCACGGAACTGGGCATAAAGTTGCTGAAAAACAGCCCCAAAAACGTCAATTTTATCGTCAGCCATAAGGAGATTGACACTTCCTGGGCACGCAAAAACAGCCACCACCGTACACCCAGTATGCACTGTGAGACTGCAAATACGAACGATGCAAAAAGCAGCGTCAGAAGATGAAGCTCCTTAAAAGCCCGGCCAAGCTGTACAAAATCCGTATCTTTGAAAATGATGCAGCAGGCCGCCACCGCAATCAGAATGCGAATAGTCAGCGACCCGTACCGTTTTCGGGGTTGTTTATCTTTGCCCGTCAATAAAGGACCTCTGAAAAATGTCTTGTTTTTGCATAAAATAGCGTGTAAAACCAGCAACTGCAATAGAACAACGCATATTTTTGTATAAAGGAATGGAAAAACCGGAGTTTTTACGTGAGTACCGCAAGTAAAGAAATCGAAGAAGGATTCCTGTTTCAGCCCAAATTCGACGCCAATGGTTTAATTACCGCGATTGCGCAGGACTGCCAAACAGGTCAAATCCTGATGGTCGCTTATATGGATAAAGAAGCCCTGAAACTGACCATCGAAACAGGCAATGCTGTCTTCTACAGCCGGTCGCGAAAAAAACTTTGGAAAAAAGGGGAAGAATCGGGCCATGTCCAAAAGGTCCGGAAAATCCTTGTGGATTGCGACCAGGACTGCCTTGTCCTGAAAGTGTCAGTCGATCAGGGGCAGTGTCATACAGGGCATCAGTCCTGCTTTTATCGAACCGTCAGCGATAAAGAGCCGCAAAGGTTGGAATTTATCGCCGAAAAGGTGTATGACCCGAACAATGCGTACAAAAAATAACCGGCAGGTTCAATTCTTACTCCTTTTTTCACAAAGAGTTACAAATAACACCCGGCCCCTTTGAATCTTTACTGTGAAAAATAGAAAATAAGATTGACACCCCTTGTTGAGATTTGGTATAAATAAGGTGCTCCTTCTGCCGCCTGTGGTATAGCCCTGGGAAGTTCACCGACTTCCTCCTCCTTAAGCCACAGGCGGATTTTTTTATAACAAGAGTTTGTGGATGTACTTCTACGGAATTAAAGGATTACCCTTTCTGCCGTGGCCGGAGCGACACGATCCATAAATGGATTTTGTGAACACCTTACGCCCGAATTTTGCGCAAGTAAAATTTGTGATTTTGGTAAATATTTCAATTTCTGACATGTCGGTAAAAAGAGGGTATTGAATTTATATAAAAATCAGGTAATATGCTGTTTTATAATATTTGCGACTTTTAATCCCATTATAACTATAGAGTGGTTTTTAATTTTGAAAGGAATTGTTTATGTTATTGTTATATTTTGTACGTTTTTTATTCCTTATAACATCCACCGCATTCCTGTTGGTGGGCTTGAACCAAACTGCTAAAAATCAGCAGGACATCACCGTCTTCATTATAGCACTGGCTCTGACGGTTTTGTTCATCGCCATTGAATGGCTCACGCCCAAGAAGTCGCTATTCACATTAACCGGTGTCTTTTTTGGATTGCTGGTCGGGATGTTCATCAGTTGGGCCCTGAACAGGATTATTATGATGATGAATGACCTGTATTGGCAGATGCCGGAAGATACCATGCAAATGGGCATCTGGTTTGCCGATTTGTGCATCTGCTACCTGTGCATCAGCATTGTGATCCGAACCAAAGACGACTTTCGATTCCTTGTGCCGTATGTGGAGTTCACACGGCAAACCCGGGGCCTGCGACCGCTGGTTCTGGATACCTCGGTCATTATTGACGGGCGGATTGCGGACATCGCACAGACCAAACTTTTCGACGCCCCGCTGATTGTGCCTCGCTTCGTTTTGAATGAGCTGCAGCTTATTGCCGATTCCGCCGACAAAATCAAACGCAATCGCGGCCGGCGGGGTCTGGACATGCTCAACAAACTTCAGAACAGCCCGGTCGCGGAAGTCACGGTGGACGACACCCCCCCGCCAGGTCTGGAAGAGAAAACCGAGGTCGATCAGAAGCTGGTGGCGTTTACGAAAAACTGCGACGGCCGGCTGGTCACCAATGATTTCAACCTCAACAAGGTCGCCTCGCTCCGCGGTGTGGATGTGATCAATATCAATGACCTTGCCAACGCCCTTAAAACCGTCACCCTGCCGGGTGAAACCATGTCCGTCAAAATCCTTCGTTTGGGCGAAGACGCTCACCAGGGCGTCGGGTATCTTGAAGACGGCACGATGGTCGTGGTCGAAGGCGCCAATGACAAGATTGGCCAGACCATAACCTTTGCCGTTACCAGCGCCCTGCAGACCTCCGCAGGACGGATGATTTTCGGCAAATATGACACTTACGCCACACCGGCAAGCGGAGGCGGGCCTTCGGGAGGCCGTAACGGCTCCTACGAATCGAGAAAACCAAAGCGTCCCTATTCGAACGCATGACCATGGACTCCCGCACAAATCATTACCCTCCGCCTTTATGGGTCACTGACAGACGGAATACAGACAGTCTCAAGTGGTCCCGCTACCGCCACACCGACATATTGCCGATGTGGGTGGCAGATATGGATTGCCAGTCCGCAGAGCCGATTATCGCAGCCCTCCATAAGCGGGTTGCACAGGGGGTTTTCGGCTATAGCGAGACCCCGGAAGGAGCGACCCAGGCCGTCATTGACTGGATCGAATCGCGCCATCGCTGGCGCATTGAACCTGATTGGATTGTCTGGGTTCAGGGGCTAGTTTCAGCGCTGCACATCGTTTGCCGGGCATTTGCAAAAGAGGGCGAACAGGTTCTGGCATTAACGCCAGTCTATCCGCCTTTTCTGTCCGCACCGCCGCATTGCAGCCGCCGGCTGGTCACATACCCCCTGCAAAACGACCGGGGGTATTACACCATCGATTTTAACGCTCTTCAGAACATGCTGACCGACAAAACAAAGGTGCTTCTTCTGTGCAGTCCGCATAATCCGGTTGGGCGGCTCTGGACAAAGGACGAACTGCTGCAACTTACGGAAATCTGCATGGAGCGGGAAATCCTTCTTTGTTCCGATGAAATCCATTGCGATTTGGTGCTGGAACCCACTGCCCGGCATATCCCGACCGCCACTTTGTCAAAGGATGTTGAAAACCGCATCATCACCCTGATGTCCCCGGCAAAGACGTTCAACCTGCCGGGACTTAACTGCGGCTTTGCGATTATTCCCAATGAAAAACTGCGGCGTCAATTCCGGCAGAACGCCAATGGGATTGTTTCACATATCAATGTATTCGGCTACACGGCGTGCCAAGCCGCTTTTACCGAGGGACTGCCGTGGCTGCAGGGCGTCCTGGACTATCTGCGGGGAAATCACCGTCTCCTTCACGAGGCCATCAACCGCATTCCCGGGCTTTCCATGGGCACGGTTCAGGCCTCATACCTGGCATGGATCGATGTGCGAGAACTGAACATGGCAAATGCCGTGGTGTTCTTCGAACAGGCCGGCGTGGGCGTCATGGACGGTGCAGAGTTTGGGCAGCCGGGTTTTGTGCGTTTGAATTTTGCCTGCGCGCAGGACACCCTGCTGGCAGCCATTGAACGGATTCAAAAAGCCGTTGCGGAACGATAATCTGAAATGACGAGATCGCAGCGCATCAACGGCGACTCACAAGGCCGCCGCAGCCACCATGTCCAACCGGCGAATCTGATTGACCTGCTCGTACACCAGGGCTAATGTGATTGCGTTGCGGCTCTGCGCAGCCGTTTCGGTCGTCTTGGCCAGATAGTATTCGCACCGCTCCGTTTGTCCCTGCTGTTTGCAAAGACGCGCCATGGTCAGCCATCCGTCAATCAGTTGGGGGTGATAACGCCCAAAAATACGCGTTTTGATCGATATGGATTTGGACATTGCCTGATCCGCCTGGCCAAGGTCTTTCTGTGCCGCATACAGTTTAGCCATGCGATCAAGCACATTGGCAGTCATCAGATGTTCAGGACCATACTGCTGTTCATAGATATCCAGCGCCGCCCGATAATTGCTGCAGGCCTGATCCAACTGGCCTTTTTCAAATTGCAGGTTTGCCGACTCAAGGATGAAAGGCGCCATTTCCCTGCTCTGCAGGTCGCAGTGATTCAGCATGATGCCGATCGCCTGCGTCAGCACAGTTTCGGCCTGCTCCAGATCATCCTGCCGGCGGCAGACATCGCTGATCATCCGCAGCGTTTGCGCAACATAAGGGTGATCCTCAAGCAACGCCTGTTTCTGCAATTCAACCCCCTCCTGAAGGCGCTGACGGGCCTCCGCCAGCAACCCCTCATAACTGCAGACGGTACCCATATCAATCAGGCACAGCGCCAACTCGCCGATTTCAGTCGTCTGGGTCTGTGCCTGTCGAAGCGCCTGCGCAGCCAGTTCATGGGCCTTGTCGTATTTTCCAAAAGCCATATAAGCGCGTGCCATTGACCGCAGCGTCTTTGTAGAGAGCTGTCTCTCGCCGGATTTGGCGTATGTCATGCCAACCAGCAAACCCGCCATTAAAACAAGGATGCCGCTTTTTATGCTAAAACTATGGTTTTGAGCCATCGTCGAGTCCTTAATAATGCAAACAACATGCGGATTCTCACATAAAACATAAGATACATTGGGCCTTTACGGCCAAAAGGACGGCAAACTTAATTGCAAAAAACGACCCCCCAGCCAGAAGCAAATAAGAACCGACTTATAATTGTTCAATCCATATTATCGTCCGATAAAAATAGAATGCTCCATTTTTAATACTATTTACATCCAGTATGGCAGATTTTTCTGAAATTTAATCCAACCCGACAGGAAAAGTTAAAAAAGCATAAAAAAAACTGGAAATTACAAGATTTTTCACTAAAATCCCTGCTATGAAATTTGTACTTATTGACAAAATTACAGAATTAGAGTCCGGAAGGCATCTAAAAGCCGTCAAGAGTGTTTCACTGGCGGAAGAATACCTGGCGGATCATTTTCCGGCATTTCCGGTGCTGCCGGGCGTACTGCTGCTGGAAGGGCTGATTGAATCCGCCTCCTGGCTGGTTCGGGAATACCAGAACTTTTCCAACAGCATGGTTCTGCTGGAAAGCGTTACAAACGTCAAATACAAAAGTTTCGCCGCCCCGGGAATGCAGATTCAATACGCCGTAACGGCCTCGGCGATTGAGGATAACACCAGCAGTTTTAGGGGCATCGGCACCTGCGGAAACGAAGCGATTGTCGAAGCCAAATTGACGCTTCGGCATTTCAACCTGGCCGAAGAAAATCCCAAACTGGCCCATGCGGACGGAACCGTGGTGGAAAATCTTAAACAGCGATGGAAATTGCTGTATAACGGATAAACAGAACTGAATACGATTTAAAATAGACAAGGAAATACCGTAACGGAGGCACTTTATTATGGCAATGAGCCGCGATGACATTTTTGAACAGGTAAAAGATGTCCTGGTTGATGCACTCGGACTGGACGACGACGATGTAACCGAAGATGCAACCCTGATGGGCGACCTGGGCGCAGAGAGTATCGATTTTCTGGATATCGTATTTCGCCTTGAAAAAGCGTTCAATATCAAGGTCCCCCGCGAAGAGCTGTTCCCCGCAGAAGCAGTCATGAACAACCCTGAATTCGTCAGCGGCGGCAAAGTCACCCCGAAGGGACTGGCGGAACTGCGGAGCCGGATGCCGCACACCAACCTGAGCACGTTTGAAAAGGACCCAGATGTCAACAAGATCGCTGATCTGTTCACCGTCAGCGCCGTCGTGAATTTCGTCGAAAACAAGGTCAACGGCTGATTTTTCGTACGTTAAAATAGAGATTTTCGCATCGGCAGGATTGGCTCAACAACCTTCCTGCCGGTGTCCATTTTCATCGGACGTAAATAATGCGCTGGATTTGGATTGATAAATTTCTGGAATTCAAGAGCGGCCAGTATGCCGTCGCATTGAAAAATGTGACGTTGGCCGAAGAGCATCTGCACGACCATTTTCCGGGTTTTCCGGTGATGCCGGAATGCCTGATGATAGAGGCGATGGCGCAGACCGGCGGCATCCTCGTCGGCGAAGCACGAAACTTCACCGAAAAGGTTATTCTGGCTAAGATTAAAAAGGCCGTGTTTTATCATTATGTCTGCCCCGGCGACACCATCACGCTCCATGCGCGGATTGAATCCATCGCGCCGGAGGCGGCCAGTATTGACGGTGAGATTATGCGCGGCCCGGACCGCATCGCTCATATCAGCTTAATGTTCAGCCATATCGACAAAAATCTTGCCGGCAAGCAATTCCCGGAAGAAAACTTTGTCTTTACGGACATGTTCAATTCTCTTTTGACCGGCTTTGTCGAACGCCCTGTACCTGCGGAGCCCGCGCCATGAGCAAGCGTCGTGTAGTTGTTACCGGTGTTGGCGCTGCTTCACCGCTGGGACTGACCAGCAGCGACCTTTGGTCCGGTCTGCTGGAAGGACGCAGCGGGAGCCAAACTATTCGCGTCTTTGACCCGGCGGCATTTCCCTGCCGATTGGCCGGCGAGGTCCCGGCGTATAACATCCGCGATTATGTCCCCAAATCCTACCGCAAAGCAACCAAACTGATGAGCCGGGACATTGAACTGTCGGTCATCGCCGCCGATGAGGCCGTCAAGAACAGCGGGCTTGTAACCAAGGCATCCGAAGCCGCAACTGTCACGGTCGCCCCGGAGCGATTCGCAATCAGTTTCGGAGCCGGCCTGATAAGCTGCGACCTGGACGAAATCGCCCCGTGTGTCGCCATGTCCGTTACGGACGGAAAATTCGACATTCGCAAGTGGGGCAAAGACGGGCTGCAGGCCCTTACGCCCCTGTGGCTGCTTAAATACCTGCCCAATATGCTGCCCTGCCATGTCGGCATCATTCATGACATACAAGGCCCCAGCAACACCATCACCTGCGGCGAAACAGCCGGCCATATCGCTGTTGCCGAGGCCGCCGAAATGGTGGCTCGCGGCGATGCGGACGCGGCTCTGGCCGGCGGCTGCGAAGCCAAGGTCAATCCGATTGTCATGCTGCGGCAGTGCCTTCTCAAACGCTCTGCACAGAACGCCAACGACCGCCCGGAACAGGCGTGCCGGCCCTTTGATGCAGCCGCGGCGGGTTCCGTGTTCGGAGAGGCCGGCGGGGTATTGGTTCTGGAAGAACTGAAATTTGCGCAATCCCGCAAGGCGGTCATTGCCGCCGAACTGGCAGGAACGGCCTCCAGTAATACCTTAAATCCCGAATTTACCCACCTTGAAGCCGATGGAAAAGGGCTTCAAATTGCTATCCATAAGGCCCTGCAGGACGCCAATGTCCGGCCTGACCAGATCGACCTGATTATCCCGACAGGAACCGGTATTCCCGCCGACGACAAGGCAGAAGCGGCGGCTTTGGAGGCGGTCTTCGGCCCGGCATTGTCATCCATTCATGCCTGGCCCATCAAGAGCATGGTAACGCATACCGGCGCGGCGGCCGGAGCCATCGACCTGATTGCCGCTGTTCTGGCCATTCGGCACGGCGTCATCGGTCCGGCTAAAAACTTTGACCGCCCCGCCGACGGATGCCGGCTGAAAATCGCTGCGCAAATGACGAAAAAAGACATCCGCTTCGCTCTGTGCTGCGGCTATTCCTTCGGGGGTCAAACGGCGGCGGTTGTGTTAAAAAAATATGAGGAATCCGCTTAAATGAGACACCGTGTAGTCATTACGGGAATGGGGATTGTTTGTCCGCTGGGGCACGACGTGCCGACGATGTGGAACGGGCTGATGACCGGACAATCCGGGGCGGCTCCGACCACCCTGTTTGACGCATCGACTTTTCCCACAACTTTTGACGCCGAGGTCAAAAAGTACGACCCTGCGCGATTCATCAAAAATATGCACCTGCACAAAAACGGCAATCGCGGGTCGCTGTTTGCCCTGGGGGCCTGTGCCCAGGCCTGCCGGCAGGCCGGCATCGACATTGAAACCGATGCACCCGCCGACGGCATTGACCGAACCCGTCTGGGCATCTACCTGGGCGCCGGCGAAGGCCCCGCGGTAACAGATGCCTTCTTTAATGCCATCATCAACGGCTGGGACAGTGAAAATCACCGCATGAACTGGACGCAGTGGACGGAGGCGTTTTTGTCCAGAACCGCCCCCATGCTGGAACTGGAACAGGAACCCAATATGCCCTCCGCGCACGTGGCCTTGCTGACCAGCGCCCGCGGTATCACGCGCAACTGTCTGACGGCCTGTGCAGCCAGTACGCAGGCCACCGGCGAAGCGGCCATGCTCGTTCGTCACGGCAAAGCCGATATCATGATTACCGGCGGAGCTCATTCGATGATTCATCCGCTGGGCGTAACGGGTTTTAACCGCCTGACCGCCCTTTCCACCCGCAACGACAGCCCGACGACCGCTTCCCGGCCATTTTCCGCCAGCCGGGACGGATTTGTGCTGGGCGAAGGCGCCGCCATTGTTATTCTTGAAACACTCGAATCCGCCAAACGGCGAGGCGTACCGATTCTGGCCGAGTTGACAGGATTCGGCAGCAGCAACGACGCTTTCCGCGTAACCGACATGCACGAGGAAGCACGCGGAGCCGTTCAGGCCATGCGGGCGGCTCTCAAAGACGCCGGCGCTGCGATTGACGATATCGACTATGTCAGCACACACGGTACCAGCACCGCCGAAAATGACTCGATTGAGACGCGGGCAATAAAAACGGTTTTCGGCGACCGAGCGAAAAATGTTCCGGTCAGCAGTCCCAAGAGCCAATTCGGCCACCTCATCGGGGCCACCGGCTGCGCAGAACTGATTACCTGCATCAAGGCCATCGAAGAGAATATTCTGCCGATGACCATGAATCTTAACGACCCCGACCCCGCCCTGGACCTGGACTATGTGCCCAACAAGCCCCGCAAGGCCAAAGTGGATACCGTGATGAGCGAGTCCTTCGGCTTCGGCGGACAGAATAATGTTTTGATTCTTCGCCGATTTACGGAATAATGTGCATTGTCTGACGCATAAAACCCATTCATAGAAGGCGTGCCATGATAGACATAAAGCTGATTCGGGAGAACCCGCAGAAATACAAGGACGGGGCAAAGGCCAAGAAATTCCAGATCGATATGGACCGCCTTTTGGAGGTGGACAGCCGCCTGCTGGTGTGCCGGAAAAAACTGCAAGACCTGGCGACGGAAAAAAACCGCATCGGAAAAGACATCCCCCGGCTGGCGCCCGACCAGAAAAAAGAAGCCCTAACCGCCCTTTCCAAGCTCAAGGACGAAGAAGCCGGCCTCAATGAAGAAGTCAAAAACCTCCAGCCGGAATTAGACACGCTGATGGGGCAGGTCCCCCAGCCGCCCGCCCCGGAGGTGCCGTTCGGCGAGGACGACACGCAAAATGTCGAATTGCGGACGTGGGGAACCATCCGCCAATTCGATTTTGAACCCAAAGACCATGTTGAGTTAGGGCAGAATCTGGGGATTATCGATATCGAACGCGGCGTCAAACTGGCCGGCACGCGCAACTACTTCCTCAAAGGCGACGGCGCCCTGCTGCACTGGGCAGCGCTGCGGTTTGCGATGGACCACATGATCGCCAAGGGCTATACGCCGATGTCGGTGCCGCTGCTGATGCGGGACGAGGTGATGATGGGAACCGGCTATTTTCCTGGTTCCGAAGAGCAAACCTACCAGATGGAGCGCGACGCCCTGAACCTGGCCGGTACAGCGGAGGTTCCCGTAACCGCTTATCATTCCGGGGAAATCCTGAGTGAAAGCCAGTTACCCATTAAGTCGGTCGCCCTGAGCACCTGTTTTCGCCGGGAAGCCGGCGCCGCCGGAAAAGACACGCGCGGCCTTTATCGCATCCATCAATTCGACAAGGTCGAGCAGGTCATTATCGGCGAAAACGACGAGCAAAAGAGCATCGCATATCACAGGGAAATCCTGACAAACTCCGAAGAGGTTTTGCAGGCGCTGAATCTGCCCTACCGGGTCGTCAATGTCTGCACGGGCGACCTGGGCCGCGGACAGGTTCAGAAATTCGATATTGAAACATGGATGCCGTCGCGCAAGAGCTACGGCGAAACGCATTCGGCCAGCCGGTTCTATGAATTCCAGGCAAGGCGGATGAATCTGCGGTATAAAACTTCAACCGGCAAAAATGAATTTTGCCATACCCTGAACAACACCGTTATCGCATCGCCGCGCGTGCTGATTCCCATTCTTGAACTCTATCAGAACGCCGACGGCAGCGTTACTGTTCCCCCGGTCCTGCGGCCGTATATGTTCGGCAAAGAGAGAATCGAGCCGAAGTCATAAACGCTTGAGGGCGAACCCGTGAAGCGAAGGAGCTTCGACGAATCCGACCTGATCCGGCTGAATCTTGAGCAGCTCGACGCTCAGACCCGCCAGCCGCCGCTGCCGGAACGGCTCTTTTCAGAAGTCCCGCTGATGCCGTTTGCCGCGGCATTTCTGATTGGTATTCTGTTTGTCAACGGGACAGACCTGTCATTCCGTCTTTTGGGAATAACGCTGGGGGGCGTTCTTCTGACGGCAGCTGTCTGTTTCGGCCTGTCTTTCAAAACGACCGCATCGGTGCGGCTTATCCTGATGCTGTCCTGTTCCTGTATGCTCTTTTTTGCCCTTGCGGCGGTCCGCTATTATTCCATCCTTGCCATACCCCCCGATCATATCAGCCATTACCTGGATGACCGTCCACGCGAACTGGCAACGCTTCGCGGCAAGGTCATCTCGCCGGTTTTGACAACCAATCTGCCGGCCCGTTCCTCAATCCCCTGGCTCGAACCCAAAAGTTCCTTTTACCTGAAAACAACCGAGGTCAAAACTGTCCGCGGCTGGCAAAAAACATCCGGAACCGTCCGGGTACAGACCGCCGAACCGATTCATCATGTCCGTCCCGGCAACACCGTGATGATTTACTGCTGGCTGAGCCGGTTCGAGCCCCCCGCCAATCCGGGGCAGTTTGATTTGTCCAACCACATGCGTCAGCGAGGTATTCATCTGGCGGCAGCGGTCGAAAGCCGGGATGGCATCGACGTCATCCGTGATTCCCGCTCGATTGTTTTCGGCCTTCGTTCGCTGCTGTATCGTTTCGCCTCCGCCGCCCTGCTGGACGAAACCGCCGCCGAACCCGATGTCCGGTCGCTGGTCAGCACCCTGCTGCTGGGCATTCGAAGCGATTTAGACCCCGTTCTGGTGTCCGCTTTCCAAAAGACCAATCTGGCTCATCATATCAGTTTATCGGGAATGCATGTGGCCATCCTGGCCGGGTCGCTGTGGCTTGTGCTGCGGACGGCGCAAGTCCCCAAACGGCCGCGGGCAATCCTGTGCATCATTCTGATTCTGACGTACGCGATGATTGTCCCGCCGCGGGCGGCAACCCTGCGTGCCGTCGTCATGAGCTGTTTTTTCTTCGCCTCGGCGACGGTTTATCGCCGTGTTCATCCGCTCAATACGCTGGCTTTGTCGGCCATCGCTATGCTGTTTGTTCGGCCTTATGAACTTTTTGACGCGGGTTGGCAGTTATCCTTTATGTCGGTGTTTGGCATTCTGGTTTTTCATAAGCCCGCACACTATCTGCTGCTGAATCGCCTGTTTTTCCCGCTTGTCCCGCTTTTCAGGGGGCGTTTTATTCTCGTCCAGCATTTTCTTTACTATATCATAGATGCACTGGCGGTCGGCATGGGTGCGTGGATCGCCATCGCACCGATTCTGCTGTACTATTTCGGGCTGGTCAACCCGTGGTCGCCGCTTTGGACGGTCCTCACATCCGCACCGATACTCGTGATGCTGTACGCCGGCTTTCTGAAAATGGCGATAGCCCCTTTGCTGCCGACCCTTGCTTCGGTACTGGGAGTGCTTCTGGCGTTTTGTTCGATTCTCCTTGAAAAAATGGTTCTGGCCCTGGCTAAAATCGATTTTCTGCAAACTCCTTCCTGCCGGCCGCCCCTGGCCGTTATCTTTATTCTTTATGGGCTGATGATAACCGCTTATTTTATCCCCTGCCGTTATGGACGGCTCCGAAAAATCCTTCTGCTCCTGCTGATTGCCGGCTTATTTTTCCCCCGAATCATCCGGGTAACAGATGGAACAAACAAGCCGGCAGCGGAAATGACCTGTCTTTCCGTCGGCCACGGACAAGCGATTGTCCTGTCAATGCCGGGCGGCAAGCACATCCTGTTTGACGGCGGGTCCATCACCCATCAGGATATCGCCCGAAAAATTATCGCTCCGTATTTACTGCATCGCAGCATCTTCGCTTTGGATGCCGTCTATATCAGTCACGGCGATCTGGACCACATTAACGCCGTATCCGAGATTGCCGCTTCGGTTCCTATCAAGGCCATCTATGCCAATCATGTTTTTATCGAATCCGCTCAAAAGCCGTCCATTGAAAAGGAACTCTGCGACCGCCTCAAACAACTGTGCCATCCCCTGGCCCCCGTTGACGATTATTATAATTCCGAAGGCCTGACCATTACTTCGCTTTGGCCCACGGAGCCAACCACAGCATCCCCCCCGTTTTCCGAAAACGACAAATCCGAAGTGCTGCTGATTGAATATGCCGGTCGGAAAATTCTTCTTTGCGGGGATATCGAAACCTATGCACAGAAAAAACTTCTGGAGGCGCTGCCGGAATTGAGCGTCGATGTCCTCGTTCTGCCGCATCATGGCTCGACAACAAACCTGATTCCGGCCTTTGTCGAGCATTTCAAGCCGGCGGCAGCGATTGCCAGTTGCGCAGCGAATCGCGTTAAAAACGCCTACCATCCGCCAGCCGCATCGAACATGAAGGTCTTTTATACCGCCGTTGATGGCGCGGTTACCATAAAAATAAAAGCCGACGGCACACTCAGCGCCGACGGCTTTTTGAACTCACAAAATTAAACCTGCGTTACCGCATGTGAACAACAATCTCCACACGGCGGTTTTTCGCCTTGCCCGCGGCTGATGTGTTGGGCGCTACCGGGCGGCTTTCGCCGCAGGCAACCCCGCAGATATTATCCGGCTGGACGCCGCGATCCACCAGGTATCGCAGCACCGTCAGTGCACGCTCGGCGGACAAATCCCAGTTGTCTTTCCACTGGTCTTTGGTTCTGCGAATCGGGTCTGTGTCGGTATGCCCCACCACGTCCACCTGGCGGCCGCTGTACCGCTCTCTCAAAACGCTGTAAATCTGATCCAGCTCGGCGCTGGTCGAGCTTTTAAGAGTTGCCTTGCCGGAAGCAAACAGAATTTCATTCGGCAAGGTAACCGTAATTGTCCCTGCCCGCTCATCGACTTTCACATCGCCCTCAAAGCCGGTCGCCTGGGCAGCGGTTTTGCCCTGCTGCATCTGTTTTCTCATTTCTTCCAGCTGCTGGCTGAGCTGCGCCTTTTCAGAAGCGGACGTATCCAGCGAAGCTACACAGTTCTCATACAACCCCTGGAGATTCTGATGTTCGACATCCAGCGCGTTGTATTTCTTTTTCCAGTTGGTACAGCCGGCCAGAACAGACACCATCATCAGCACACAACCCACAAACAAGATTTTTTGCACAGCGTTTTTCATAAGACCTCCGTTTCAATTTTAGCTAAAACCCATAAAAGTTCATTAAGACACATTGTATCCAGTCATGGAAGATAATAACCACAAATACCGCCATTGACAAGAAGGGACCATACGGAATTTGGCGGATTTTTTGAAAAATTGCCTGGTACAAGGCCCACAGGATGCCGAAGAACGGGGCCAGGAAGAACGCCAGCACCACCCATTTCGCCCCAATGACCGCTCCGGCCGCCCCCATCAGGTGTACATCCCCCAGACCCATCGCCTCTTTTGCAAAGGCCAGCGTTCCCAATATCCGCGTTGCCCAGACGACCGCACACCCTGCCAGATACCCTGTCAGCGCCCCTATGAGGCCGGAAACAACCGGAAACGCAATAAACGTACTCCATTTATCCGATATTTCCGGGATTTGGGTAATTTTAAGGGCAGCGAATGCCCCAATGGCAACCGGCATTAAAAAGACAATTTCCTTGAAAATTTCCCTTCTATCATTGAACTGTGGTTCCTCCTGTTCCCCCGTTTTTTGGGCTTCCTGGCAATCGCCCTTTTCATCTTGGGCCATTTCATAGCTGGGTTTGATAATGCCGGTGAACAATCCGAGCAGCGAGACCAGCAGCCCAATTGCCGCTCCGACCGTCAAGGCCGCGATTTGAGGCGAATTGGCCACCGTCGGGAATAAACTTGCCAATGTCATGGTTTCCGTCTGGTGCACGCAAAATACGGCGATTGCAGAACCCAGAAGCCCCATAATGGTCACAAACCAACATATTTCAAGCGGAATAATCCACAATTCAAGGTCGATCGCCGAAGCCGCCAAAAAGGCCGCCACCAGCGATATGATTACACCATAAAACAGCCAACCGCCGGCAAAAAACCTTTCCATTGCCGTTGCCCCCGTAATGCCGGTCTGTCGGTATTCAAACCAGAAAAACCACAGGTACAGCCCGCCAAAGAGCAGCGAAGTGAGCAGTTCCACAATGAAGTAGCGGCATGAAATAGGGGTCTTGCAATCGGGGCACTTGCCCCGCAATGCCAGCCATGAAACCAGCGGGATGTTATTGTAAAACCGGATGGGCGTATCGCAGGCCGGACAGGCCGAGGGTGGACTGACAAGCGATTTTTCCCGCGGAAGACGGTAAATCACCACATTCAGGAAACTGCCGACGCAGGCCCCGAAGGCGAAAATAAACAC
>JAKEGM010000133.1 GCA_022615575.1 Planctomycetales bacterium
ACGGTACGGGCACCAATAAAAATGGAAATCGAATTGAAAAAATACGGGGGCTTTTAAGCGGTACTTGTCAGGAAAAGACCTTTTTTAAATAAACGGCGTTTTGGCGGTAACTTTCGACGATTCCCAAAGGGCAGGCGCCTTCGATTAAAATCCAACTGCGGTAGCCGATATCGTCCATGGCCCGGCGGACGGCGGGAAAGTTTACTTTGCCTTTGCCGAAGAGGAAATCGTAATCCTTGGCGTGGAACTGGCAGATATGCTCGCCCAGAAAGCGGATCTCCTCGTAAATATCATAGCCCTGTCCATGGGAATTGCCCACATCATAATAGACCTTGACTGCCCTGGAACCGACACGCTGAATAATGTCCATCTGTTCCCAGGCCGAAAGCCAGCTTTCGATGCCGAGGGTTACTCCCGCCTTTTCCGCGGCAGGAGCGACGCGTTTTAACCGACGAACGACTTCATCAATGCCTTGGGTATCTCCGCGAAGGTCGCCATCGTAAAAAAATGCCAGCAGCACGATATTGACATTGAGCGCTTTGCACACATCGATACTGTCGGCTACCCATTGCTCTGTCCGGGGATCGGATTTATAGGGAAATGAATTCAGTTCACCAATCGCAAGCGAGGCGATTCCAATGCCGTGTTTCCTGGATTCCGCCAGATAGTGCTCCTGGATATCCTTTTGCCGTAAATACATATTGTTCTGGGCTGTTCCCAGACTGACCTGGACGCCCTCCAGCCCAATCTCTTCGGCGACGGCAAAGCAGCTGGGATTCATTCTGCCAAGAACCCAATCGCACGAGCCGATTTTAAAGCCATCCTTGCGCGATAAGCATTCGGACGCCGTAGTTACACTCATGAGGCCTCTCTCCCTGTCAGGACGTTAATCCCTCAAGGTTGCCATCCATCCGCTCGTCACTGCGAAGCAACTCATCCCAGGTTACCCGACGGTTTTGATATGCGGCCGTTCGACCCAGGATCGTTACAAGATTGCTGCGGACGCTGTCGGCAACCGTTGGATTTGTATAATTTTTTTCGACAATGTTCTTGTAAAACGCAGCGATATTCGCCGCCGCGCCTTCCAGATAAATCTGGGGCGTACTGCCGCCTCGATAGAAATTATCTTTATTGCCGCGGATTAAAACATGGCCGCCATATGACGTTTCGAGGACGCCTTTTGTCCCGAACATACGGTTACGAATCCCGTCCGGCTGGGTCCCCCAGGCGTCAAACTGGCGGGTGCTGAAAGTAACGCCGACCTGGTTGGGATATTCATAGAGCAGGGTATAATAATCCCAGCAGTCGCCGACATCGATTCGAACCTTGCGTCCGCCGGTACCGGCGGCATGCAGCGGCGCGGCGTTCATAACCCAGCTCATCACATCCAGCGTATGAATACTCTGCTCCGTGACAATGTCGCCGGACAAGGCCTTGTCGAACATCCAGTTTCTCAGCCGCGCTTCCGGCGTTCCCGGTTCGGCCCGTTTGAGCAGTCGGGTGTCATGATAGAGGGATTCGCCAAACACCATATCGCCAATGGCCCCGTTGTGAACTCGCTTAATTGCTTCGATGAAAAATTCATTGGTCCGCGTCTGAAAATCCACGAGGAAGCAGAGATTCTTTTGTGTTGCTTCCCGGCCGCTGGCTTCAATGCTTTTACACCCGGGTACATCCACGGCAACGGGCTTGGCAATATAGACGTGCACGCCGGCCGCTATCGCCGCCTGGGCCTGCTCAGGATGGAAATACGGGGGGCTTTCAATCGCAATGGCATCCACCGCCTTACTGTCGAGCAGCTTTTGGCAGCCCGAAAGAGTTGTAAAACGGTGCTGGGCGGGAATGTTGAATTGATCGGCGAAGTTATCGACTCGATCCTGAAAATAATCCGCAGCGGCCACGAGGTTGTATCCGCCGTGCTGCTTAAACAGGTCGGCAATCCATGTTCCCCGGCCGCCGCAGCCAATCAGGCCCAGATTGATCTTGGAATTCGCCTCGGTGCCCGAAACCAGCTCGGGTTTGATGATTGTAAAGGCAAGAGCGGTTCCTGCTGTGCTTGCCAGAAAACGGCGTCTGGTTACATGGTTTTTGTTACCCATGGCCACTCCCTTTCTTAAAACAAGAATTCGATGTGCTTTGTCCTGTACATTGTCTGGATATTTCTGATTTACAACAGTTTAAAAGTATGATTCAGCCGTCCGGCCGCATCAGTCTTGCTTATATGTTATTAAAGTCAGTGAACTGTCAAGATTTTTTTTCATTTCCTTCATTTCATTTTCAACGGCCGAATCCAGATACTGCGGAAACGAACCGGGCAGCCATGCCCCTGCAGTTGAAGCGGCATTTGAGGTAAATGCGGTTTATAGCCCGCTATTTCTTTCCATGATACCGCTCCGTGAATCTCGGTATTGAGATGAACTAAAACGCCATTGTGAAACACCGTAACGATTGCTGGTTGACAAACGTTACCCTCTTCGAAGACCGGGGCCTTGAAAACAATGTCGTAGGTTTGCCACTGTCCGGCTTTGCGGCAGGCATTCACCATCGGGGGCGTCTCGCCGTAAATTGCGGCGCATTGACCATCCGGATAGATCTGCTGTTTATAAGACGGATGCGAATCAAAGATTTGTATCTCATAGTGTTCCATGAGAAGAACCCCGCTGTTGCCGCGATCAGACAACGGCTCTGCATACCCTTCAGGAATGTAGAACTCAAGATGCAGTTGGCAATCGCCAAACGATTGCTTCGAGACAAGATGGCCCTTTCCGGTCGCCACATATCCATTCTCTGCCTTCCATGAAGAGGGCTGCCACGGGGATAAGTCGTTGCCGTCAAAAAGCACAATCGCATCAGACAGCGCCGCTGTCGGTTCTGCGGCAGGGGCCGGCTCAACGTACTTCGGCTGCGGCCGCGCGGGGTCATGTTTTCGGTAGTTGCACCACGGCAAAAGCGGCGTGGTATCGTAACCGACAACCCCGTCCTGGGTTTCTATCATCTCGGCGGCTTCGAGGAGAGCGACGATCCCCCATCCGAGGCAGATACACAGAAATAATTTGGCCGGAATAGGATATATACGATTCATACCTGCAACCTTTCCAATTTAGACCCGACTGCCTTGATGGCGGATTCGCCTGGTCAAAAAGACAGGAGCACTTGCCAGATATACAGATAGGCCAGCGCTTCGTTATCGTTCCAGATGCGTTTAAATAGTTCTTCATCTCCCTGGATTTTGGGCAGTTCCTTGCGAACCTCTTCCCAGGACAGGCAGATGCCCGGCGCGGGGTTGTTTTGTTTGTTTTCCATCATGCTATCGTCCTCAATAAACGCCGTATTCTCGCGTAAATTCCGTCATGGCCTTCATGTTTTCAATCGAAATTTCATTCTGCATAATGGCCGATGCGTCCATGATATACCCCCCGTCGGCGGCCACGTCGTCGATTACTTTCTTGCAGAACTGCCGCACCTTGTCCGGCGTTTCATATGCCAGCAGATAATTGGGAATCCCGCCGCTGATGCAGAACTTCTGACCAATCTTTTTGTGCACCGCAAAAACATCATCCTGATCCACATGAAACACGATAGACCCCGCGGGCAATTCAAGGAACGAATCCAGATGAGCCATCCAGCGGCCTTCAGCGTAAAAGAGAACTTGATACCCATGCCGCCATATCTCCTCAATAATCGGCTTAAGCGTAGGCCAGTAAAGATTGTGGAATTGGTCCATATTAATGAAGGGCGTACAACCCCGATGCATCCAGAACCCGATCGGCACATTCTTGTTCGGGTCAGCGCCTGACAGTGCGGTATGCAGCAAGTGCGGCATCAGCGATTCGCAGGCCTTGCGAACTTTTTCGGGACGGGTAAATAAATCCATGGTCAGACCGAGATAGCCCCGCAGTTTATCGGCCAGAATATCAAACGGCGCCTTAAGAATGCCCGAAATCGCCGAAACCGTTCCGGATTCGGACCGTAACCGTTGAATTTGCGGACCGAAGGCCATGAAATAACTCAGCATGGCCATCCCCCCTTGAGGAAGGACAGGTTGTTGCGGTATGTGACCGGATCGCCTTGTGCACAAACATACCGCGAGATCCGCGGCAGCCAGACGTTGAACAAAAACCCGGTCGGATCAGCCGCCAGAAGATCGTATTCGTCTTCCTTCATAAAAGCATCATCCTCCGGTGGTTCACGATACTGGAACCCCGTATTCTCCGGAATATCCATCCCCGGCACGCCATAATACTTCAATCCTGCCGTCTGGGTCAGGCCTGTCCACACATAGACCATGTTCGGAACGACGGCATCCCAGTCGAAATCGGCGGCGCATTTACAGGCCGCCTCGAAGGCCAGTTTATAGTCATGAGTAACCTGCTGACAGGTGTAGCCGGCGTATTTGGCGGTAAACTCCGCCACGAACGGCCGGATTGGCACGCAATCGGGCTTTTCGTTTCGCATGGCGGTGACATAGCGTTTTAACCGCTGCTGATACAGTGGTTCCATGTTGCTCATAGTGCACCCCTGGATCACGATATCCAAAGTCGTCCGTTATTCTGTTAGAGACACCCGTATTGCATTTTCCAAAACAGAGGGAAATTATACCCTTCAGGATAGGAAATTCCCGCGAGGAACACTGTCCCCGACGATTGCAGCACTGCGTATCCTCGCAAAAACGGTAAATTTCAATCGTGATTGGCATATTAACCCAAATTGAGCTTATTTTCAACCGGCTTATTCTAATTCCTTATCTTTTTCGTCGGCGTCCATCTTCGAGAGTTTTTTCAAGTTTCGCTTGCGGGCTCTTCCGAAGAATCGTGCGGCAAGAAGGGCGGCTTTAATGATCAGTGTAACCGCGGCGTTGACACTCTCGATAGTGTTTGTCATAATCTGTACTTGAAAGCTAATAAACGGGTGAAAATGATAAACCGACCGCGGAATTAT
>JAKEGM010000134.1 GCA_022615575.1 Planctomycetales bacterium
GAACCAGCCATCGCTGCCGAATGCTTAATATTCTGCTGGCGGATAATCAGGTGCTCCGGCAGGATAACTCGGATGATTCCTTCACGGTGGATATCGGCGGTTACCCCTATGATGCGCTGGATAAGATATTGAAGGCCTTTGAACGGGCGGATGAACTTCGATAGCACCCAGAGGGATGCAGCCCCCAAAGGGCGGCCATCGTCTGGCCATAAATCGGCGCTTCCGGTGGTAATCCGGTTTACAGTTGCCGGAGAATAAAAACGGCTCGCTTTGGAAAAAGCGAGCCGTTTTTATTTCTACAATAGTCGCTTTCTTACAGGACTATTGCGTCATTCCTGTCCCTGCCGAGGAGGGCGCGGGCCGCGGGGCTGATCCGGGCCTTGTCCGGACTGGGGACCCTGCGGACCCTGCTCACGCCGCTGCTGCATACGTTCACGCATCTGGACGCGAAGCTCTTCCAGTTTTTTCAGTTGTTCCGGGGTCAGAACGGCCTTGACCTGTTTGGTGACTGCGGCACGCTGTAAGGCCTGCTTGGCCATGGCATCGCCAACCGCTTTTCCTGCGGCGGTAATCTTGGCTTCATCGCCCGATTCAGCGGCCTCGTTTAAGGCCTGCATGGCTTCCCGCACGGCCGTCTGAAGCTCCTGCGTTTTCTCTCTGGTTTCTTCACGGATGGCCTCAATCTTGGCCTTCTGATCTTCCGTGAGTCCCAATTCCTCGGCCATTCGGCCCATCAGCAGTCCCATGATATCGCCGCCGCCGAAACCGCCGCGCATGCCCATTCCTTCGGGACCGCCCTGTCCGCCCTGTCCGCGCTGACCGCGAGGGCCTGCATCCGGAGCAGCCAGTACAACAGGAGCCAGTGCCGCCGCCAGCAGAAGCATTCCAATTGCCAATGTCCTTGTCTTCATGTGTGTTTCCTTTCCATTTTTGATTCTGAACCTTTTTTGACTTGTTTTCCCTTTTTCAGGGCCTTTTCTTACAAGTTAATGGATGCTCACTCCCAAAGGTTACAGGGCAGGAAAAAGATTGTTAAATTAAAAATGGATAATAAATAGACGGTTTGGGGGTGTTTTAGTTTTGCTTGGTCAGTTCCCGCAGCAGGACCGTTGCATAACAGCCGCTGGGTAATTCAAACCGCAGCTGCAGAAATTCGCCATGGTCATCGGCGCTGGTCGCCAGATGCACGTCCTGCGGCAAAAATCGTAAAGGACGGCGTCCGCCGGAACCCCCGAAGCGCCTTATGCGGGCATAATCCTCCGGCGTCAGGGCGACGGCATGGAGAATGGGATTTTCAATTTTGCCCGCAGGGCCGGTCAACTCCATCATCCGTGCGCCGAGCAGGGGGCCTGTCGGGCTGATTTCGAAGGCCGTGCATCGCGGCTGTTCGGCCTGTGGATTTTCAACGCGGAAGCACGCACCGTTGTTGTGTTTATAAGCCATGTCGCCTTCAAGTACCGTGTCGATTTGGCCAATCCGCTTTGCCAGTACGGCGTTAAATAAGTCCGATTGCCATGCAGACACAAACAAACTCAGCAGCCGCCCGTCCATCGCCCGAAGGGCCTTATTCAGTTTTCCTCCGCTCTGCATTAACGCTTTAAGCCCGTCGCGGTGGTCGCGGAATGCCGGATGCCAGGCGTCAAGAGCCGCCTGAAAGTTGCCCTGATGGTACAGAGTTCGGGCCTGGATGAATTCTTCCTGGGGTTCTGACTCCGGATGGCCCAGCAGAACATCGAAAAACCGCTGGAGGTCATTCTTGACCAGCGCCTCTCCCAGGAGGTGACTGTCGTAACGGTAGCCGAACCGCTGCGGACCGAAATAATTGGGGACCCCGCGGCGGCAAAGAACATCCATTGTCTGTTGCGCCAGCGCCGCGGCGTCTTCGGCCGGCTGCGGAAGATTGCGAAGCCGAATCGTAAAGCAGTTTCCCTTGAGATGGCCGACCTTGAGCTTGTTGGTGTGCCGGGTTACCTCCAGAATCTTGATTTTATTGAGATTGAGGTTTTTGACCTTATCCGCGTCAATGTGCTCGACGGAAAACCATTGACGGGTAATGGCATTGGCGTCCTTGCGGCCCGCATAGCCGATGTCATAGCGGCGAACCCCCAGCGCCTGCGCCAATCGCGAGATTGTTTCTGCGGTTGTTACGCCCTTTTTCTGGATACGGAAAAGAACATGGGTGCCGGTGCCGGAGAATTCATACAGGGGAATTTCCTCAACCACAAAATCGGAGGGGATTGTCTTGATAGCGCCGCCGATGCCGGGCAGGTCGGCGGTCAGAAAGGGCAGTTCCGGCTGCAGGGAAAGCCCGCTGTCGTCGCCGTTCAATTGAGAGATGTCAGAGCTTGTATTCATATCAATAAAAGGCGTTGGGATAATGCCGAATGTCCGGCGGACCTTTGGCGCCGAGGACGACCGTAACGATATCGAACCGCAAAGGCCTGTCCGAAATCCGAAATTGTTTCAGAAAGCGCTTTGCGGTTCGAATGATTTTCCGTTTCTTTTCCTGCGTGACGGCGGCCATGGCGGGGAGAAAATCCTCGTTTCGCCGTGTCTTGACCTCGATAAAAACCAGCGTGCCGTCCGCCTCGGTCATGACCAGGTCCACTTCGCCGCCGCCGCACGAATAATTGCGGGTCAGCGTCCGGCAGCCCCTCCGTTTGAGGTGCCGCTCGGCCTGGTCTTGTCCCCAGCGGCCCAGCCGTGCGGGCGTAGCCAGAAGCTTTTTTCGCACCCACGGCAGGAGCATTGCGATGCGTCCTTACTTGGTCACCGTGTGGTCGCTGTGCCGCTGCGACAGGCGAACACCCTTGCCGACGCGCTTGCGCAGGAAATACAGCTTGGACCGCCGGGCCTTGCCGCTGCGGATCGGGCGAATGTCCAGAACATTCGGCGAATGAAGCGGAAAGATGCGCTCCACGCCCTCGTCGCCCACCATGCGGCGGACGGTGAACGTTTCATTCATCCCGCGTCCCTTGCGGGCGATTACGATGCCGCCGAATATCTGGGTTCGGGTTTTGTCGCCTTCCTGAATCTTGCAGTGTACATCGACGGTGTCACCGACTTCAAAATACGGCACTTCCTTGCGTAAACTTTTACTTTCTACGGATTCGATTATTGTCGTTTTCACGGAATTAATCTCCTGCTTATGATTTTTTCTTTTTTTCCTGTACCGGATTGTTTTTCAGGTATTTCTCATACAAATCCGGCCGCCACAGCCGGGTGCGTTCGAGACGTTGTTCCTGTCGCCACTGAGCGATTTTGCCATGGTCGCCGCCGGACAGAATCGCCGGCACCCGCATCCCCCGAAACTCTTCCGGGCGGGTATAATGCGGATATTCCAGCAATCCGTCGCTGTGGGAGTCGTCGGCGGCTGAATCGCCGTCGCCCAGCGCCCCGGGCAGAAGCCGAACCACGGCGTCGATCAGCACCATCGCGGCCAATTCGCCGCCGCTGAGAACATAATCGCCGATGGAAACCGCTTCGGCCCCCAGTCCCGTTCGGATGCGTTCGTCAAACCCTTCATACCGCCCGGCGACCAAAATCAGTCGGCCCAGCCGGCTCAGTTGAACGACCTTATCCTGGGTCAGAGGGATTCCCTGCGGGGTCAGCAGAATCACATGCCCCGGTTCAGACGCCTGTGTCTGGACGTGTTCGACGCAGTCAAACACCGGGCCGGGCATCATCACCATTCCCGGGCCGCCGCCGTAGGGCTTGTCATCGACCTTGCGGTAATTGTCGGTGGCAAAATTTCTGATATTTGAAAGAACAATCTCGACGATGCCCTGTTCCTGTGCCCGTTTGAGGATGGAATGGCTCAACGGCGAGCCGAACATCTCCGGAAACAGTGTCAGAACATCAATTCGCATACCGTACCGTTAGGGGGTTACTCTTTCTTCGCCTCACCGCTGCCGGCCGCGGCTGCCGCGGCAAGTTTTTCGGCTTTGGTGAAGGGGAGGCCTTTTTTGCGGGCGATAGCCCGTGCCCTTGCCCGACGCTGAACCTGGGCTTCATAGTGTGCGCAGGTAATACTCAGCCGGTTCTTGAAGATTTCGGCACAGGTCTCGCTGGGCACCGCGCCCTGGCCGATCCAGAACTCGATGCGTTCCCTGTTCAGGACATACTGCTTGTCGGCGTCCTTTTCGAGCGGGTCGTAGTGGCCCAGCTTTTCAAGGATGCGCCCGTCGCGCGGCGCGCGGCTTTCGATCGCGTTGATGCGAAAGAAGGGCCGGTGCCGTCGACCCATCCGGGTCATTCTGATCTTTACTGACATTGTGTTTTCCTTTCGTAAAGCGTATAGTTAATTTTTGTGACCGCCCAATGCGGGCACAAAACACGGTACAAAGAAATATCAAATAGTAAGAAGCAAATAGCAAAAATATGGAATCGTCTGCGGCGATGCTGAATAACATAGTTCCCGACGAAGGCGGATTCCGCATTTTTGATAGTTACTATTTACTTTTTAATTTTTTTATCGCATAGCCGTTGATAAAAATCGCCACAACGGCTTTATCCGCCCTGGCGTCTTCGGCAATCCGCTCAATCTGCGTATCGGTCAGCAGGGCGGCGTTTTGCTTTTCCGCCGGCGTCATAATAGCGACCGCCCGGCAAAGCTGCTCATACTCATCTTTGCGGGGCGATTGAAGCATCGCCAGTTCGCTTTTTCCGTCCATCGACTGAAACTGACTTCGCATCTGCCGCCCGTAGGCGTCGTCAACAAACGGTTCCAGCGATCGCAGATACTCTTCAATTGTCAAACATCACCTGCGTTTTTTTCGCGGGGGGCGTTTCCGCTTGCTCCGCTGTTTCACTTTTTTCATGCTGCTCATGGCGCTGAATACATCCGTTTTGCCGGAAAACAGATTTTTCAGAGCGCCCATCCCGCCTCCGCCGGCGGCCATTGCCTTCATCATATCCCGGCTGCGCATAAATGTCTTGACCAAGCCCGCCACTTCCTGCACATCCCGGCCGCAGCCCCGCGCTATCCGCCGCCGCCGCGAGGCGTCGAGAAGATCCGGGTCGGTGCGTTCCTCACGCGTCATCGAATGCACAATGCCTTCAATCTTGTTGATTTCCCGGTCATCAAAATCCAGATTTCCCAGAGCCCCCATCCCGGGCAGCAGCTTGAGCATGCTGCTCATGCCGCCCATTTTCCGCAGGGCCTGCATCTGCTTGAGAAAATCATCGAACCCGAACGTGCCTTTGGCCATCTTGACCTGCATCTTCTGGGCCTGTTCGGCGTCAAACTGCTGCTGGGCTTTTTCCACCAGCGTTACCACGTCGCCCATGCCCAGAATCCGCCCGGCCATGCGGTCGGGGTAAAACGGCTCAAGATTGTCCAGCTTCTCGCCCATCCCGACAAACTTGATGGGCTTGCCGGTTACGGCCTTGACGCTCAGCGCCGCGCCGCCGCGGGCGTCGCCGTCCAGCTTGGTCAGTATTACGCCGTCCAGCTCCAGCCGGTCATTGAATTCCTTGGCCGAATTGACCGCATCCTGGCCGGTCATTGCGTCGCAGACCAGGTAAATCTGGTGCGGCGTTACGGCCTTCGAAACGGCGGCGATCTCGTTCATCATCTCTTCATCGACGTGCAGACGGCCGGCCGTATCGAGGATAACCACGTCATAATTGCCGGTTTTAGCGTGTTTCAAACCGTTCCTGGCTACGCGGATGGCATCCTTGACGCCGTCTTCCTTGTAAACATCCACGCCGACCTGCATCCCCAGCGTGCAAAGCTGCTCAATGGCCGCCGGACGCTGGAGGTCGTCAGCCACCAAGAGGGGGCGTTTCTTGTCCTTTTCAACGATCAGTTTGGCCAGTTTGGCCGCAGTCGTCGTTTTGCCCGATCCCTGGAGACCCGCCATCATCACAATCGTCGGTCCCGGCGAAACATAATAAATCTTCGGGTCCACGGGCCCCATCAGGCGGGTCAGCTCGTCGTTGACGATCTTGACCATCACCTGCCCCGGATGCAAGCTCTTGATGACATCCGCTCCCATCGCCGCCTGCTGCACATCCTTGCAGAACTGCTTGGTCACCTGGTAGTTGACATCCGCTTCCAGCAGGGCCTTTCGCACCTCGCGCATGGCGTCCGAAACGTTGGCCTCCGTGATGCGGCCGCGTCCCGAAAGCGAACGAAAAACGCCGTTAAATTTACTGGTTAACGCTTCAAACATATCCGACAGACCTTGGGATTCGCCGGACCCCCTGCACCTCTGCGCAGGGACTCCCCGACGAAAACGCAAAATTGTAGATGATGTGAACAGTTTTTTCAAGCCCAAAATTGACTGGAAAAATCTTTTCCTCCGGTTTGGCGCGGCCAATCAGGAATTGAAGCCATACCAGAGGTATTTTGTTTGGATACAAGATTATCGGAACAGGCCGTTTCTAGAAATTTTTTGACCCTGAAAAATTCGCCCCAAAGCATTGTTTGCTGTCAAAATGCCCTCTTATTAGGCGCATTATAACAGATTTTGCCTGGTTTGAGGTTAAGTTGCCGCAGGATTTCTCCGAAACATTCTCTGTTTTTAGAGGCGATTTGCTGAAAGCGGGTTTTTAAGACAGGAGACAGTCGGATGGATACATTGAGGGAACGAAGACGGGAATCCCGGTTGCGTTACAGTTGGCCGATCTGGTTTGCAGAGAACTTTGACGGCGTCCTCACCCAGGGGCAGATGGTGGATGTTTCCAGCAATGGGGCGGCGTTCACCTGCTATGCGGACCGTTGCCCGACCTTCGGCGAACATATTACCGCCAGGTTCAGCGTTCCCAAATTTGAAGACGCCGATTCATTCGATATGGCCAACTTCATCCGCGACGGCCGAATCTGCCGCGTCGATGAACTCGGTCCGTATGTCCGCCGGGTGGCGATTCAGTTCTCCGAACCGCTGCCGTTTAAGCCGGCGGTCGGCAAAAACGAAGAACGCCTTGTGTGCGTATGAGTTTCAAATCCAACCCGCCGCGGGGCGGTTGGAAACGTCTGTTTCTTTTTCGCGATATCACAAAAAAAGTCCGCATTGCATGGGTGCAAGCGGACTTTTTTGTTTGTCAAATGATTTCCAGAATGCCTGTGCAAATATACCGTCCCCGGCAAGCGGTCTCCATTCCTCTTGGACTATCGGCTTCTTGTCTATTGTGTGTCCATAATCACTAAAATAGACATAGCCAGCGGACTGCCAGAACACAAAATGACAAATTTCGCATTTTTCACGAATGTTGAACATCTTTTTCGCTAAAAATGAAGGGCTGGGGACGGAAAAAACAAAGCCAATCCTGCCTGCCGGTTCCGCACAAATGCGGATTGTTGTTGAAAATCTGTCGGGTTAAGGGTAAATAAAGGCGTTTGGTGTGCCGATAGTGAGTGAATAGTCAATAATCAATAGTCAAATAGATAAAAGGAACTGATAATGCTGTATTCTCCCATCAATGCTGTTCCGCAAAACAACCGGCCGCAATCCATCGAGCCGCGGCTGCAAATGCCCGCCTACCAGCGAATGCGGGAAATGACTCTGGACGATTTGCTGCTGGAAAACCGCATTGTCTTTATGATCGGTGAAATCTCCTACCGCATGGCGACGGAAGTGATTATGAAACTGCTGTATCTGGACAACCTCAAACGCGGGGTCGAAATCAGCTTATATATTAACTCCCCCGGCGGCAGTGTCGATGATACGATGGCGATTTATGACACCATCCGCTTTATTGGTTCGCCTGTGGCGACGTACTGTATCGGCCGTGCCCAGTCGGGTGCGGCGGTCATCCTGGCCGCAGGCACCAAGGGCCGACGTCACGCCCTGCCGCACGCCAAGGTCATGCTGCATCAGCCGTGGGGCGGCGTTACCGGACAGGCCGAAGATATCCGCATTCAGGCCGAGGAAATCCTCAAGGCCAAGAAAGTCATCAACGAGCTTCTGGCACGCCATACCGGCCTGACGCCCGAAAAAATCGCGGAAGAAACCGAGCGCGACAAGTACATGACGGCCGACGAAGCCCTCAAGTACGGCCTGATTGACGATGTCCTGAAGGAACAGGAAGAGAAACCGGAAGAAAAATCATAACCCAGACGAGGAATCATCATGGCATTGAATAGTCATTTAGTCCCTATTGTCATTGAACAGAGCGGCCGGGGTGAACGGGCGTACGACATTTATTCACGGCTGCTTAAAGACAGGATCATCTTTTTGGGCGGGCCGGTCGATGACGACGCGGCCAACCTGGTTATCGCCCAGATGCTGTTTCTGAGTAACGAAAACGACGAGACGGATATTCATTTTTACATTAACTCGCCCGGTGGGGCCATCACGGCAGGGCTGGCCATCTACGACACCATGCGGTTTTTGCGCTGCTCGGTAGCCACCTATTGCGTCGGGCAGGCGGCCAGTATGGGGGCGGTGCTGTTTGCCGGGGGCAGCGGGGGCAAGCGTTTTATGCTCCCCAACAGCCGCGTTCTGATGCATCAGCCGCTGATTGCGGGCGTAATGGAAGGAACCGCCACGGATATCGAGATTGAGGCCAAGGAAATCCTGCGTCTCCGCAAGCGCCTGTACTCAATTCTGTCCGAGCATTCCGGTCAGGATGCCTCAAAGATTGAGAAGGACTGCGACCGAAATCTGTGGCTGGAGGCGGATGAAGCCGTTGCCTACGGCCTGGCCGACCAGATTCTGCAGAAGGCCCCGCATGTCGCGCGGGAATCGAAGAAAGAAGGGAAATAACTGCAACGATGCAGCAGCGTTTTGTCCCAATGAGGTGTCTTGTTTGGTTGGCTGTTGTGTTGGCCGGCTGCGGCGGGCGGGGCCTGACGCCGTGGGATGACCTCAAGACCCTGCAGGCGGAAAACACGGACAAGGCCCTTCAGATTCAGCAGCTGCAGGCCGAAAACAGCCGGCTCAAAGAACAGGTTCAAACCCTTTCAGGGCTGGATCAACAGGTTCGTCTGGAGGCGGTGGATACGCTGGCCAGGATACAAATCGGCAAATACACCGGCCTGTACGACAAAGACAAGGACGGCATCGCCGAAACGCTGGTGGTCTATGTGGAACCCCTGGATTCGGCGCAGGATTATGTCAAAGCCGTCGGTCAATGTGCCGTTCAGGTATGGAATCTGGACGCTCCCCAGCAGCAGGCCAAACTCGCGGAATGGGCGGTTACACCCAACCAATTGCACAAGAGCTGGGGAGGCAGTGTTTTCGCGGCCTACTATCGTCTTGCCTTCCCTATGGCTCATCTGCTGTCCGGCACTCCGCACGAGCTGACCGTCAAAGTTGCCTTTACCGATTACCTGACGGGCAAAATCCTGACCGGTCAGAAAACAGTGCCCGTCAAATAATGCTTGCCGCAGATTGCCCCCGCCGCTATAATCCTCTCTGTGTTTGTGCTGTTCGTCGCATCCGGTTTATCCATCCCTGATGGGTCGCTGTAAAGACAAGACCGCCGATATATTCTGCATCGCCGGCAAGAAGAGATTTGAAAGGAATCAGCCATGACAAAAGCGTACGTAAAACACACCCTGCTGACCGTTTTTTTCCTTATCGCAGTATGTTTCGGACGGGCCGATACCGGCTCGGTCCCGGAAGTCCAAAGCTGGACTCCCGCAGGCGGGCATCTGGAGATTAGCCCCAGTGTGATTGCCGTGACGGAATCCGCGTCCGACGCGTTTAATCTTGTCTGCAGGCAATTTGCCGCGGAACTTGCCGAAGTCCTCAAACACAGCGGCGCTCGGCCGGACACAGCCAGGGGCGGTTTTGCGCTGGTCATCGACGACGAATTGGCCCCGGAAGCGTATGTAGTAGTCAAGCGTTCGTCGGACAGTTGAAAAGTGACAAATTGACGGCAATGGCGCATTGAAAATTGAATACGCGACCGATGTCAGCGGACAAATCCGGTCAAAACAGGTGGGTCTGAACCGGAATTAGCGGGGGAGCGGCTGAATTTGCAAGGTGTGGAGAGAGTGTCTCTGTATAAAGCGTCACCATGGACTGTCATTCAAGCGA
>JAKEGM010000135.1 GCA_022615575.1 Planctomycetales bacterium
CGATGGTTTTTTTTACCTGCCGGGATGAAGGGATGCGCTCTGAAACCATCAGGCTATTCATGCCTTTGGCGGCATTTTGAAGAAGTTCCTGCAGGTTGCCGCCGTAAATTCGCAACGCGCGGTCTGCCGTATGTTCCACCTCCTCAAAGGCGGTCGGGAGTGTCTGCCCCGTATTGGAAGTGATTTTTTCCGACATGGCTGCGATCGATGACCCATCGGAAAAGCGGTTCTTGCGTATGCACTGTCTACGACGGAAACGGATGGTTCGGCTACGACGCGCCGGTTGCGAAGATTAAGTGCACATATTTATGCTTGACACTTAACATGTAATAACTGATCCCATCTTGTCAAGCGCCAAATTTGGGTCGGTCTTAAGGTTTCAGACCCCCTGGACGAATGCATAAAAAATTCTTTACTTCAACCCCCATGGTAATCTATACGTTTCTGAGTAAGAAATCCTGTCCGAGACAAAGCAGGAGAGGAAGATTCAAATTTTTTGAACCTGCGCTGCGCTGCATCCTGTGTACTGCCTGCACGGCGTCCTGCCCGGTCAACCCGGGTCAATCCAAATTATCTTGGACCCGCAGCGCGGTTGCGCGCTTTCAGAGACATTTTTGATTCCCGCGATACAGCCTTACATGAGCCTGGTCTTTAAAGATAAAATATAGAAAATCAAATTGAGGAGCACCGCTTACATGAAAGCGCTATATTTTGAAGAACACGGTGAATTGGATGTCGTCAAATACGGAAATGTGCCCGATCCCACCCCCGGGCCGGGCGAGGTGCGATTGCGGGTACGCGCCTGTGCGCTCAATTATTTAGACATTTGGGTACGCCGGGGTTGGCCGGGCCTCAAACTCGAAATGCCCCATTGGTGCGGTGCCGACGTCGCCGGTGAAATCGCGGAACTCGGGCCGCAAGTTTCCCATTGGCGGGTCGGCCAGCGGGTTGTGGCGGATCCGGGTGTCAATCTGGCGGAGGACGAATTCATCCGGCGCGGGGAAGACAGTGTCAGTCCGGGCTATCATATCCTGGGGGAGCATGCGCGCGGTGGTGCGGCGGAATTTGTTGTGGTACCGGCCAAGAATTTGGCGGAGATCCCCGACGGTATTGATTTTGCGGCAGCCGCCGCGCCTTTATTGGTCGGTCTCACGGCTTGGCGGATGCTGATCCATCGCGCTCGTCTTCGCACCGGCGAATCTGTGCTGGTGGTCGGATCCGGTGGCGGTGTCAACAGTATGGCCGTCCAGATAGCCAAATTGGCCGGTGCGACCGTTTATGCGGTCGCGAGTAATTCGGAAAAGGCCGAACGAGTCCGCAAGCTGGGCGCGGATGTTGTCCTGGATCGATCTGAGCTGGATTGGGGTCGGAAAATTGTTCAGCTGACATCCAAACGGGGGGTCGATGTGGTGGTTGACAATGTCGGCAAGGCCAGCATCACGACCAGTATGCAAGTGGTGGCCCGCGGCGGGCGCATTGTCATTGTCGGCAATACCAGCGGTCCCATGGCCGAAATCGATATGCGTTTTATCTTCGGCAAGCAGATCAGCCTGATCGGCAGTACCATGGGCTCGCACCAGGATTTTCATGATGTTTTGAAATTACTGTGGGCCGGTAAACTCAAACCCGTCATCGACCGGATAATGCCGTTGAACGAGGGGCGCAACGCCTATAAACTCATGGAAGAAGGCAAGCACTTCGGCAAGATTGTATTAACGCCCTAAAAGTATTTCATCTTAGCTTGGCCGATCCGTTTGCAGCCCTGCAGATTTGCGCGCCGCGGTTGTCAATCCCGCCTTATTCAGGGACCATCCGGCGACCGCTGTGCGGGTGCTTCATCAATTCTCGGAAGATAATCAGCTTTTGGATATCCTGAGTCCCTTCCCCAAGAGACGCAGCCCAGGCGTCCATGGGATATTTGTGAATTGGGTGATTCTCTATAACGGAGGCCGCTCCAAAAATATCGGCAGCCCATACCGATACCTCCCGGGTGACTTCAACGGCCAGATACTTTGCCAGCGATGAGGCCTGCCGAAAATCTTCACCTGCGTCCATCTGCCAGCAGGCTTGCCAGAGCATCAAGCGGGCAGATTCAATTTTTGCGTAAAATTTCGATAATTCAAAGGCTTTGGCTTGAAAATCCAGGATTCGATGTCCGAAAATCTTGCGTTTGTGCATATGCCCGAAGGCCAACTCAAAAGCTCCGACTGCGGTTCCTAATGTCAGCGCTGCAACCGGCACGCGACTGTAGGTGAAGACTTCCAGGACCTGCTGGAGGCCCCGGCCCCGGGTTCCCATTAGATGGTCGTCCGGGACGAAGACGTCTTCAAGTTGCAAACGGGAAAGATCAGAGGGGACCCATACCGGTTTGTTCAATTTGGTGCGGCGAACCCCGGCTGTGTTTAGGTTCACCATGAACATGGACAACCGCCTGTTGCGCTTCGCTTGGGAGTCTGAAACGGCGGTAATGACCGCTAGTCCTGCGATACCACCGTTGGTGACATAGGCCTTGGTTCCGTTCAATATCCAACCGCCATCGACTTTTTCCGCCGTCATTGAAATTCCGGCGACATCGCTGCCAGCCAGATTCTCCGTGTTGCCCAAACACATAAGCGTCTGGGCGCTCACGGCGGAATCGCCATACTGCTGCTGGAGCTGCTCGGGGCCGAACAAAAACAGCGCCATCAGTCCCAAATCCACATGGGCTAAAACGGCCACCGCCACCCCCGGCGATACCTTGGCAAGTTCCTCTGCCAGGAGAGCTTCCCGCAAAGCCGATCCTCGGACGAGACGGCCCTTTTCAGTCTTCAGCCCAAACCAGCCGCCTTCTCCCAGGCTACGGAAAAACCCATGGGGTATTTCCCGGCTTTGATACCAGGCCGGCAATTGCCTGGTCACATTGCTGTTGATGAATGCCCTGAAGCGATGGAGATCCTTTGATATTTCCGTCGGAATGGAAAAATTCATCTCACTCTCCTTTCGATGCTTAAAATTAGAGCAGATTTCGCCGAAAACAAGCCGGAGATTATTTCCGCACCCTGCTTCTGCAAACATTGCCGGCAGCAGGGGGTGAGAGGGAGGGCTGGACTCAAAGCAGGTTTTCCTTTCAACCTTGACTAAGCAAAAATGAGTCACATATTTCGCTTGTTTGCCATCGCTGCGAGTCGATCCAATGCAATTCATATGGGCGAAGCTGCTTTGCCGAAAAGGAG
>JAKEGM010000136.1 GCA_022615575.1 Planctomycetales bacterium
CTAAGATAATTATCCGCATTATACAGGTATGTGGTTACGGTCTTGCTGCCCTCCAAGGTTCGGCCGCGATAATGCGTCAGCGTGCTGCGATTACCATATTGGAGTATACATAAAAGAATTTTCTTCCCCCTTCAGGCGTTTTGCGGTATAATATCCGGCAATTATTGTCGGTTTTACGGCTGGCATCGGAGTCCGTTTAACAACTCTAAGGCAACCTTCCGGACCCTGTCCGGAGAGCTGATTTGTGTGTATCAATTGAGTACCAAGGATGGATGAAATAACTACATCCCAAGCCGCCCCGGCGGGGCCTGTCAAGTCGTTTATGACGGCCGGGCCGACGCTGCATTACAGCCATGCGAATGTGCATGGGCTGTGGGGGGTTACGGTCTTTGTTTTTGTGGTGGTCTGCTATTTCTGGAATCAACTTCAAAGCGGCGGCCCGGTGTCCCTCAATTTGATGGAACTTGCGGATCCCTCCCTGTTCCGACTGGGGCAGATTGTCGTACGGCCTATCAGTATCTATGAATATCACTGGCATATCGCTGTGCTGGGGACATTGATGGGCATTTTGGCCGTGGCGCCGATTCTGGTTTCTCAACTGTATAGTTTCCGGTATTCGCTTCCGCTGGTGCTGAGCATCCTGTTTATCGCTCAACTTTACCTGTTCAGCACATTTGTGCTGGTAAGCTGTATCGCGGCGGCGTGCCGCCCGCTGCGGTTTCGGTCGCGGATCGTGGCGGTCGCCCTGTGCATGGCACCGCAATTAATCTATTGGGCCATTTGGGGCGGCTATCCGACAACGGATCCCGTGCGGTGGGGGTTTTCGTTCGCCCCCTGGATTTATGCTTGGCTGATGGGGCTGCTGATGGCCGGGCTGGTGCTGGGAATCGGCCATTTTACGCGCTATAAACCCGGCCTGATCGGACTGGTCAGCGGGCTGCTGATGGCCGGGGCCTTTGGCGTTTTTCATGGCTTTATCGGTTTTTCAGAGCTGGATTACCAGCGCTATGTGGCGGGCAATAATCCGGAAGACGCCGTGGAGTTTTGCGAACAAAACATTGCGCCAGTACTCGACCGGGTTATGGAAGATGAAACCCTGCGAAGCCGCCTGGAAGGGGTGTTTTATCCATCCGATCCCGCCCTGCTGCGTCAAAAACTCAAGGAAGAAATTCAGAGTTTGCTGGCGGCGGATACCTGGCCGAAATGGTTTGAGCAGAAAATGCCAGGCGAACTGAAATACCAATCGAAACGGCGCACCCTGAAAAACGGCTACACCGCCTTTATCGGACGCTGGCCCGACAGCAAACGCATGCCGATTGCAATGTATTACCGGGCAATTCTGGCTGAATTTCATCCGGATATTCACTTGCTCGCCGAACAGGAATCGCTTCGTTTTTACAAGGATTATCCCTTCACTAAAAATCTCTTGGACTGGCAGGATTTATTGGAGCTGTTTCCGCAAAGTCCCGAGGCCCTCGAAGCCCGCTGGCGGATTGCCATGCACGATGCGGGCAACGGCCGGTTTGATGAGGCCGAAAAAAAATGCCAGGATGCCCTGCGGCTCATCGGAGATCAAAAGAGTGAGCAGGCAAAAGACGAAGCCAAGCAGTCCGACTCCATTTTTGCCGCGTTTCAGAGTCCGGCCAAGACCGTGATGACCCCCTTTAAGCTGCGCGATCTTCAGGGCCGGCTTCACAAACTGCAAAGCCGCATCAGCAAGGAAAATCGCGGGGATACGCCCGAGGCCCAGAACCGATTGGCAAAATTTGTGATGCTCAATCCCTACGCACCGCATTACGTCTCCGAGCTGGAGGAGCTGCTCAAGTCAATGGACGCCCAGGATGGTCTGCGGGATAATGTGCTTCTGGAAAAGGCCGTGCAGATGGCGGATGCGCCCCGGCGGGAGAAGCTGCTGACGGAGCTGATCAAACAGTATCCGAATCGCGACGCCGGCATTCAGGCCCAGTATGAACTGGGCATGCTTAAAATCCAACTTTGGAAAAATCCTCAAACCCCTGAAAAAACCAAACCCCCCTTGGCCGCAGAGGCCCGCACGATTTTGACCGAGTTTACGAAAAAATACCCCGACAGCCCCTTTGTCGAACAAGCCGAATCCCTCCTGCAAACGCTGCCATTACCGTAATCACCGCCGATTCGCTTGCCGCTTTGGGCTGCCGGCCTCCCGCCTCGTTATCGGACTTTCTGCTGCAATTTGTCATATAACGAAAAAACAGCGTTTTTTTTGAGCGCCGATTTTATCGGTCCAAAATTTTGTAACTCCTGCAATCCGCTTCTTTTTCCGCATCCGCCCATTGACATTGGATTTTCTGCCACTCTTTCGCAGCAGTTCTGTGCCGGCCGGATTTGACCGATATATCCGCGTAACGTAAATTTTACAAGTACGGCGAGGTCTTTTCTGAAACGATGGGTACCGACAACATGAGCAAAAAGGCGTGGATAGTCTGGGCGTGTGTTTTGCTGCTGCCTGGCGCGGTTGGGCTGAGTATATACTGCGCGCAGAAAAATGCCCGGCTAAACCGCATTGAGCAAGCCGCCCTCGCCGATGCCGAAAACCCGGCCGCCAAAGAATACCTGCAGATGTACCAGGAATGGTCCAATCTGCCTGCTCATGAAAAGGCAAACTGCCCCTGGGGATACGATAAATACGGTGGTCCCGACATTCGGACCCGTCTCAAGGAAAATCAAGCCGACCGGCTGCTGGCCGCCCTCCCGGAACTGGCCAAAGGCCTGGTGCATTATCCGGATGAACTTACCGAGGTACTGTATGGACCGGACTGGCCGCAGGCGGCGGAAGAATACAAGAAATCGCTTCATACCGCCGAAACAATCTTGATTAGTTCGACATTTCTGTCGGCCGGCGGAGGACTGATTCTGGCAGGCGGATTTATAAAGCTGCTGGTTTCATGGGGAATTCGCAAGTACAGCAGAAAAGAGAATACGCCGCAGACATTGGCACCGCCGACCGAAACAGACGTCGCGGAAAAGGCCGCCGCCGAAACACCCTCGGAAAAAGCAGAAGAAGACGTGGAAGTCAAGGAAGACGCGCCTTTGGAGACGGAGCCGCTCAAAGAAACCGAATGCCCGTCTTCGTCCTCTATTGAGACGCCGCTGACCGAAAAATTCGAAACGCCCTACGCCCGGAAGAACAGAAAACGATTTTCCAAAAGTAAAAACGAAGGGTATTTCCAAACCTACCGGAAACAGACCCTTTCAGACGATTCGCAGGCATCATCTGAACCAAACACATCTGAACCGGCCACAAAAGACACGGCGCTGCCGTCGCTTTCCCAACAGGCGGCAGCCAAGAAACCTGCAACGGATTCCTATTTCGGCTGGGCCGTTGAAATGAATACGGCGTCCCCGCTGGAAGCGATGATGACCTCCGAGCCGCTGACCCGGGAACTGACGGAACTGACCGAGGAGGTTTCGGCTATCCGGCAGTTTGCGGCCCAGCAGCAGGATCAGGTACGCAAACTGCAGGACGGCTACGACTGGATCATCATTCGCCGTTTCTGCCTGCGGGTCATCCGAAGCATTGACAACATCGCAGACCGGATTACGCAGATGGACAGCAAGCAGAAGGAGGCCGCGGTTTGTCTTAAAGACATTCACGATGAGCTGGTTTTCGCACTTGAATCCAGCGGCATCGAACAATTTGAGCCGGATCTGAATATCCCGTACAAAGGGATGGAAAAATATGCGGAAGCGGTTCGGGAACGGATACCCGCCGACGACGAGAACCTGGCCGGATGTATCGCTCGCGTGATTCGTCCCGGCTATCAATATCTGGTAACTGATGACAATGTAAAGATTGTCCGCTGCGCACAGGTGAGCCTGTACGAGCCAAAGCAAAACGAACAGGAATAAAAGCATGAACACAGTCGCAGGAATAGATTTAGGCACTACATTCTCAGCACTGGCCCGGCTGAACGGCATCGGACGTCCGGAAATCGTCCCCAACAGCGAAGGCGAGCGGATTACACCGTCGGCGGTTTACTTTGACGAAGAAGAGGCCGGCGCCATCCGCATCGGCCTGGAAGCAATCAACTGCCGCCAGTTGAATCCGGACCGCGCTGTCCGCTGGATCAAACGGCACATGGGCGATCCGATATGGAAAAAGACCATTGACGGGCGCGACTGGACTCCCCAGGAAATCTCCAGTTTAATCCTCAAAAAACTCAAACAGGACGGTTCCATTGAAAGCAAAATCAAGGATGTCGTCATCTCGGTGCCCGCGCACTTTGACGAAGCCCGCCGAAAAGCAACGATGGACGCGGGCATTCTGGCCGGCCTGAATGTGGTCGGCATTATCAATGAACCGGTGGCCGCAGCGCTGTATTACGCCACCACTCAGAAAGTCAGCGGACGGGTGATGGTCTATGACCTTGGCGGCGGAACCTTTGACGTAACGATTCTGGATGTGGACGGCTCGACGATTGACATCGTCTGCAGCCAGGGCGACCATGCGCTGGGCGGAGTGGATTTCGACAAGAAGATTATTGAAATGTTCGAAGAGGCCTACCGAAACGAACATCACACCGAGCTGATTCAGAACGAGCAGGATCGCGCTAAATACGAGGATGAAGCCGAAGACGTCAAAAAAACGCTGTCGCGGCGAAACTTGGTACGGAAAATTCTATACGGCCCGGCCGGGTCTATGCGGGTTGAGATTACGCAGCAGCAGTTTGAAAAAGCGATTGAGCCGCTGATGGCGCGAATCGAGATATTGATTGAGGTGGCGCTGGAAGAGGCCAAATGCTCCGTATCAGACATTCACAAAGTCCTCCTGGCCGGCGGCAGCACACGCATGCCGGTGGTGCAGAGGAACCTGGAAAAGAAATTCGGCTTTGTCCCGGAGATCGCCGTCAACGTCGATGAATGCGTCGCACTGGGCGCGGCGATTCACGCGGGACTGACGCTGCTGCGGGACGACCCCCGCAAGGTCTCTTCCGGGATTGCTACCGGATTAAAGGAAATCCGGCTCAAGGACGTGTGCAATCACAGTTACGGCACCATTTGTGCTCCGATTGACGAGGAAACCGGGCGGCATGTGATTCGCAACAGCATCATCCTGAAAAAGAACACCCCTTTGCCTTGCGAATCCACACAGACCTTCTACACCATGGCAAACGGCCAAACCCAACTGCAAGTGACCATCACGCAGGGCGAGGACGAAGACCCCGACTTTGTCAATAAAATCGCAACGGAGATTTTTGAATTGCCGCCCAATCGGCCCGCCAATCGCCCGATTCATGTGCGCTACAGTTACGACGTCAACCAACGGATGCATTGCCGGTTTCTGGATGAAGAATCCGGACGAGCGCTGGATGTTGAGTTCTGTGCCGCCGGCAACGGCCAGATGAACCGCACCGGTATCGAACAGTCCGCCGAAGAGCTCAGCGCATTCAAGGTTCAATAATACGAGAAACAGTCGATGAACAGCATCCCGGGAGCAGTTTGTTCAAAAGCGGCCGCATGGTTGGGGCCAAAGCGGGCGCTCCTGCTGCGGACTTTTTCACGGCTGAACCAGTATAAATTTTCCTGCCGGGTCGAGCTGGTTACGGATGAATCGAAACCGGCATCACGAGATCGGTTTTTTCATGTCCGCATGACGGGCAGAATCCCCACACCCCAAGACCAGTACGACACCGATGTACGGATCGAAATCCGGGACATTACCGCCGGCCGGTCTGCAGGAACGCCGGTACTCAGCACTGACGACCAATACCGCACGGCCCAAAACGCCGTTTTCCATTTTCAGGCCTCCAATGGAACCGTTCCTCACAAAAATGCTATCCTGGCCGGCTGGACAACGATTGACCGGATTCCCTGCCACATTCTGCGGTTCGCCTATCGAGGCCGGCGGAAACTGCTGTTTTCTGTATCCATCCTTTC
>JAKEGM010000137.1 GCA_022615575.1 Planctomycetales bacterium
AAATTACAGAGCAATCGGTTCATGGTGAAATGGGCGACTCGGCCCTGATTCGGATGATTCCCGATCTTCGGTACCGTCCGGTCTGTCATGCATGCGAATCGCCGGCCACAACGGTTCATTCGCAGGGACATCGACGCCATTTGCGGGATCTGAACCTTGCACAAGCTCAGGTCTGGCTGGATGTGGAATACCGAAAAATCTGGGGTTCCGAATGTGGCGGCGTTCGTGTTGAACACCTCAGCTTTGCCGACGCCTCCAAACGAGTGACGCATCGTCTGGCCCAGTATATTCATGATCTGTGCAAAGTCATGACGGTACAGGATGTGGCTGAGCATTTGGAGTTGAATCCCAAGACCGTCAAAGACATTGATAAGTCGTTTCTGGAACGAAGTTTTGGTCAGACAGACGGGCATGGCCTGCGGGTTCTGGCCATGGACGAAATAGCCCTTCGCAAGGGGCATCATTACATGACGGTCGTGATGGATTACTTCATGGGACGTATCGTCTGGATGGGCCAGGGTCGCAGCCAGGAAACCGTGGATGCGTTTTTTGCGGAGCTGACGGATAGCCAGAAGCAAGGCATTGAAGCCATTGCGATTGATATGTGGGAACCCTACATCAATCGCATTCAACATCATTGTCCCGATGCCCAGATTGTTTTTGACTTTTTCCATGTGGTGCAGGCGTTTGGAAAGGTTATCGATGAGGTTCGTCGGGATGAGTACCTGACAGACGATCAACAGAATCAGCTTGAGCAAGTCTTGGCTTTGAATGAAATACTGAGCGTTCTGTATGTGCTGAAAGCACAGTTGAAGCTGGTCTATTACTACAGTGATCGCCGGAAAGTCAAAAAGACCTTGGACACCTGGTGCCGTATGGCAGAAACAATTGACCATCCGGCGGTTCGGCGATTTATTGGGCGGTTGCGATTCTTTGAATACGGCATTCTGAACCATGCAGATTATCCCATTGGCACCAGCCGGCTGGAAGGGGCCAACAATAAAATCAAAGTCATTAAACGAAAAGCTTATGGTTTTCATGATTCAGAATACTTTGCTTTAAAGGTAAAACAGGCCTTCGCAGCCTGAAAAATTAACCAACTTTTTGGGAGTTGAACCATATTTTATATTCTTTTCTTCAAAAATTTTGTGTTTCCTGTTTCAGAACACCAACGTAAGTTCTCCCGAATAAATTCCATCCGCGGTATTGGGTTGTCCCGTCGGACCTAAATCTGACGCCTTTAAAAACTTGTCGCCGATGGGGCTGATCGCATGCATAAATGAGAGATCGCCCAGCGGCGACAGATACGTCTCTTTCACCGGCTTATCCCCATTAAGAAGTTCCCCTATCCGAAAACAGATGCCGTCGGTATGGTTAAACACCCGAATAGGACCTGCCTGTGTCTGCACTTCCAGCCAATAAAAATCACCGTAATAACCTGCAAACAACGGATAATCCCCTGCCTGGCCGAGGACAACCCGATTATAATCCCGCTGCCATACATCCAGCCAAGTCCCTTTAAGCCGGTTTTTCCAGACGCGATTCGGACCCTGCCCTAACCACCGCATCCCTTTCATTTCTGCTTCCGGACAATCAAAGGAAATACCAAAATAATCATATTCTCCATGCAAGGCGTAACGATACGAAAGCGCAAGTTCACCCATGGAGCATACCGTCCATGTAAAATGTTCTAAACCATTGCTGTTTTTTGCACTGATAACGACATTACCGCCTTTTCTGTAATATTTCACATTTGCTGATGTTTTTTCGGCCTGTTGAGAAGTCTCCTTGCCAAAGACAAGCCGAGGCCCATTTGAAAAAGATATTTGTTTGCCTTCTTTTTGTACCCGTACCAATATACCACTTTCTTTGTTGAATTCATATCGGTAATTCTTGCCGGATACAATAATGTGCTCTTCCTCAGTAAAACACTCAAGCTGCTCAGCCACCGAGGGATTCTCGCTTCCTGCCAATGCCGTCCGGGACTGAATGGGCAAAGACCATGTCCATAAATTATTACTAAAAGCATCGTCTACCTGCAGATACAAGGCATCATAGGTGCGCCAATTTTCGTCAACGACCAGCTCATACGGCCCTGTCTGTCCCGGTTTCATATCCGGTCCGTCAACAGTCCCTGTCCGCTCAACGATATGCCCATTGCAACTCGAAAAGGAAGAAGGAAAATTCACAAGCTGCCAGGTAAGCCGAGTTTGATTCGCATTAGTGAAACTGTACTGATTGGCAATTAAGAGTGCAATCCTGTTGCCCTGGGGCGGAAGCTGTATTTGAATTTGTATCGGGGACCAGATCTGCTTGATGGTATAATAGCTGCCTTCCTTCTGACGGTATGGCCCGACAATCCCGTCTGGAGCCCAGTTTCCGCCAACATCAATATGACCATCTTGATCCGTTCTTACAACTCCTTCATCCAGCAGAGCCCAAAGGAAACCACCGCCACAGAATGGTGTATCACCCATTAGTTTCCAATAATCTTCAAGTCCTGCGCCAAGTCCGCCGTCGTATAGTCCGTGCAAAAATTCTGTAGGCATAAAGATCAATGGTCCTACTATCTTCTGCCGTGTACTTTCATAGGATTTATAATGATCGGTATCAATGCCGCTAAACTTTTCAAAAGGGTGTAATACAGGCCGTTTTTGCGGATCGTGAGCGGCAAAATCATCATCCAACTCCGTATTCCAGCCCCCTTCATTACCATTTGACCAGAAAATAACCGAAGGATGATTAATATCTCGCTGCACCATGTCTTCAAGCAGTTTTCTGCCAATGTCAGTATCATAAGAACTCTGCCAGCCTGCCAATTCGTCAACTACATACAAACCAAGCTCATCACAGGCTTCCAGAAATGCCTTGTCGGGCGGATAATGCGACATCCGGACTGCATTCATATTCATGGATTTAATCAGTTTTGCGTCGTCATAGCAGATTTTGCGGCTTAAAGCCCGGCCACTGTCCGGCCAGAAACTATGCCGATTGACGCCTTTCATCACGACACGGCGGCCATTGATATAGATACCCTTATCCTTAACTACTTCAATCGTACGGAAGCCAAAATGCTCTTTTATGCGATGCAAAACGCTGTCGCCACAACACAAATCAACCTGCAGCCAGTACAATGATGGCGTCTCAGCCGTCCAAGTTTTTGGGTTTGCAACTTCGACTGATAGAGACGCTCGTGTTTGGTCCTTCTGGAGGACAGTGGAAAAAGCTGCACACAAATTGCCTTTCTCATCGAAAATTTCAGCTTTTATACTATTACTATCTACAATACCGGCCAGATAGACGTCTGACACAAAAGTACCGTCGGCTTTTGCATAAATGGCAAGTCTGACAATATGTTCAGCCGGTACAGCGCGCAGATAAACGGGACGATAGATTCCGCCCAATACCCAGTAATCCGCCTGTCGTTCAGCATGCTCAACGCTGATATCCGACGAAACCTTGCTGACCGTCACTTCAAGAAGATTTGGACCCTCCAATGCCACTAAGCCCGTAATATCATACTCAAATTGATAAAATCCCCCCTGATGTTTGGGGCCCACAGATCGGCCGTTTACCCATGCTTCCGTATCCGTCATAACTCCTTCAAAAACAATGCTAATTCGCTTGTCTTTCCAATCCGAAGGTACTTGAAATGCTGTTTGATATCGACCCTGTTCATCGGCTTTATTTTTCTGATGTCCATAGTTGTATGTTCCAAAACCGTGAAGTTCCCAATTGGAAGGGACAGGAATCGTTACCCATTTTTTGCTATTTCGTCCATCGGTACAGTAAAAATCCCATCCCACGGCATCTTCGCTTCCGTGACCGGACAGATAAACGGTCTCTGTTTGCGGAATCCTGTCCTCCGGCCAAGCCGGCCAGGATATACCCAAAAAAACCATCAACATCATTAACAATTCCACGTGTTTCATCCAACGGTACCCTTCTTCCTCATTTGCAAGTTATTCGGATCGATTTTTTGGGAGCGATTGACCTGTCCCGTTTTTTTGTGCCAACTCATGTGAGAGGGTTTTCGACATCTGCAGTCGTTTACAACGGTGTTCAGAACGCCTGAACACCCCACTTCCTTGCTCTGATTGTACTGTGTTTCCCGCATCATTTCAATTCATTTTCTCTGCCGTACTGCATTCACCCGCTTTGTATCGTATGCTTTCCGTATCGCGGCAAGGATACGGCTCCGCAGGAATGCAACCGGAGCAGGCCGCGACGATCGGAGCATCGGCCAGTTTCGGCTGGCCGGCTTCTTTTTCCCCATGCCTTGATCCCTCAAGCGATAAATTCCGGCGGATCGGGTGCAGAGCCACCGGTATTTCAGTCGTAGCCGCATACTGAACCGGCGTCAAATATCCCAGATTCTGATGCGGCCGGTGGTGGTTGTAATCCAGCCGATACTTCTCGCAGATATACCGTAACTCCCATTCCCACAAAGATTTCACGATCCAGACACTCATCCCGCATGTGGCCGTTGAACGATTCCATATACCCGTTTTCCCACGGCGACCCCGGCCCGATAAACATAGGTTCTTAATCATTCTGATATCGAGGTTATCAATGCAGATATGCACCCTTTTTCCGAAAATGCGCCAATTTTTTTCTGTTATTCTTGGCTATAATTTCGGCGGCGGGATTCGGATTTTGTTTGCTATTTTGGATACCATTGGTATAGTACGCCTACATACGGACACACGGAAAGTGTCCGCCGCAACCGGACAGGGAAAACGATGTTCGACAGGATGGTGATTCCGCTTTGGAAGGTTAGCCCGGCCGAGGGGCGTTTTACATGGCCCGCCCGGCCCCTTCTGGCCAGCCAGCGGACAGCCGACGTACTGCCGCTTGGACAACTCCTGGGCGACCTTCAACAGCAACTGGGGCTTGGCGGCCGCATTGCCGGCAATGCCTTCGGCCCGGCGGCGGTCCGCATCCGCCGCGATGCCGGCATTCGCCGGCCGGAAGAATACCGCATCCGCATCCGCACCGGCGGCATCGACATCGCCGCCGCCGCCGATGCAGGGGCGTATTATGCCGTTCAGACCCTGCGCGACATCGTGCGAATGGGCGCACGGACGCTGCCGTGCTGCACCATTGACGATCGCCCCTTCTTTGAACGCCGCGGCGTTTCGTATGACTGCTCCCGCGGCAAAGTGCCGACGCTGGACACGCTCAAACAGCTCGTGGAGCGGCTGGCCCACTGGAAAATCAACGAACTTCAGCTTTACATCGAGCATGTGTTCCGGTTTGTCCGTCACCCCGACATCGGCAAAGGCCACAGCCCGCTGACGCCCGACGAGATTCTTGCCCTGCAGGACCATTGCAAAAAGCATCATGTCCGGCTGGTCGGGTCGCTGGCCAGTTTCGGCCATCTGGAAAAAATCCTCGCACTGCCGCCCTACCGGCATCTGGGCGAAATGCCCGGCTTTCGCGGGCTGCCCGGCGGTACGACGCTGTGCCCCACCGACCCCGGCTCGATTAAACTGATTGCCGAACTCTATGAGGAATACATCCCGCTGTTTGAGGCGGACGATTTTAATGTCTGCTGCGATGAGACGTGGGAACTGGGCAAGGGCCGGAGCAAAACGCAAGCCGACAAAGCGGGCGTCGGAGCGGTTTATCTGGACTTCCTGTTAAAAATCCATCGGCTTTGCCGGCGGTACGGCAAACGGACCAACGCCTGGGCGGATATCCTGCTCAAGCACCCCGACCTGCTCGGCAAACTGCCCCGCGACATTGTCCTGCTCAACTGGGAATACGAAGCCGGCGGCGCCAATATCCAGCGCACCCGTCAGATTGCCGACGCCGGGCTGGAGTTTCTGGTCTGTCCCGGCACCAGCGGCTGGCTGACGCACGGCTCGCGTCTGCCCAACGCCATGGACAACATCGACGCCTTTGCCCGCCAGGGCCGCCGCTGCAGCGCCCGGGGCTTGCTGAATACCGACTGGGGCGACCGCGGACACCGCAATTTTCTCGGCGTCAGCTTGCACGGGTTTGCGTACGGCGCCGCATGCGCATGGAATCCCGGCGGGGTTGACCGGCGGCGGTTCACCGAAAACTTCTGCGGGCTGACATTCGGCCAGCCCGCCAAACCGCTGGCCGCGGCGATGACCGTCCTGGGTTCGACCTATCTGACATGCGGAGCGCCGCGCCGAAACGGGTCTTATCTGTTTGAAGCGCTGACCGAACCGATGCTTCTTTCAAAATCGGCTGCGGATGCGGCGATTGAAACAATGACCGCCGCCGGACTTGAGAAAGTGGTTGAGCAGCTTTCCTCGTCCGCCCTGCGGTCTTCCCTGTCCGCTGTCCTGCCGGGGTTTGAACGGATTGCGCTGGAGGAACTGCAGCTGGCTTCCGCAATGGATCGGCTGTCCGCCGAGCGGGCGCTGGCCGCCAAAACCCTGCGAGCCGGCGGCGCCGTCAAAAAAACGTATCTGGCCCGCCTCGCCGGGCAAATCGAGGCGCTGTGCGGGCCGTTTGAGCGGCTTTGGCTGGCGCGCAACAAGCCGTCGCGGCTGTGCGATAACCTCCGGCTGTTTAAGAAAACCCACCGGCAGATGCTGCGGCTGATGAAGCGACTGTAGGTCCTGATATGAAACAGCACAAAACCTTCGCCGACCTTGCCAAACAACCGCGGATTCGCGTCGCCGGGCTGATGTCCGGCACCAGCGCCGACGGCGTGGATGTCGCCGTCGTCGATATGAAGGGCCGCCGGAAGACACTTGTCGCCTTCGGGACGGTTCCCTATTCGCCGGCTCTTCGCAAGGCGGTTTTCGGCCTGTTCGACCCAAAGACCTCGCACGTCGATGACATCTGTCATTACAATGCCGCCCTGGGCGAGGTTTTCGCCGAGGCCTTGATCGCGATTTGTAAAAAGGCCTCCGTCCCGCTCGGCTCCATCGACCTGATCGGCTCGCACGGCCAGACCATTTACCACAACCCCGGCGGGCGGCGTCAGGCGGGCAAAGTCATCCGATCCACCCTGCAAATCGGCGAACCGTCCATCATCGCCCAGCGCACCGGCATCGCCACCGTGGCCGATTTTCGCCCCCGCGATATGGCCTGCGGCGGGCAGGGAGCACCGCTGGTGCCCTTTGCTGACTATTGGCTCTTCGGGCATCCGCGATTGAACCGTGCGATTCAGAATATCGGCGGCATCGCCAATGTAACCTGGCTGCCGGCCGGCGCCGGACCGGAAAAGACGGCCGCCTTCGACACGGGGCCGGGGAACATGATTATCGACGGGCTGGTGTGGCTGCTGTCCAACGGCAGGCAGACCTTTGACCGCAGCGGCGACTGGGCCGCGCGCGGCGCGGTGAACAGACCGCTGCTGACGGAAATGCTCCGGCACCCCTACATTGGCCGCCGCCCGCCCAAGACATGCGGCCGCGAACAGTTCGGGCTGGACTACTGCCGCACCCTTGCCCAAAAAGCCGCCGAGCGGCAGATTGGCAAGGCCGACCTGCTGGCAACGGCGACCGCTTTTACGGCTGTTTCAATCGTCCGCGCCTATCAGCGATTTCTTGACAAACTGCCCGACCAGGTTATTCTGTGCGGCGGCGGCGGTCGAAACAAAACGCTCGTCCGAATGCTGCACGAGCAGATGGAAAAAACGCCCCTCCTGACCACCGGCGATTTCGGCATCGACCCGGACGCCAAAGAGGCCGTTTCGTTTGCCATTTTGGCGTGGGCGACCCTCAAGGGAATCGCCAACAATGTGCCCGGCGCCACCGGGGCAAAGCGGGCGGCTGTTTTAGGAAAGATGGTACCGGCATGAAACCAAACGAACGCTCAAAATTAACCACGGAACGGCGGAATCCGCGAAGCCGGAACATCGACGGGCAAAGCACCCGCCGGATTGTGGCAATCATCAGCGCCGAGGACCGAAAAGTGGCCCCGGCGGTCGCCAAAGAGCAAAAAGCGATTGCGGCGGCGGTCGATTTGATTGTCGATCGCCTCGGGCGCGGCGGACGGCTGTTTTATGTCGGCGCCGGAACCAGCGGGCGGCTCGGCGTGCTGGACGCCTCCGAGTGCCCCCCTACCTACGGCGTGCGGCGAACCCTCGTGCAGGGAATCATCGCCGGCGGGAGGCGCGCGCTGACCCGTTCCATTGAAGGGGCCGAAGATAATGTCGCCGCCGGTCGGGACGCCCTGCGGAAGAAAAAGGCCGCCGCCGCCGATGTGGTCGTGGGCATTGCCGCCTGCGGGCTGACGCCGTTTGTTCACGGGGCGCTGGAATACGCACAAAAGATCGGCGCCGGGACGGCCTTTATCACCTGTGCCCCCGAAGCCGTGCGGCATATTCCCGCCAAAATCATTATCAACCCCGTCGTGGGGCCGGAAGTGGTAACCGGCTCGACCCGGATGAAAGCCGGCACCGCCACCAAACTGGTACTGAACACGCTGACCACGGCGGCCATGATAAAACTCGGCAAGGTCCATGGCAACCTGATGGTGGACCTCAGCGCCGTCAACGAAAAACTCAAAGACCGCTCGCTTCGCATCGTGGCCGAACTAACGGGCCTGCCGTGCCCCCAGGCGGCGGCGCTACTGGCCCGCGCCGGCGGCAACGTCAAGCCGGCGATTGTGATGCACTTTCGAAACGTCGATTTGAAGGCGGCAAAGGCGATTTTGCGCGCCCACAACCACTCCCTGCGAAACGCCATCAAGGACTCCGTATGACAGGGCTGCCGCTGCCTGGTTCGAGTTCCGTCGGCGGGGCGGATTTGTTCATCGTCGCCGGTTCGGTCGCCCTGCTGTTTGTGATTTCGTATGCGTTCGGACGCGAGGAAAAAGACACCGGCGATTTTTTTCTGGGGTCGCGTAAAATCCCGCCGTGGGCGGCGTGTCTGTCCTTTATCGCTACGGAAGTCAGCGCACTGACCATCGTGGGAGTTCCGGCCACGGCCTACAGCGAAAACTGGCAGTACCTACAATTTTTCATCGGTTCGGCAGCGGCGCGGATTGCGGTCTGCTTTCTGTTTATTCCGGTGTTTTACGCCTGCCGCTGCACCAGTATCTATGAATACCTGAGGCACCGGTTCGGACCGCCGACGCAATACACCGGGGCGTTTTTTTTCTTCGTAACACGCCTGGTTGCGTCGGGGGTTCGGCTGTATGCCGCCTGCATGGGCGTGGCGATCATCATGGGCTGGTCGTTAGAGGCAACCATCCTTTTGTTCACGGCGGTCAGCATTCTCTTTATCGCCTTCGGCGGCATCAAGGCCGTCGTCTGGGCAGGGGCGTATCAGGCCATCGTCTTTTTTGCCGCCGGCGCCGCCCTGCTGATTTACCTGATAGGCCGCATTGAAGGGCCGCTGGCGTCGGCGGTGCAGATGGCGGCGGAGGCGGGCCGGCTGAGCGTATTTGATTTCAGTTTTGAGCTGAACCGCCCGACCAGTTTCTGGGCGGGAACCGCCAACGCATTTTTTGTCGGGCTGGCGGTCTTCGGCACCGACCAGGAGATGGTGCAGCGGCTGCTGACGGTCGAGACCCGCCCAAAAAGCCAGCGCACGCTGTTCATGACCATCGCGGGGGCGCTGCCGGTGCTGTGCCTGTACCTTGCCATCGGCACGGGGTTCTATATCTTCTACCGGCAGCATCCCGACGTGGCCGCCCCCGCGCAGGCCAAGGAGGTGCTGTCGCATTTTATCCGCTATTCGCTGCCGGCGGGGCTTAAAGGGCTTCTGCTGTCGGCGATTATTTTGGCCAGCATCGATTCGCCCCTCAGCTCGCTGGCCGCCTCGTTTGTTTCGGATATCTACCGGCCCGTGCTGTGCAAGAACGCCGGCGAGCGCCATTACCTGACCGTTTCCCGCATCGGCATCGCCGCCTTCGGACTGATTCTGGCGGCGATTGCGATGGCGTGCCGTCCGATTGAAAACATCCTCTGGTTTGCCTTTCAGATTTTCTCCGTAACCGGCGGGGCCACGCTGGGCGTGTTTCTGCTGGGAACATTGACGAATACCCAAGCCAACTATTCCACTATTTTCGCTATGGTCATCAGCACCGCCGCCATGACCGCCCTGCTGCTCCTGAAGCAGCATGAAAAAATCGAGCTGGCCTGGAGCTGGCTGATTGTGATGGGTACGCTGCTGACGATGGGGCTGGGCTGGGGCTTCAGCCGCATCGCCCGGCCCGGCCGATCTGACCGTTGAGTTTGTCCAGCCATCGGTCATACGCACGCCGCCAGGCATCCCGGCTCGATGCCGATGCGTCCGGCTCGATGCATCCAACCTTCTGGAGGCCGACAAACGCCTCCTGATGGGTTTTGTAGATGCCCGCCCCAAATCCGGCGCCGCGGGCAGCGCCTTGCGAGCCGTCCGTGCTGTACAGTTCCGTGACTGCATTCATGACCGAGGCAAACGCCTGGCCGAAGACCGCACTTTGGAACATGTTGGCCTGTCCGGCGCGAACAACCCGAACATCCAGACCCATTTGCTTCATAATCCCAAGACCGTACTGAAAGGCAAACACAATGCCTTCCTGAGCCGCCCTGAACAGATGGGCCTGCGTGTGAACATTGAAATTCAGACCGTGAACGGAAGCGTCAATCAGGCGGTTGCCCAGCGTCCGCTCGGCTCCGTTGCCGTAGGGCAGGATGCAAAGGCCGTCGCTGCCTACAGGGACGGCAGCGACTAATTCGTTCATCTTCGGATAATCCAGACCGCCGGCGGCGTTATGCTTGAGCCAGCTGTTCAAAATCCCCGTGCCGTTGATGCACAGCAGGCAGCCGTAGCGGGGAAGGCAATCGGTGTTGCTGACATGGACAAACATATTAACCCGCGATTGTTCATCCCGGCACGGCCGGTCCGAAACGCCGTACACCACGCCGGAAGTTCCCGCCGCGGCGGCGATTTGGCCGGGGTCCAGCACGCCCAGCGACCAAGCGTTGTTGGGCTGGTCGCCGGCCCGATAGGAAACCACGGTGCCGGCCTTAAGCCCCAGTTCGCCGGCGGCGCCGGCAGTCAATTCGCCCTGAACACCGAAGGTATCAACCGCCTGGGGGATGACGGCGTCGTCAAAGCCGAAGGCCTCCATCACAGGCCGGGCCAGCCGCTTGTTTGCAAAATCCCACAGAATGCCCTCCGACAGGCCGGACTTGGTTGTGAGAAGCCGGCCGGTCATTTTCATCGCCAGGTAATCGCCGGGGAGCATGATTTTGTCGATGCGGCGGTAAATATCCGGCTCATTGTCCTTCACCCAGGCCAGTTTGGACGCCGTGAAATTGCCCGGGTGATTGAACATCACATCGAGGCATTTTTTTTCGCCTATATGCTGTGCGGCCTTTTGGCCGTAGGGCACGGCCCGGCTGTCGCACCAGATAATCGAAGGACGCAGGACGGTCTTGTGTTTATCCACGCAGACCAGCCCGTGCATCTGATAGGTGATGCCGATGGCCTTGACATCCACCGGGTCGATGGCGGATTTCTTCAGCAGGGCCGCCGTCGCCGCTTTGAGGTGAACCCACCAGTCCTGAGGGTTCTGTTCGGCCCAGCCGCTTTGGAGAGACAGAATGGGCATTTCCTTTTCCGGTTCGGCGGCGCTGGCGGCCACAGAGCCGTCCGCAGCGTTCAGCAGGGTCGCCTTGATGCTCGATGTCCCGCAGTCATAACCAATCAGATACATACCGATTCCCTTCTGTCATTTGAAAAAGTGCTTTCGCACTCGCCTTGTTTTGGACATTCATCAAACGATATACTCATTGAGCATATTTTCCAGCAGTTCCTGACGGCCGCTGACCAGCGCGGGTTCGCCGTGTTCGAGGACATATTTTTCAAGCTCCTCAAAGCCAACCTGCCCTTTTTCGATCTTCCGGCCCAGGCCGCTGTCCCAGCCGGCATAGCGCTGCTTAACGGCGGCCTCAAATCTGCCGTCGTCCAGCATCCGGGCGGCGATCTTCAGCCCCCGCGCAAAGGCATCCATCGCACCGATATGCGCATAGAACAAATCGACCGGGTCAATCGACTGGCGGCGGACTTTGGCGTCAAAATTCAGGCCGCCCGCGGTAAAACCGCCCGCCTTGAGGATGATGTACATCGCCAGCGCGGTGTCGTAAATGTCGGTCGGGAACTGGTCGGTATCCCAGCCGAGCAGCCCGTCGCCGCGGTTGGCATCCACCGAACCGAGAATGCCGTTAGCCGCCGACAGCGCCAGTTCATGCTGGAAGGTATGTCCGGCCAGCGTGGCGTGGTTGGCCTCGATGTTCATCTTGAAATGCTCCAGCAGGCCGTATTTGCGCAGGAAAGCCATGCAGTTGCCCGTATCGAAATCGTACTGGTGCTTGGCGGGTTCCTTGGGTTTGGGCTCAATCAAAAGCTGGCCCCTGAAGCCGATTTTCTTCTTGTGGTCCACGGCCATTTTCAGCAAGCTGGCCAGATGATCCAGCTCCCGCGCCATATCCGTGTTGAGCAGTGTTTCGTAGCCCTCGCGCCCGCCCCAGAAGACATAGCCCTGGCCGCCCAGTTCGTGCGTGATTTCCATGGCTTTTTTAATCTGGCTGGCGGCATAGGCGAACACCTCGGGCGAGGGGTTCGTGCCTGCTCCGGCCATGAACCGCCGGTGTGAAAAGGCGTTGGTCGTTCCCCACAGCAGCTTGACGCCGGTTTCCTGTTGGAGTTTCTTCGCCTTGGCGACGATGACATCCAGCCGGCGGTTGGTTTCGGCCAGGTCTTTGGCTTCGGGAGCGATATCCCGGTCGTGGAAGCACCAGAAGCCCACATTCAGTTTGGTAAAGAACTCAAAGGCCGCCCGGAGGGTGTCCTCGGCTGCCTGCATCGGGTCGGCGGCAACATTGTAATCGCGGAGAATGGTCGGCCCGCCGAAGGGGTCGCCGCCCAGCCCCTTGAAGGTGTGCCAGTAGCAGACCGCAAACCGCAGGTGCTCAGCCATTGTCTTGCCGCGAATCACCGCCGCAGGGTCGTAATGCCTGAACGCCAGAGGATTGGACGACTGGGGACCTTCGAATTGCACTTCTCCGATGCCGGGAAAAAACTCTTTCATGGTACACCTCTATAAAAATGTTATCCGTGACGGTTTTGCCTGAGTCGATGAGGATTTTAACGGAACAGGCCGTGTGAAGTCAAACCCAACTTTTTTGGGCAAAAACAGAAGGCCCTTTCAATCAACGTGTTGTGGACAATACTCTACTGAAATACAGGGATTTTGGAAAGGTTATTTTGCTGAAAATTATCTTGCTGAAGCATCGGATACCTCCCGATCGGAACAACTTTCAAACCTTACGTGAGCACCCAAAAAGTCTGTAAGAAAATATTTCACAGCAGGTTATGATTTTTTAGTTTCGGGCTGTTTGTAAGAATGGCCTATTTTTCGTCTCAACCAAGGGGCGCTGTATTCTCATGGAAACTGACACACAAAAATGGGGCAGATTAGCGGGTGAACTTTGTGCTTGCATTAGGACGGAGGATGCAGTAATAATTAACGTAAATGCTCCTGTCATTTACGTTAATTATGAAAGAAAATCATTGATGTTTTAAAAATGTTACCGGACTCCCTTGTTCCCACTGAAAAAACAAATAATAAGGAGTGATTGAATTGAAACCCCGAGAAAGATTGACCGCTGCTTTATACTGTAAGATTCCAGATAGAGTCCCTGTTTTTGAGTATCTATTCAGCCGAAAGCTTCAAAAGGAATTGCTGGGTTACACGACTGAATTGTATGATGGCGCCAGCCAGGTGAAATTGGCTGCCAAGCTGGGACTTGATGGAATATGGATTCCGATAAACGGCTTTTGCGGAATTGAAGAGTTCATACACGCCGACGGCGAAAAATACATGGACGAGTGGGGCGTAACCTACATAAAAAACGGCTGGCCTATCATGGTGCAGATTGATACACCGATTAAAAACAGGTCTGATTGGAAAAACTATACTATGCCGAAAGTGCGTACTCCGTATCGAACAAAGATGATTCGGGATGCAGTCAAGGCTAATAAATGCGAACTCGGCATAGTGGCAGGTTTTCTTGGGCCGTTTACGATGATGTATTGGTATTTGATGGATTTGGGAACGCTCTCAATTACGATTTATGATGATGCTGAATTGATTAATGAAATGTGTAATGCTTATACTCGATGGGTTCTGGAATCTGCGCAAGTTGCCTTTGAGACGGGAGGTATAGACGCTTTTCATATTTCCGATGACTGGGGTGGCACTACGGGGCTTCTAATGTCACCGGCACATTTGCGCAAGTTCTTTGTCGAGCCTTTCAGGGATATTGTTCAGGGCCTAAAGAAATTCGGATTACCCGTGATCATGCATAACGATGGAAAAATATGGGATGTGCTGGACGATCTGGCTGATACGGGTATAGATGCGTTCAATCCAGTCGAAAGGGCGGCTGGAATGGATCTGCAGATAGTAAAGCAGCGATATAAAGGCCGAATATGCCCTATTGGTAATGTCAACAACAAAACAACCATGGTAACCGGCTCGCCCGAAGACGTCAGGGCTGAGACCCTTGAATGCCTGAAGATCGCCGCACCGGGCGGAGGGTATATTCTTGCAACGGATCACAGCCTTCACGATGACATACCAACCGAGAATGTTTATGCGATGATAGAGACTGTCAAGACATTTGGCAGCTATCCCTTAGGAATCCAAACGATTTATTGATGCCTGAATTATCAAGGGAGTAGAAGTATGTATGAAAAAAAGCATGTAAAAGTTATATTTATTCTTACGTTTCTGGCCTGCGGTTTCATTTCTGCAAAGGCATTTGCGGCCGATACAAAACAAACCGCTAATACAAAGGAAATAATTATTGTTTTTAAGACTCATTTTGATATCGGTTATACGGAGATGGCCAAGGATGTTGTTCACCGTTACAGAACCTCAATGATAGACAATGCTCTCCGAGTATGTGATGCTAACAGCGACTTGCCGGATGGCCAGCATTTTGTCTGGACGATTCCGGGCTGGCCCATGTCGAAGATCATTGAGGATTGGCCCGGCCAGACGCCTGATCGCAAACAGCGTCTGGAGCAGGCTTTCAAAGACGGGCGTTTTGTTGTTCATGCATTGCCTTTTACAACTCATACAGAAACGCTTGAACCGGAGGATCTTGTTAGAGGCCTGGTTTTTGCTTCAAGCGTGTCCCGCAAATACGGATTTGATTTACCGCATGATGCCAAAATGACAGATGTGCCCAGTCATTCATGGATACTCCCGACACTGCTTAAACATGCCGGCGTTGATTTTCTGCATCTTGGCTGTAATCCGGCCAGCAGTTCACCCGATGTGCCGGAGCTGTTCTGGTGGGAAGGCCCAGACGGCTCCAGGCTCCTTACAATGTACACATCGAAAAACTACGGCACCCCCTTGCTTCCACCGAATGATTGGCCTTACAGAACATGGCTCGCATTGATCCACACCGGCGACAACCAGGGGCCGCCGAATCCTGAGCAGGTCAAGCAGTTGCTTGCCGAGGTAAACCAAAAAAAGCCCGCAGTTAAGGTTCGAATAGGAAGGCTGTCCGACTTTGGCGATGCTATTATCTCTGAAAAGCCTCAATTGCCCATCGTGCGGGGTGACATGCCCGACACGTGGATTCACGGACCGATGTCGGATCCTGTCGGCTGGAAAACCGCCAGGAACATTCGCCCGCTTATCAGCGCAACCGAGACGCTTAACACACACATGAATTTTTGGGATATTACTGAAAGGGAGATCAAACCAGAAATTTCAACGTGTTACGAACAAAGCCTTTTATACGGCGAACACACATGGGGCGCATCTATTGGATGGATTGACTGCAAACTGGCCTTCGGTGAGGAATGGACCAGACTCAGACAGGACGGCAGATACAAGCGCAGCGAGGCCTCCTGGGACGAGCATACCGCCTACATTAACTCCGCCCGAGATATTATCGAGCCGATCCTTGAAGAGCATCTTCAGGTTCTGGCCCAAGCGGTCAACGTCGAGGGCCGGAGAATCGTAGTATATAATTCCCTGCCATGGTTAAGAGATGGACTGGTAACTGTCAAGGTGAAAGACAATAACATTACCGCTTTAAAAGCCACTGACAGCAAACAGATAGTCGCTGTTGAATCAAATGGCAACGAGATTCGTTTTTTTGCTGCTCACATACCGGCGGGCGGGTATCGCACATTCATCCCCGCCAGTGCCGAAACAGGGCCTGTACCACTTCGGGCAGACCGACAAAGTGCAACCATCGAGAGTCCTTACTTCAAGGCAAAACTTGATAACATAAGAGGGATCATTCTGTCCCTTATTGATAAACGCACAGGTCGGGAACTTATTGATGCTTCCGCCCAGCATGGTTTCGGACAATACCTCTATGAGCGTTTTGATAAATCCAACATTGACAAATTTATCGCCGATTACGTTAAAATAACGGCTTCCTGGACAGTGGATTTCCAGAAGCCCGGTATTCCATCGGCGCAGGATGTGCCTTACAGAAGTACTTCACCGAACAATTTCACGTTGCGATTTGAGCAGACACCAGTATCTGTCACGGCGGTAATGGACGCTTCTGCGGGCGATGTGCCGCATTCGGTAACAACCAGGCTGACATTGTACCGTGAACTTCCGTATGCCGATCTGGAGATTGAACTGCACGATAAGCCGATGGACTCCTGGCCTGAAGGCGGCTGGATTTGTCTGCCGTTAAAAGTTGACACGCCCAACTTCAGGATCGGCCGACTCGGATCTATAATTGACCCGCACCGTGACATCGTCGCCGGAACAAATCATCATCTGCTGTGTTTGAATAGCGGCATGAGCGTTCTAGACAATGACGGAATCGGCATAGGACTGTGCCCC
>JAKEGM010000015.1 GCA_022615575.1 Planctomycetales bacterium
AGGGGGCCTTGGAGGTTGACGCCCGCGGCCAGGGTATGCCCGCCGCCGCCATGCTTTTGGGCGATGCATCGGACATCCACCCGTCCCTTGCTGCGCAGGGAGCAGCGAAAACCGCCGTCGGCCAGTTCCACAAACAGGGCGGCGGCCTCAACCGTCCGGATGCGCTGGCATTCATCGATAAGGTTTTCGGTGTCGGGGCCGGAAGCGCCGGTTTCGTCAAAATCCCTGCGGAGGATGTATTGGGTGGCGATGCGTCCATCGGCGTGAAGCTGCAGGTGCTCGAGCATCCGGGTCATCAGGGACAGTCGGACCGGCGTGAAGGATTGATACAGGAGGCGATAAATTTCGTTGGGCTTGGCGCCGGCGTCGATGAGTGCGGCGGCGGTGCGAAAGATTCGGCTGTCGGCGTTGCCGAACTTGAACCAGCCGGTGTCAGACGAAAGCGCAATGAAGATGGACTCGGCGATGCGTTCGGTCAAAGGCCAGCCGGCAAATTTGATGAGGTCAAAAACAATCTCGCCGGCCGCAGCAGCCGCGGAATCGGTGAGCGTCACCGTGCCCAGACGGTCGCCGGTGATGTGGTGATCGATCACAAGGACTTTCCTGCCGCAGCCGGCCAGCCAGTCCGCAAAGCCGGGAAGCTGAACCCGGCTGTCCGTATCGACAAGAATCACCATGTCCACATCAGCATATACCTCGGACAGCCGCTGGGGCGGAACATCATTTCCGAGAACAGAGGGCGGCTGCTCGAATAAACCGGCGTACCACGAGGCCAGCGGCGACATAAACAACGCGCGGGTCTGTTTGCCGCGCTGGCGGAGGACTTCCATCAGGGCACGGATGCAGCCGCAGGCATCGCCGTCCGGGCGGATATGCGTGGTCAGCAATATGCTGCGGCTGTTTTCAATCAGTTCGACCGCTTTTTGAAATATCGCGTTGTTCGGCATAAAAATTCTCAATTAGATACCTGTTGTTTCCTTAACAGGCCTTATTAGACGGGATTTGTTGACAGAATTCAATATGTAATTCTGAAATCCTGATAGCGCGGGTTGACCGGCTGGATGGTAGTTTCGACATCGCGCAGGTAGCCGCTGAAGGCGTTTTTCACATCGCCGATGCAGGCGGCAATCGCCGCGGCAGTCCCCTGAAAAAGGGCCTCGACCGTGCCGTCGGGGCAGTTTCGCACAAAGCCGGTCAGGTTGTGCTGGACCGCGATGCGATGCGCCGTATAGCGAAAGCCCACCCCCTGCACTCGCCCCTTGAAAACAACCTGTTTGGCCGTCTGCTCCATACCATCTATTCTACCGATTCAATCCGCAAACACCAATGAAAAACCCTCGCAGAAACGATGGGACATCCCGGGTGGACTGCGTCAGGGCAGGCGGCGCGGTTCGACACCCAGCAGGTGACGTACAAAGAAATCGGCTCGGCGGCGGCTGGGGTAGCGGCCGTCTCCGGCCCCATGCCCGGCTCCCGGCACCACCAGCAGGTCAAAATCCTTGTCGGCTTTAATCAGGGCGTTGACCACCTGCATCGTGGAAGCCGGATCGACGTTTCGGTCCATCTCGCCGACAATCAGCAGAAGTTTGCCCTGCATATTTTTCGCCATCGCAACGTTGGAGCTGGCTTCGTATTCCGGGCCAAGGGGCCAACCCATCCATTGCTCGTTCCACCAGATTTTATCCATCCGGTTGTCATGGCAGCCGCAATCGGCCACGGCGACTTTGTAAAAATCGCCGTGCGCCATCAGCGCCCCGGCGGCGCTCTGGCCGCCCGCCGAACCGCCGTAAATCCCTACGCGGCTGATATCCATATACGGATATTTCCGGGCGGCGGCCTTGAGCCATAAAATCCGGTCCGGCAGTCCCGCATCAGCCAGATTCTTCCAGCAGACATCGTGAAATGTCTTGGAGCGGTTGGACGTGCCCATCCCGTCAATCCGCACAAGGATAAAGCCCAGTTCGGCCAGTTCCATCATGCCGTCAAACGCATCGAAACCCTTCGGCACAAAGGAGCCCTGCGGGCCGGCGTAGATATTTTCGATGACCGGATAACTCTGGTTGGGGTCGAAGACGGTGGGGTAAATGATAATACCATAGATGTCCGTTTGGCCGTCCCGTCCTTTGGCCGTAAAGGGTTCGGGCGCCCGCCAGCCGACCTTGAGCAGACCGGATATATCCGCTCGTCCAAGTTCGCACAGCGGTTTTCCGTCTTCGGCACGTCTGAGTTCGTGCACCGGCGGCTGATTCACGCGAGACCAAGTATCAATTAGATATTCCCTGTCTGGGGAGAACTGAATGGAATGCGTCCCGTCCCCTTCAGTCAGCATCGTCAGGCCGGAACCGTCAAAATTAATGCGGGCATAGTGGATATAGTAGGGGTCCTGCTGCGGATAGAGGCCGCCCGCCCGAAACCAGATTTGCCGCTTATCTGCGTCCACATCGACAACATCCCGCACTACCCAGTTACCCTTGGTAATCTGGTTTTTCACTTTGCCGGTTTTTGCATCATACAGATACAGATGATTCCACCCGTCCCGCTCGGACATCCAGATGATTTCACCGGAGGTGTCCAGATACCGGCAGAAATACTTGCTCGAATAGCAGATAAACGTATCGCTTTTTTCCTCAATCAGGGTCGCCGCTTTGCCGCTGGACGCATCCACAGCAACAATCCGAAGCACCTGATGACCCCGCTGATTATAAAGGAATGTAAATCGGCTGGAATCCGGCGCCCAGCGGATGCTGGAAATGTTCCACGGATTGGAAAACAAGTCATCGCTGACGGGAACCTGCTTGCCGGTTTGGGCATCGAACAGGCCGGGCTTGTCAATATCAATCGCATCGCCGGGTTTGGGATAGTCAATCGAATGCAATTTGGGCTGGACCTGGTCTTTGGGCGACGATTCGACAAAAAAGACCTTGTGTTCCTGCCCCGGCGTGCGGCGAATGGCGACAACCTTCGCCGAATCGCCGGACCAATAAAACTGTTCAATCCACGGCCTGTCAGAGGTACCGTCGCCGGTAAGCTGTATCTCATCGCCGTCAGCAATCCGGCGCAGCCACACATTATTATCTTTGATCAGCGCCTGACGGCTCCCATCGGGGCTGACGGCACGCGGCTGACGCCCGCGCTCGGTACGCGGATAGCGAGGGCCGTTTCTGCGGTGCTGGGGGGGTGAAGCGGGTTCGATTCCGATAATCGCCTCCGCATTGCTGTCCTCGGCCTGATAGACAGCGATCGGCTTTCCACCGGGGTCAGCAACCAGCCAGACATGACCGCCGTAGGTATTCTGCCGGCGCTGCCGGCCGGGTTCAAGCAAACCGTAACTCCGGCGGACGCCGGCAGGGTCAAGCCAGAACAACTCCGCCTGATTTTCCATGCGGTTGATAAACGTTATATAAATCTGTCGTCCCGTTCGAGTACTTGCACCGGGAGCCTGCTCCGGGCGCCATGCAGGGAGGGATTCTTCCGGGACCGATGAAATCATCTGAAGTTCATAGGTCTTCAAATTGCATCGCCAGATTTTTCCATCTGTCTGAAAACCCAAGGTATTTGCCGGGATGTCGAATTCGAGTTTGTCCAGCTCCAGACGGTCAGCTGCGGCGTCCTTGACGCCCTGCCCGACCAATGCCGCCGCAAGCCGGTCATGGTCGAAGGCCCGCCGCTGCTGCGGGATTTTGGGATTGACCAGTATAAATTCATGCGAATGCGGGCCGGTCGCAACCTGATACCAGAACATCGTCCCATCCGCAAACCAGTGCGGTTCGAGCGCGCCGGCCATGACCTTGCCGCTGAATCGACTGCGAAGCTCGCCGGCACGCCGGTAATCCGACTGTGTCCCGCCCGCAAACACCGCAGCGCTTGTCATGACAGCAAGAACAAAAAAAACACGCTGCGCACAACGGCAGAAGAAATTGATGTTCATGTCGTTCACCCTTCCTGATGCGGTATCGCCTCCTGGCAGAGCAAGAGGATTTGAACTAAACCCAAGACCCTGCGTCAGCGTCTTCGCTACTGAATCTTCTGAAGGATTTCGTCAGGAATGTCGAAGTTGGCATAGACCTCCTGAACGTCGTCGTGGTCCTCGAACTCCTCCATCATATTCAGTATCCGCTGGGCCGTTTCGACATCATTGATGGGCACCGTGGTATCCGGCATCATCGACAGTTCGGCGCTTTGCAGGGGGATCTTCTTTTCCTCCAGGGCCTGCTTAAGGGAATCAAAGGCATCCGGGGCGCAGGTAATCTCAAACACCTGGCCGGCATTCTGCATATCATCGGCCCCGGCCGACAGGGCCAGATCCATCAGGTCGTCCTCGCTGATCGCGTCGGTTTTGACGGTAATCAGGCCTTTTTTCTTAAACATCCGCCGCACACAGCCGCTGACGCCCATCGCCCCGCCGCGGCGTTCAAAGATTTTTTTGATTTCCGGAGCGGTGCGGTTGCGGTTGTCGGTCAGGCCTTCGACCATAATCGCCACGCCGCCGGCGGCATACCCTTCATAGAGTACATCGACGTACTCCACGCCCCCCAGTTCGCCGGTTCCTTTTTTAATCGCCTTTTCGATAGTATCTTTGGGCATATTGGCGGCCTTGGCCTTGTCAATGGCATAGCGCAGCGTCAGATTGGCCGCCGGGTCTCCGCCGCCGGCCTTGGCCGCCACGATAATCATCCGCGCAATCTTGCTCCAGAGCTTTCCGCGTTTGGCATCAACAATGGCCTTTTTATGCTTAATCCCCGCCCAATGTGAATGTCCTGACATGGCTCGTTACCCTTTTTGAAATCGTATTGTTCACACCCTGATTGATTAATGAATCACTTTATTTAAAGGATAGGTAAAGATTCCCGAAGCGCCCGCCCGTTTGAGCTGCGGGATCAGTTCGCGTTCCACCTTTTCCTCGACGATGATTTCCAGCGCCGCATAATCGGAGTCGGCCAGCGGCGAAATCGTCGGGCTTTTTTCCGCCGGCAGAAGCTTCACGATCGTTTCCAGGTCTTTGGTCCTGACATTCATCTTCAGGCCCACCCGTATGCGGGCGTCAATGGCGGCATTCAGCAGAATAGCGATGCTTTCAATCTTCTGCTTTTTGAAATCGTCCCGCCAGGCCGCCTTGTTGGCAATAAAGCGCGTCGTCGAGGTCATCACCGTATCAATAATTCTCAGGTTGTTCGCCTTCAGGGAAGAGCCGGTTTCCGTCAGCTCGACAATGCCGCTGACCAGCCGCGCTTTGACCTCGGTGGCACCCCAACTGAATTCAACCTTTACGCTGACCTTTTTCTGCTCAAAGAACCGCCGGGTGGCGTTCACCAGTTCGGTGGCGATAATGCCGCCCTCAAGGTCTTCGGCCTTTTGCACGGGCGATTCATTCGGCACCGCGAGTACCCAGCGGGCCGGATTGGATGTGGCCTTGCTGTACTGCAGTTCGCAGACCTCATGCACATCTGAATTGTTCTCCCGAATCCAGTCGTAGCCGGTAAATCCCGCATCCAGAACGCCGTCTTCGACATACCGGCTCATTTCCTGCGCCCGCAGCAGAATCAACTGTATCTGCGGATCATCAATCCGAGGGAAATAACTGCGGTCGGCGCCGGTGACATTGAACCCCGCCCGTTCAAACAGCTCAAATGTCGCATTCTGCAAGCTTCCCTTGGGAATGCCTAATTTTAGTATTTGCTCTGACACTCTTTTATCCTTCTTGGCTGAGTCCCTATTTGTGGTTTTGTGCTTTTTTGGGAGACGCGGTCTTTGGGGCGGTCGTCCTGGGGGCCGCGGCTGCTTTCTTCGTTTCTTTTTTCGACGCGGCATCCTTTCCGAATTTTACCGGTTTCTCGGAATCGCCCTGCTCAACCTCGCCCCGCAGCAGCAGATAAAAGGCATAGGCATCTTTGCCGGCAATCTGGCGTTCGAGGAACCCGGCAATCTCGGCCTCAGTCGCCTCCGGATGCACCAGTTTATGGTTCCGCAGATACGCCAGCATGGCCGCCGTCAGCGGGATGGCATGCCCTCCCAGCGCCGTCAGAAAACAAAAATTGCACGCAAAAGGCGTCATGCCGCTGATTTCCGACAACTCCTTATGCGCCTGACGTTTGCCCTCGTGCTTGAGGGTGTCCAGCGAGATACGGTCGTGCTGTGTGAAGATGGCGTTGAGGGTCTGGGTAATCGCACGCGCCGCTTTCTCCGCGGCCGGCGAGGCATCTCTCAAGACATCGAGAATCTCCTCAATACGGGAAACGCGCAGGTCGTTCAAGTCCACAAAGTGGCTTTTGATCCGCTTGTACATGCGGCCGGTTGCGGCCTCGGGCACCTGTTCGCACAGCAACCCATACACTACCGCTTCCACCGGGTCGTCATACTGCGGCATGGAGCCGGTTTCGCCCGCCCGCTTGAGAGACCGAAACAATTTAGCGACTTTCGGGCTGTAGTTCTTGCTGTCCTTCATATCGTCATCCTCTCAATGCTCTTCGTCCGGCACATCGCAATCCTCCGGCGCTTCGGGGCTGCGCTGCAGCGGATGGGCCGTATATTCGTGCTCAGCCTGTTCGATCAGTCGGAGCGTTTGGAGCGTTTTTTGTGTTTTTTCATCCTGAACAAACCGCAGGCGCGGACAGTGTCTGCCGGTCAGGTCGCGCCCTAATTGGGCCTGAATCGGGCCGATGGCATGGCAAATCGCATCAAAGGCGACCTGATGCTTCTGCTCATCGGCCGCCAGAATGCTGATGAACACGGTTGCGTTTTTCATATCCGGCGACACATCCACTTCGTTCACGCTGACCAACCCGGTAATGCGGGGATCGCTGAGCCGGCTCAGAATCGTCCGGCTGACCGATTCCCGAATCACCCGTGCAATTTTATGTTGTCTCCTGGAGGTCATTGCTGGTTTCCCTGTCCCCAATCCCGCTACAGGGTTCGCGCTATCTCGACGATTTCAAAGGCCTCAAACTCATCGCCGATCTTGATGTCATCGTAGCCGGCGATTTTGACGCCGCACTCCAGACCGGCCTTGACTTCGCGCGCATCGTTTTTGAAGTGCTTGAGCGATTCAATCGTGCAATTGTCCTTGACCACAATGCCGCCTCGAATCAGTTTGAGCTTGGCATTTTTGGCAACCAGGCCGCTGGTTACATAGCAGCCCGCAATGGTTCCGATGCTCGACACCTTGAAGGTGTCGCGCACCACCAGCCGGCCCAGGGTCTGTTCCTTGTATTCCGGCTCCAGCAGGCCGACCATCGCCGCTTTGAGGTCGTCGGTGATGCGGTAAATAATATTATACAGGCGAATATCAACCTTTTTGCCGTCGGCAATCTGACGGACGCGCTCGTCGGGCACCACGTTAAACCCGATGATAATGGCCGAGGAGGCCTCCGCCAGCACCACATCGCCTTCGTTGATGCCGCCGACCGCTGCATGAATCACCTTGACCTTAACCTCGCTGGTACTCAGCTCGGTCAGGTATTTAATCAATACGTCCACCGACCCCTGAACATCCGCCTTGACAATCAGGTTGAGTTCCTTGACGCGGCCCGCCTCGATATGCGCAAACAGATTGTCCAGTGTAATCAAGGAGCGTTTGGCCAGCCCTTCCTCGCGGGCAAGATGCTTCATCTGTTCAGCGGCGGTCTTGGCCTGATTGGCGTCCTCCAGGCAGAAGAACTTGTCGCCGGCGGAAGGCACACTATCCAGTCCCGTAATTTCGACCGGCATGGAGGGAGGCGCGGTTTTAACGCTTCTGCCACGGCTGTCAGTCATGGTTCGAATACGTCCGCAGGACCCGCCCGCCAGCACGATAGAACCCTTTTGAAGCGTGCCTTCCTTGACCAGGACTGTCGCAACCGGTCCCTTGGTCTGCGACATCTTGGCCTCCACAATCCAGCCCTGCGGCGAGATATCCGGGTCTGCCTGATAATCATTCAGTTCGGCCTGATAATCCAGCAGGTCAATCAGTTCCTCAATGCCCGCGCCTGTCAGGGCGCTGGTATGAATGATTTCGGTCTTGCCGCCCCAACCGGTGGGCGTCAGTTCATGCGCCGCCAGTTCCCCGTAAATGCGGTTGACATCCAACCCGGGAATATCAATCTTGTTCAGGGCGACAATGATGGTGACACCTGCCGCTTTGGCGTGGTGAATTGCCTCAATAGTCTGGGGCATAACGCCGTCATCGGCGGCCACCACCAGTACGACAATATCGGTCATATTGGCGCCGCGCGCCCGCATCGCCGTGAAGGCCTCGTGACCGGGCGTATCCAGAAACGTCACTTTCTTGCCGTTGAGTTCCACCTGATAGGCGCCGATATGCTGGGTAATTCCGCCCGCTTCACCGGCGGCTACGCTGGTCTTGCGGATTTTGTCCAACAAGCTGGTTTTCCCGTGATCGACATGGCCCAGCATGGTCACGATGGGGGGACGCTTCTGCAAATGCTGACGCAGGCGGATACTGAACTTCTCTTCAATTTCCTCCAGCACGCTTTTCTTGCGCTCGATAGTCAGCTCGGTTCCGTATTCCATCGCCACCAGTTCGGCGGCTTCGGTGGAGATGGCCTGGTTGGCGGTCACCATCACCCCCTGAAGCAGGAGTTTTCCAATGATGTCGCCGACCTTGACGGCCAGCGCATTGGACAGATCCTTGACCAGGATGGGCTCGGTCAACGTCGCCTTTTCGGGCCGTTCGACATGAACCGCGACTTCGTCCGCCGTTCTGGCCTCGATGCGGCGCGAGGGCTTGGCACGCAGGGATTCCCCGCGTGCCGCTGCCAGCCGTGCCTGGCGTTCTTCCAGGTCACGGGCGCGCATCCGCTTGATATCGCCGCGGCCGAATTCGGTATCGCCTTCTCCTTTTTCCTTCTTTCGCCCGTGGGTCTTGGCTTTTCCTGCCTTCTTCCCTTTGGCCAAGGTGTCCGCGGGAATTACCAGCGGTTCAGCAATCGGCTTGTCATGCCGCGACCGGGACGGCGACCCGGGCGACCGGGGCGGCCTGGGGCGTCTTTCATCTTCGACCTTTTCAACACGAATCACCCTCGGTCCGGTCAGCACTGCCGGCGTAGGTTTTTCCAGCATCGGACCGGCAGGCAGAATGATTTCCGGTTCTTTGGGCTTGCGGGGTTCCGGTTCCGCCGGTACTTCGGGGGCCGGAGCGGCAACCTCTTCGACAGACGGGGACGGGACGGGTTCCTGCACGGCCGGCTGTTCGGGGGCCACCGGGATTTCATAAGTCGCCTGGACAGCATCCGATTCCGGCAGCGGGGCCGGCTCGGACATCGGTTCAGCCGGCTCAACTTCCTGAGGCGGAACGATTTTTTTCCGTTTAATCCGTACCTTTTCCAGATCCACGGGCTTGGCCTGCTCCACCGTGGTTGCATGTTCGCCTTCACTGAACCACTCGCGGATGGTCGCGGCCAGACCCACGGAAATCACCGACATGTGATTAGTGATCTGGTCCAGCCCCTCGGCCTGGCACTTGTCAACAATGGCCTTGCTGGGGACATTCAATTCCTTGGCCAACAAATGAACTCGTGTGCTTGCTTTCGCCAAAAACCGTCTCCTAAATTCAACGCGTATTAGCGCTGTCGCTTTTTTCCTGCCGCCGCCGACTACTTTTTCGGTTTACTTTTTTCCTGCTTCAGCAGCCCTTCCGCCTGGGTCAGACTGTTTTCTGCAGCCGCTTTTTTGGCGGCCTCTTCAGCAGCAACGATAATTCGCTGGGCGAGGGCCGGCTCAACTTGCAGTTCTTCAATCAGCGGCCCGGCACCCACTTCTTCCAGATCCAGCACCGAGATAATACCCAGCGCCAGCAATTTATCCACAAAGTTATCCTCCAGCCCCGCAATCTCTTTCATGCAGGCGGCCACGCGATCCACTTCCTTGTTGTATTCGCTGGGGGTCAGGATGTCGATATCCCAGCCGGTCAGTCGGGCCGCCAAGCGGACATTTTGGCCATGTTTTCCGATGGCCAGACTGAGCTGGTCCTCCGTCACGACGACGGTTGCCCGTCCCAGTTCAAAACAGATGGCAATCTCGCTGACCTTGGCGGGCATCAGGGCATTGGCAATCAGCACCTGCGAGGAATCGCTCCATCGCACAATGTCAATCTTTTCGCCGCCCAGTTCATCCACGATATTGCGTATCCGGCTGCCGCGCACCCCCACACAGGCCCCCACCGGATCAACCTTGTCATCCATCGTATCGACGGCGATTTTGGTGCGGTAACCGGCTTCTCTCGCCAGCGACTTGATTTCAATAATTCCCTCAGCCACTTCCGGCACTTCCAGGTCAAATAGCCGGCGGATAAAATCCGGATGTGTCCGGGACAGAACAATCTTGACCTGGCTGGAGGACTCACGCACATCCAGAATCATCGCGCGGACCCGCTCGCCGGGATGATGCGATTCGCCGCTAATCTGCTCGGATTTGGGCATAATGGCCTCCACCCGGCTTTCAATATTGACGACCAGCATCCCGCCCTCAAAACGACCGACGATCCCATTGACAATTTCGCCTTTCCGTTGCGCATACTGGGCAAAAATGCTGTCGCGTTCATCCGCCTTGATCTTTTGAATCATCACTTGCTTGGCTGTCTGAGCCGGAATACGCCCCAGATGGCAAATATCGATCTCCTGGTCATCCTTGAAGGCCCGAATAGCGCCAGTGGTTCTGTCGATATGCACCGTCACTTCCACACCGACGTTCGACTGCACGCCGAAATGTTTGCGCGCCGCCGATATCATGGCCGATTCCAAATCCTGAAAAATCGACTCTTTGTCGATATTCTTGTCCTTGGCAATGTTCTCTACGATTCTGATCAATTCCTGATTCATCTTGTCTTTTTCCTTGTTGCCAAAAAAAAAGTGGAAACCTTCAGGTTACCACCTCGACTCATGCAGTTTACTTGCAGACACGAAACACACACCTCCGTGCCGGGCTGAACACAATTGTCCTACCCTTTTGCCATTGCACCCTCCCCGTAAAAGGCATCCTGCAAAGTCCCTGAAGCACATCTATCATTCAAAAGCAGCCGGCCGCACGAAGCCCAACGCTCCGCCCAGTGCATTGTAACACTATGCGTATGCACGACTTACTTTTCCTGTCTGTACCATCATCACATCCCTTTCGTCTTTTGCGCGTTCCGCAAAAACTGCATATTATAGTTTAAGGGGGCAATGTGTCAAGGATTAATAGACAAAACCGGCAAGATTATTCGCAAGAGTACCCAATGCAACAAGCGGACAGGCCACTACAGGACCGGATACTTTTTATTTCAGACATGGTACATCGCTAGTTACTTTTACTGCGAGATTGGTTGGCTATTCGGGCCTTGAGAATCCGAAGAATGCCATAAAGTACAACCATCAGTACCCAAAAAACAACACACCCCTCTTGGACCCATTGCTGGACGGTGCCCGGATTATACCCTAAACCCTGGGTGACCCCCTGAAAAACGAGATTTTTTCGATACGGCCAGAAAATCTGAACGTCATAGTGATAAACACTGTCAATCAAAACATGCAGCCAGACGCCCAGAATACCCGCCAGAACCATTGAAAACAGGGTCGCTCGTTCTTCGAGTCCGATAATATCTGTGCTTTTTTTGCTGACACAACGCAGAGGTTTGAGATAATAGATAGCTGCACCGAAAACCGCCCCCGCCACAGCCCCCATCAGCAGGGTATGAAAATGCCATATCTGGTGAACCGGCCAGCCAGGCTGAAGGTATTGATCCACCATGACCTCGACATCAACCAGCACATTGGCCAACACAAACACCGGCACATCCAGCCACCGGCGAAACAGCAGTCCCGCAAACCCGCTCGGTCCAAAATGATACGGCGTAAACGGCATAACTTAAATGTCAGGCCCCCAGGTATTCGTCCTTCATCAGGTAATTTTGGACGTAGTCGGTAATGGCGTCTTCCAATGATGTTGTCGGGTTTTCGTAGCCGGCGGCACGGAGTTTTGTCATATCGGCCTGGGTAAAGTACTGGTATTTATCACGGAGGATGTCGGGCATGGGAATGTACTCAATCCTGGGCTGTTTACCCATCGCCGCAAATGCCGCTCGGGCCAGGTCGTTCCAGTTTCGCGCCTTGCCGGTACCGACATTGTAGAGGCCGGCCAGTTCGGGCCGCTCCAAAAAGAACAGCGTCATATCGACCGCATCTTTGACATAGATAAAATCGCGAAGCTGTCCGCCGTCGGCATAATCGGCCCGATGCGATTTAAACAGTTTAACGCCGCCGGTTTCGTTGATCTGCTCAAAGGCCTTGATAACGAAACTGCGCATCTGCGCCTTGTGGTACTCATTGGGGCCGAAGACGTTGAAGTATTTAAGGCCGACGAATTTGCTCAGCAGCCCCTGCCGCCGGCACCACAGGTCAAACATCTGCTTGCTGCAGCCGTACATATTCAGCGGCCGCAACGTTTCCAGAAGGTCCTCATCGTCCGAAAATCCCTGCGCCCCATCGCCGTAGGTCGCCGCGCTGGAGGCGTAGATAAACCGCGCCTCGGTATCCAGCGCCCAGCCGGCCAGCAGTTTCGAGAATTCGTAGTTGTTCTTGACCAGGTACGAACAATCCGTTTCGGTCGTATCCGAACAGGCCCCCATGTGGATGATCGCCTCGATTTCCATCTCCAGTTCGGCATCGGCCACCATCTCCGAGAAATCGTCCGCCTCCATATAATCGGCATACCGCAGATGGCGAAGATTTTTCCATCGCTGGTCTTTGCCCAGGATGTCCACAATGAAAATGTCGTCCACGCCCCTCGCATTCAGCTCGGCCACAATCGCCGACCCGATAAATCCCGCTCCGCCGGTTACAAGAATCATAAGCGCATTCTCCGCAGTATGGAGATTAATGTTTGAAGTGGCGTTTTCCCGCAAAGACCATCGCGATGCCCCGCTTGTCCGCCGCGGCAACGACTTCATCGTCCTTTTTGGAGCCGCCAGGCTGGACAATGCAGGCCACCCCGGCCTCGGCGGCGTTTTCCACATTGTCCGGGAAGGGGAAGAAGGCATCCGAACCCATCGCAGCGCCTTGAGACAAAGCGCCGGCGTGTTTGAAGGCAATCAGGCCGGACTCCACGCGGTTCATCTGGCCGGCGCCCACGCCGACCAGTTTTTTGCCGTTGACCAGCGTGATGGTGTTGCTCTTGACGTGTTTGGCGGTCAGCCAGGCAATTCGCAGGTCCTCCAGCTGTTCCCCGGTCGGTTTGAGCTTTGTCGGAAATGTCAGCGACTCCTTTTCCCAGCCGACCAAATCCCGCTGCTGCACAAGCAGGCCGCCGACGATACAGCGGACATCGTATTCGGCGGCATCAACTTCTTTCCGGTTAATCAGGCCGGTTTGCAGCAGACGCACCCGCTGGCCCCATTCCTTTAGTGTGCGAATCGCCTGGACGGCATCCTCATCGTACGATGGCGCAATGATGACTTCAGCAAAGAATCCGGCGGCGCCTTTTGCCTTGCCGAAACGGGCATACGATTCCATCATAACGGTCGCCAGTTCTTTATCCACGCGGCGGTTGAGGGCAACAATCCCGCCGAAGGCGCTGACCACATCGCCCAGATACGCCTTTTCGTACGCCCTGCAAATATCGGCGTCGATGGCACAGCCGCAGGGGTTCATGTGCTTGACCACTACCGCCGCGGGTTCTTCAAATTCCTTGCACAGTTCAAATGCCGCATTGGCATCCATCAGATTGTTGAAGCTGATCGGGGTTCCGCCGTCCAGCAGCACAGCGCTGCCGACGCTGACCTCCGTGCTATCCGTCCGCCGGTAGAACGCCCCTTTCTGGTGCGGATTTTCGCCGTAACGAAGCTCCTGGTCCCTGACCATCGCGATGGAGAGGCGTTCCGGGAACAGGTCGCCGGCGCTGGCGTTGAGGTATTTTGCGATGGCGGCATCGTAAGACGCCGTCAGCGAAAAAGCCGCCCGCGCCAGTTTAATGCGCAATTCCATGCGGGTGGCGCCGTTGTTTTCCTTCATTTGGGCCAAGACCGTCTCATACTGGTCCGGACGGGTGACAATCGTTACAAACCGATGGTTTTTCGCCGCCGACCGAACCATGCTCGGGCCGCCGATGTCGATGTTTTCAATCGCCTCTTCCAGCGTGCAGCCGGTTTTTGCAACCGTCCGTTCAAACGGGTATAAATTCACGCAGACCAGGTCTATCAGCTCGATGTGGTGCTCCTTCATCGCCGCCGCATGAGCAGCATTGTCCCGAATCGCCAGAAGGCCTCCGTGAATCTTCGGATGCAGGGTTTTCACCCGGCCGTCCATCATTTCGGGAAAACCCGTGACCGTATCCACGCTGACGACCTTCACCCCCGCCTGCTGGAGCGATTTGGCGGTTCCGCCGGTACTGATGATTTCCACGCCCATCGCCTGCAGACCCTTGGCGAATTCCGCAATACCGCTTTTGTCGGAGACACTGACCAGCGCGCGTCGAATCCTTACATCCATCGTGCTTGTATTCCCTTTGTTGAATCCCTATCAATTCCCGCAGCCGCCTATCGGGCCGCAATGCTCATTAATCGTCCGTTGGCATCGCCGACATACATCACAGCATCGGTCGTATTAACGGCATAACTCTCCACCTGGGCGAAATTCACCGAGTACAGTTCCCTGCCGGTCGTATTGTCCATCACCTTTAAAATCCCGGGCACAGCAAATATAAATCCTTTGTCCGGAGTTTCACAAATCATCCCGACGCCGGCTGGGGCCGTCCAGACGGCTTTCCCGGTTTCCTTGCTGACCCCGCACAGCCCGCTCAGTGCATTATGCAGATAAACGACCTTTTGGCCTACGGTAAAGGGCTTTTGAATCGGGCCGCCCGATGAATAGGGCGAGGCCCACGCCAACCGGCCGCTGGTCAGGTTGATTTTATAGAGTTTGGTATCCCGACTGCCCGCATACACATCGCCGCCGTCCTGCACCAGCGGAACATGAATCTGGCCGGTCGCATCGAACTGCCATTGTTTCCGCGCTTCCGTCGGGGCCATCCCGACAATGTTGCCGGCATCCGTCGCAAAAACCACAACATCCGCGGCGGCCAGCACAGATACAATCGGCGCATCATTGTCCGCCGACGCTAAAAACTCCTGCCAGTAGCCGTCTCTGTTGACGGCATGAAGACGGTTGTCCGAGCCGGCGATAAAAACATGGGTGTCGTTTAAAGCCAAACAGCTTGCCCCGCCGAACCCTTCAAATTTTTGGCGGATTGTGAAATCCCCGCCCGCCGGGTCAAATACCAGCATTTCACTGCCGATGATAAACCAGAACTTTTCTTCATAATACAGCGGCGTCCGAACCGGCAAATTCCGCGCGCTCAGGGGCCGTGTGTACCGCAGCCGTCCCTGCACCCGGTCGAGACAGAACATCACATTGGTATTTGTTATCACAAATAAATTAGGGCCAGCCACACCCATGCGGGCGACGGCCTCGCCCGTCTTGAGAGGCAGGTTCATCTGCCAGTTGGAACTCCATCCCGCCTGACGGAGCAGGTCATGCGACACCAGCGGATCCGTGCTCTGGGCAGCGTATTCGGAGACCGGCTTGACCCCGGCAGCGACCGCCCAGATGCCGCACAACAGCAGTCCCGTGATAACGATTTTTCGTTTCATGATATTCATCCCTTTTTGTTTGCTGTCACAATGATTCCAATTTCACATAATCGGCCAAATCAATTCCCTGTTCGGCCTCAAAGGCCTGCAGCCGGCCAATCCGTTCCAAATCGTCTTTGATGCGATTGGACAGCTTGAAAATATAAGGTTTTCCCTTCAGACGGTTCTGCAGGTCGTCCAGCATGGGTTCCCACCGGCCACCGTAGAGCTGCGCTTTGAGAATAATCAACATCCGGTGCGGTTCATCGAGAGTCCGGACAAATGCCGCGATATGGGGATTCGCTGCTTCTTCGGTTTTTTTGCCTTCCTGTGCCATGTCTGCCTTATCCGCAATCAAGGATACCACTGCTGCCATCCGTCCAGGGCCGCCCGCCAATCACCTTCGTTATTCGCCGCCTGCCGCCGGGGTTTCCATAGCAGCCATTTGAGCCATCTGTACGATAAACCGGGCTTTTCGCTGGTCAATCGCCTGCTGCTGCGACCGAATGTACTCCTGCCCCGCCACGACGCTTTGCGCATGGGATATCATGCGCTCCACCTCTTTTTCATTCTTCCCCTCAAAGGTCGTAACATCGTACGCCAGTACCGTGACATGGTTTTCACTGACGCGGACAAAACCGCCTTCAATAATATACCACGCATCGGGCCGCTCGACAATTTCATGGACCTGCATAATGCCAAACCCCAGCTTCGCCAGCAGGGGGCTGTGGTTTCGCAGAATCCCCATCTGGCCGTCATGGGCCGGTACGACGACAGACCCGGCTCTGACATCCAGCAGTTTGGCCTTCGGCGTCAGCAGCATCACGCGAAATTTACCGTGCGAGAATCCAACCATGATTACTTCTTCTGCGCCTTTTCCTGGGCCTCTTCGACCGTTCCAATATACATAAACGTCTGCTCGGGCAGATGGTCCCACCGGCCTTCGCAGATTTCCCGGCAGCTCCGGACCGTATCGGCCGCCGGCACATACTTGCCTTCCAGCCCCGTAAACTGCACTGACACAATAAACGGCTGCGAGAAAAACCGTTCCAGACGCCGTGCCCGGGCCACAATCTGGCGGTCTTCGCGGCTCAGTTCGTCGATGCCGAGAATAGCGATAATATCCTGCAAGCTGTTATACCGCTGGAGAAACTCCAGTACCCGTTGAGCGGTATCGTAATGCTCCTGGCCGACAATGTTGACATCCAGAATGCGCGAGGAGCTTTCCAGCGGATCGACCGCCGGGTAAATGCCTTTTTCGGTAATTTTCCGCGACAAGACCACGGACGAGTCCAAATGCGTAAACGTTGTGGCCGGGGCCGGGTCGGTCAGGTCATCGGCGGGCACATACACCGCCTGCACCGAGGTAATGGCGCCCGCCGTAGTGGAGGTGATGCGCTCCTGAAGCTGGCCCATTTCGCTGGCCAAGGTGGGCTGATAACCGACGGCGCTGGGAATACGCCCCAGCAGAGCCGACACTTCCGAGCCGGCCTGCGAAAAACGGAAGATATTATCGATAAACAGCAGCGTCTCGCCGCCGCCCTGTTCGCAGAGCGCTTCGGCCATCGTCAGGCCTGTTAACGCCACGCGCAGCCGTGCCCCCGGCGGCTCGTTCATCTGACCGAAAACAAGGCACGTATTGTCCAGCACCCGCGCTTCCGAGGTGCCGATTCGGGTGCGCTGCATCTCAAGCCAGAGGTCGTTGCCTTCGCGTGTCCGCTCCCCCACCCCTGCAAACACCGAAAAACCACCGTGCTGCGTGGCGATGCGGGCAATCAGTTCCTGAATCAGCACCGTTTTGCCTACGCCGGCTCCGCCGAACAGGCCGGTTTTTCCGCCCTTAACGAAAGGACAAAGCAAATCGACAACCTTGATTCCGGTTTCAAACATTTCGGATTTTGCCGTCAAATCAGTAAACTTCGGCGGCTTTCGGTGGATTGGGCGTTTTTCTCTGACGGTAATATCAGGCCCACCGTCAATCGGCTTGCCCAACAGGTTGAAGACCCGGCCCAACGTCTCTTTGCCGACCGGCACCATCAGCGGGCCGCCGGTATCAATCACTTCCATCCCGCGGCGAAGGCCGGCTGTGCTGCCCAGCGCGACGGCGCGAATCCGTCCGCCGCCCAGATGCTGCTGCACCTCGCCGACCAGTTCGATCCGCCCGCCTTCAAATTCACCCTTAATTTCCAAAGCATGATACACCGAGGGAATCCGAGTCACAAATTCCGCCTCGAATATACTGCCAATAACCTGTGTAATGTGTCCGCGATTCATAGTTTATCTTTTACAAAAACGGTTTATCGTTTGGAGGCCTCCACGCCACCGACAATGTCCAGCAATTCCACGGTAATCTGTCCCTGCCGCGCCCGGTTGTAATCTTTTGTCAGTTCCCGAATCATCTCATCGGCATTGTCCGAGGCGTTCCGCATGCAGACCACCCGCGACAGATGCTCGCTGACCGCCGCTTCCAGAAAGCAGCCGGCAATCGAGGTGCGAATGATCATTTTCGACAAGGTTTCAAAAATATCCTCCGGCGATGGGCTGAGTTCAAAATCCTCAAAATTCAGTTCCCACGGCCAGATCACCGTAGCCCGGGTCGTCAAATCCTCAATCAGGTCCGTCACCGGCAGGAGGGTCAGTGTCTGGGCCTTCTGGCTGGCCGGTGAAAAGAAACGGTTATAGACGACACCGAGCCGGTCGATCTTTCCCTTGAAATATTGATCCATGAAAAAATCGCCGATGGCGTTGGCCTGGTCAGCCGCCGGCACTTCGGAAAAATCCTCATATACCCCGGCCGGCTTGATTTTCAGATGATCCAGATACCCCAGAACCTTTTTACCCTTGACATACACATCCAACCGGCGTCCAAAGCGTTTGGCCATGCGGACATGGGTATCAATCTGGCGGAAAACCTCGTTGTTGTAAGCCCCGCACAAACCCCGGTCCGAACCGATGACAATCAACGCATTGGTCTGCGACTTGATTTTCGGCTCGTCCATCAGCGGATGAGCAATCCTGCTTTGCGACGTTACCATCAGGTAGGCCAACTGCGCCAAAGAATCGTAAAAAGCAAGTCCTTCAGCCCACTGGTTATAGTACTGCCGATAGCGCACGGCGCTGATGGTTTCCATCGTGCCGGTCACCTTGCTGATATTGGCGGCCGCATTGCGGCGCTGCAGGATTTTTCGGGTATTGGCCATTTAATTCAATCACAAACCTCAAATTTGAAATCTAAATTCACCGCTTACGCGCCAAACGAGAAACGATAGAGCATCTTGTAGGCCTCGATGGCCTCGGTCAGGCCGGTCATCAGGGCTTCATCGATATCGCCTTTCTGCATCACCGTTTCCAGGTAATCCGGCGCTTCGATTTTCATCCAGATCAACAGTTCATCCATAAAATGATTGACGCGGCCGGCTTCAATGTCATCCAGCGCCCCGCTGGAACCGGCCAGAATGCTGATGACTTCCTCGGCCACGCCCATCGGGGCAAACTGCTTCTGCTTGAGCACTTCCACCATGCGGTGGCCGCGGTCGAGATGTTTCTGGGCTGCTTCATCCAATTCCGTACCCAGACGGGCAAAGTCCTGCAGTTCACGGAACGCCGCCAGGTCCAGGCGCAGCTTGGGAGCCACCTTTTTCATCGCCTTGGGCTGGGCCGCCCCGCCAACGCGGGACACGCTGATGCCCACATCCACCGCCGGGCGAACCCCCGCCAGGAATAATGACCGCTGGAGATAAATCTGCCCATCGGTAATGGAAATAATATTGGTCGGGATATAGGCCGATACCTGCCCTTCCAGCGTTTCAATAATGGGAAGCGCTGTCATCGACCCTGCGCCCCGCGCATCGGACAGCTTGCAGGCCCGTTCCAGCAGGCGGCTGTGCAGGTAGAAAATATCCCCCGGATAGGCCTCGCGGCCCGGCGGGCGGCGCAGCAGCAGACTTAATTCACGGTAGGCAATCGCGTGCTTGCTCAGGTCGTCGTAAACGCACAGGGCATGGCCGTGTTTGTCGTACATAAAGTATTCGCCGATGGCCGCTCCGACATAAGGGGCAATAAACTGCATCGCCGCGCTGTCGGAGGCCGGCGCCATCACCACAACGGTATGCTCCATCGCACCATGGCGTTCCAGCGTGGCCACCACTTCGGCGACCGTCGATTCTTTCTGCCCGATGGCAACATAGATACACACCATGCCTTTGCCCTTCTGGTTGATAATGGTATCCAGGGCGATGGCCGTCTTGCCGGTCTTGCGGTCGCCGATAATCAGCTCGCGCTGACCGCGCCCGATGGGAATCATTGCATCGATACACTTGAGGCCTGTGGCCAGCGGTTCCTTGACGGGCTGCCGGTCGGCAATTCCCGGCGCCGCAAATTCCACCAACCGGCGGAACTCACACCCAATTCGGCCCTTGCCGTCAATCGGTTCGCACAGGGCATTGACCACGCGGCCCAGCAGCGCCTCGCCGACCGGCACCGAAAGCACCTTGCCGGTCGCGCGGACGGAGGTCCCTTCTTTAACCATGGCGCAGTCGCCGTAGATAATTGCGCCAACGGAATCCTCTTCCAGGTTAAACGCCTCGCCAAACACGCCGCCTTCAAATTCGAGCATCTCGCCGGCCATCGCACTGTCCAGTCCGTAAATACGGGCGATGCCGTCGCCCACTTCCAGCACCGAACCGACCTGGGCAACATCCACCTCTGTGCGGTACCGCCGCACTTCTTCTTTAATCAGCGTGCTGATTTCATTGACATCAAACTTCATTGTTGTGACTCTTTATTACTTTTAATATTTGATTTTTCCTTGGAGCGGGTCATAATCGCATCGACCGTACGGTTCATGATCGTGCGAACGGAATTATCGATCACCATGTCGCCCTTTCGGATGATAATGCCGCCGATAATTTCCGGATTCACCGTTACCGAGAGTTTTATTTCGGCACGGATCGCCTCCCGGATATCCCGCTTGATCGTTTCGACCTGTTCATCCGTCGGTTCCTTGGCCAGCGTTATTTCAATCCGGTGCAGGTTCTTGCGCTCGTCCAGCAGCGCCTGGTAGCGGTCGCCGATGCCGTGCAGAAAACTCATCCGGTTGCGCCGGGCCAGCACGCACAGAAAATCCAGCGTCAAATCCCTGACCCGACCCTTGAAGACCCGGCGGACCATGCCGACCTTTTCATCTTCCCTGATATGCCCCACGGTCAGCAGCGACAAAAACTCCGGCTCGTCCTGAAGCACCCTGCCGACCGACTCCAGATCGTCCATGACCGGTTCGAGCAGGCCGGCATCCTCGGCCAGTTCAAACATGACGTCGCTGTAAATCTCATGAATAATATGTCGCGCGCTTCGAGGCATAGAGCGCCTTGTTTATTTGTGTTTATGCTCTTTAAGCCGGGCAATGGCTTCGCGGATCAGCCGCTGGTTGTCCTCGTCGTCGAGGGTCTTGCCGAAAACGTCCAGGCCCAGCCGGCGGACAATCTCACCGGCCTGCTCCCAAAGACCCTCTTCAGCCCGGATACGTTCACGGTCCAAGTCAAGCTCGGCACGGACTTTCCGATGTTCCAGTTCCTGCTGGTTTTTCTCGTGTACTTCCTGGGCCTGCTTCTCGGCATCCTTGACCCGCGCAGAGATAATCTCCCGGCCCTGCCGTTCCGCATCCGCCAGCCTGGCGCCATACTCTTCGAGCACCTTTTTGGCCTCGGTGCGCGTTTTTTCGGCATCACTGATCTGCTTTTCGATATATTCCTGACGGCCGGTCAGACCCGCCAGCAGCGGCTTCCAGGCAAATTTCCACAGAACCAACAGCAGCACACCAAACCAGACCAGCGCCCAGAAGGATTCGGCTAAATTGCCTTCAAAAATATTGGGGGGGGTATGCTCTTCCTGCGGCGCTTCCGCGGCCCGCAGAGCCGCAGGCAGCAGCACAAGCATCAGCAGCATAGCCCCCAGAATCCGTATGATTCCGCGCATTTTCATTCACATCCCCGGTTTTGTGATTAACAATGCCTAAAACGCAACCGCCCAAAGACAAATAATCAGCGCAAACAGGGTTACGCCTTCGATCAGCGCGGCCGCAATGATCATCGTCGTAAAAATTCGTCCTCCGGCTTCGGGCTGACGGGCAATCGCATCAACGGCGCTACCGGCCAGCGTCCCAATGCCGCGGGCGGCCCCGAGCACGATTAATCCGGCGCCAATCACGCCGCCCAAAACGCCGATACCTTTGGCCAGCGCATCGAACGACACCGAAGCCGCTGCGGGGGCCTCTGTACCCGCCTCGGCAAGCATCACGGGGATCATCATCAACATTTCCAACATAGCGTTAAAACCTCCAAAAGATTAAGTTTCCTTGTTTTTCAGTGTTCTTCGCTAATCGCAAACCCAATAAAAATCGTTGTCAAAAACGTAAAAATATACGCCTGCAGAAACGCCACGAACAATTCCAGCAAGCTCATCAGGGTCGTGGCCAGAATCGAGGCCGACGCCACCATGAAATTCTTAAAAATGACAATAAACCCCAGCAGCACGGCCATAAGAATATGCCCGGCCAGGATATTGGCAAACAATCGAATGGCCAAGGAAAACAGCCGCACAAACGAGCTGATCAGTTCCATCAAAAACATAAACGGCATCAGCGGCCACGGCACCGGCGGCGCCAGGGTGGCAAAATACTTCACAAATCCCTTCTCGGAAATACCGGCGATGTGAAACAGCAAAAACGCAAAGGTCGCCAGCGCCCCCGTCACAAACAGATTGGCCGTTGGCGCCCCGCCGATATGCGGCGTCTTAAACAGGATATACACCGCCTGAGCCAGCGGCGTCAGTCCCAGCAGATTCAGCACAAGAATAAAGAAAAACATCGTCCATAAAATTCCAATATAGCGGTCCGTGCGGTCTTTCAAAAACGGCCGCGCCACATCTTCCCGCAGAAATACGCAGATGGATTCAATCACATTGTAAAAGCCCCGCGGAATCATCTGCGGCCGGCGGGTAAATAACGGAATAATAATGATCATCAGCAGCGACGCCAGCATCACCACAAACATGTGATTGGTGAACGGCAGCTGCCACCCCCCGATCGGGATAAAAAACAAGGGCTTGCTGACCACTTCTTCAAGCGGCGTCTCAGCCAACAATGTCCCAAAGATTCCCATGTTTTGTCTCGTCTGGCGTTTTCCACTCGCTGTTCCGGAGCACCCACAGGGCAAACCACGAATCCGCCGCCACAAAGGCCATATAGTAAATCCCTAAAAACAGGACAAACCAACTCCGGTGTATCTCTGTAAAAAAAGTGATTATAGCAACTCCTGCGCCGCCAATCAACAGTCGAATTGCCGACGCAATCATTACCCCGCCCAGTACCCAATACACCCCCCGCCCCCAGGTCTTGCCTATGGCATACAGGCCTACCCCCCCGCATACCCCCGCCGCAATCATCGCCGCCAGGCAGGCCCGATGGGCGTCTATGCCCCCGGTTTCACTAAGCCGGTAGACAATCATTGCCCCGAAAACGAGCAAAAACAGCAGGCCTGTGACCTTTCCCCACGGAAAAAGCATAAAAAACGGGTCACGCTGTTTTTGCTTTGGTGTCATCAGACCGTTTCGTCGTCCTGTCCTTCATCCTGATCAAGCTCTTTTTCCGTCAGTTTAGCACGCTTGACGATAGTGTACATCATAAATCCAAAGCCCACAAAAAAACCTAGGATCATCCATCCCGGGGTTGTACCCTCCCATACGTCAAGCCAATAGCCGATAAACATAAAAAAACCAATAACGATGCAAAACTCCAGCCCTATTCCCATCCACCGGAAAGCCGCCCGGTAAAACCGTGCATCCGTGGGCTGATCTTTCCGTCGTGCCGTCATAGGTTCCTTTCCGACAGCCCTTTTTCCGCAGGGGGCCGGGTTGCCGTTCAACGAAGCATCCTCATTCGTATGTTTATGACTTTGCCTGGTCGAGAATCAGTCGTTTAACCTGTTCACTGGGCAGATTCAACGCCCCATAGGCGCCCGCCGCCGCCGCCCGCAGGTCGGCATCCGCCTCCATCGAACTAACAATCCCGTAAATGGCATCAATCTGTTCGGTCAGCAGCAGGTTGGCATTGATCTTGGCCGATAAGGCCAGCGATTCAAATGCGGAAATCCGCACGGCATTGTCGTTTTGTTCGGACATCGCCATGGCGGCAATCGCCCGCTGGGCCTCGGGGCTTTGCAGATGCGCCAGCACTTGAGCCGCCAGCACACGCATTTCAGGGCTGGATTTTTCCGTCACCTGAATCAGAGCCGGCAGCGCTTTGGATAAATCCACAATATGATTCCGCACTAAGGCCAGTTTGTACATGGCGTTTACTGCACGCAGCGCGTACGCCGCAGACAGTTCAGCCCCGACTTCTTCAGCCCCTTCTTCAAGAACGGCCGCCGCCAGATTTTCAACAATCTTGTCGCTGCCGACAAATTCGGTTACCGGGTTGGCCTCGGCAAACGCAATCGCGGCACTGTAGCGAACCTTGCGATCGGCGAAACTCAGCGCCTTGGCCAGCGGCTGTTCCGTTCCAAGCTGGTAGAGCAGGGATTTTTCGCCGGCGTTGACCGCCATTGCCTCAACCACGCCCAGCGCCACATACGCATCGTTGTCGCCAATCGCCCGTTCCAGCGCCTGATGCAGATATTCGGGGCCGGCGGTGGTCGCGTATGTCCCGGCATCGGCGTGACCGTCGCCGAAGTACTCCGGCATCGGCTCTCCTGCCGATTCGGCACGGAAAAACGCAGCAATCCACAATCCAATTGATTTGCCAACCGACGGATCGGCCTTGAGCGTCCATTCGCAGCAGCGCATCGCCATCAGTTCATCAAAATACCCTTTATTGATTTCATGGCGGATTAACGATTGCTTGTCTGTATCCCAAAACCAGATATTGGCAAAGCTGTACTCGGCCGCCGGCGCCACGGAATCCACCTGGTTGTAATAGTTTTCGCCCAATTTGAAAAACAATTCCGCGGCGGAGACTTTCAGGGCGTTGGCATCAATCCGTTCGATGGCTTTGGCCGCATGGGTTTTCAGCACATCAGAGGTCTCCTTCTCAATCACCAGCTTCAGATACGGCAGCGGTTCAAAATAGCCGATTTTGCCCAGCGCTCGAATGATTTCCGTCTTGACCGCCACATTTTCCGTCTGCAGCGCCGCCGTCAGCGGTCGAATCGCGGGCCGGCCAATCTTCGGAATCGCCTCGGTGATATAAGCAAACTCATTTTGCCGGGTTTCATCCGCCAGAGCCGCCAGCATATACGGAATCGCGTACTCGCCCGAATTTTTCAGGCGTTCTTCGGCCGCAATGCGACCGCGAATGGTCGTACTAAGTCGCGCAATCTCCAAGACGATGATTTTGGGGTCTGTGCGGCGAATATAACGCCCCTGTTCGATCAGCGTCAGAACCTGGCCGCTGACCTCGCGCAGCTCGTTGCTGTCGGCATTCATCCTCAGCAACAGACGGTACCCTTCCTGATTGGCTTCCGCCAAATCCAGCAGAACATTCGGATCCGCCTGATTGGCAACAAGCTGCTCGCCATAGCCCTTGGCCAATTCGAACCGGCCGATGGCGGTATAGTGCAGAAAATCGTTCCAGTCCTCTTCCACGCTGGCCGCCTGCACCATCGAACAAAGCAGCAGGCCCATCGCCATTACCCACATCAGCCACCTTTTGTTTCTCATCGATAATCTCCACATAACAAGTCCGTCGCTGCTTCGCTCAACAGCTCCTAACTCTTTAATAAAAAAGAGGTTATACAAACCGACCATAGATAGACCACAAGCGTCTGCTTTATTATAAGGCCGCCTGCCCCTCTGTCAAACAAAAACAGCCGCCGAAGGCATTTCTTAATTCTCTACTTTTTTATTCGTGAGGTATGTCCACCTCCGTGCTTCAGGAAGAATGCGGAAAAAATATCTTCTGAGCCTGTTGCATAAATAATTACCAGAAATTGCTCTTTTAATAAGTGAATAAATCCAGCTTTTCGGTTATAATAGGCCAAACGGATTGCTAAACATG
>JAKEGM010000138.1 GCA_022615575.1 Planctomycetales bacterium
ACCACCAACGTATCGCCGGCCAGACCCGACCGGTCAAGCCAGTCCAGCAGCCGCCCGATATTTTCATCGACACTGGCAATGCACCGCAGGTAATCCTTGATATACCGCTGGTATTTCCACCGCACCAGATCGCTGCCGGAAAGAGATGCCTTCTCGAACGCCTCATTTTGCGAATCATAAGCGGCATCCCACTGCTGCCGCTGCTGGGGGGTCATTCGATCTCGCTCTCCGTTGCGCCAGCTTCGGCCGAGGGCGTCAGGCACCGAACTGCCGGTTACTTTCAGGTCGCCGTCCATTATCAGGTGACGGCCTATTTCCATCTCATTGTTTTTCAGTGTCGAGCTTCGGCTGCTGTAATCATCGAACAGGGTCGGCGGCTCCGGTATTTCCACGTCCTCGTACAGATGCAGGTGTTTGAGATGGGGCGACCAGTTACGATGCGGGGCCTTATGATGACACATCAGTAAAAACGGCTTTCCAGGGTCGCGCTGGTTCGTGAGCCACTGAAGCGATTTATCGGTAATGATATCGGTTACATAGCCCGTATGCCGGGTCTTGCCGCCAGGGGTTAAAAAGTCGGGATTGTAGTAACTCCCCTGATCCGGCAGGATGTCCCAGTGATCGAAGCCCGTCGGATCAGATTTTAAGTGCCATTTCCCAATCACCGCCGTCTGATAGCCGCCTTGCCGCAGCAGGCGGGGCAAGGTAAGCTGGTTTCCATCAAACCGATCCATGTTGGTCATCAGGCCGTTGGCGTGGCTGTGCTTGCCTGTCAGTACCGCCGCCCGGCTTGGGGCACAGATCGAATTACAGCAGAAACATCGATCCAGCACCATCCCCTCCCGCCCAATCCGGTCAATCGCCGGTGTCTGGTTAATCTTCGACCCGTAGACGCCGATGGACTGAACCGCATGGTCATCCGAAAAAATAAAGAGGATATTCGGCAGCTTTCTGGGAAGACGGTTTGACATCGCTTGGGCCAGCGAGCCGGTTAACCCAAGCTGAAGACCCATCACTTTGACAAATTCCCGTCGGTTCATTGCCGTGCTTTTCATGTCGTGTCGTTACGGATTGTAGAAAACCGCAGCAGCGATTTTTTGTTTATTCATTCCCGGCCCCGCATAATACAGATCCAGCATTGTTCCGCCGGCCGCTTGAAAATAATCAATTTCAACCGGATGCAGCCCCTGTTTGAGGGCAATGACCCCGCTTTTCTGCAGGGGGGAATGAAGGCCGTCATTGTCCACCACAACCTGGCCGGCCACCCGCAGGCGGCTGCCGTCATCGCTGTCCAGCCAGAATTCGTACAAACCATCCTGATCCGCCCGAAAATAACCCGCATAGCGAATGGCAAAGTATTCCGGCTGCGGCTGTACCGTCAAATCCACGGCTTTGGTCAGGCCCGAACCCTGCGGATTCAAACCGGTAAATTCCGGCAGTTTATCCCATTGCCCCACATAGGTCAAGTACCGCAGCCCCGGCTGGGCGTTGATAACCTCCTGGGCGGCATGGGGAGAAAGTTTCTCAAATTCCCGCTTGATGACCGGACTGACTGGCCTGCCGTTTCGAAAGATGCGGCATTGAAGCGGCGTACTGGTCTCCAGTGTGAACGGCTGCCGGTACAGAGCCGACTGGGCGGTTGGCTCCGTACCGTCCAGCGTGTAACAAATCTGAACATCCCCAGCGCCGCCTTCAATCGCGACAAGGGAGGACGGGTAAAACTGCTGACGGCCCATAATCCGAGGCGGGCTTATTACCCGCGGCGTCTGGTCAAATGTCAGACGGATGACAGACACCGCCGGATCAACCGCTTTCTGCGGCAGCCGGAGATACACGCCATCGTTGACATGCTCGACCTCCAGCGGCTGATCCGGAGCCGACAGAAGGACGGCTTGTCCGGCCTCGGTAATCAGGCCCGGAACCCACAGCCGGCCTTCGGCCGGCCAGTCAAACACATGCAGGTACAAGGTATTGCCTCTGGTCGTGCTTCGTCCCCAGTCAAGTTCGGAAAAGATGCTGGCGGAGGTGCCATAAATGCTTTCCCCATTCGTGCTCATCCACCGCCCGATTTCCCGAAGGCGATCGATGCTTTCCTGAGGGAACATCCCGTCCTCTTTAGGCCCGACATTCAACAGGAAATTCCCGCCTTTACTGGCGATATCCACCAGTTTCTGAATCAGATCCGTGCCGGACTTGAACATTTTGTCGTTTTTATTCCAGCCCCAGTGCTGGTTCATCGTCATACAAGTTTCCCAGTCATAGCCCTGAATGCCGGTAGCGGGAATCTGCTGTTCGGGTGTTCCAAAATCACCGGCGTACTTGCGGGCGTCGTGTATGCCTTCCATGCCGCCCCGGCCGGTATCCACTCGATTGTTGACAATAATGTCCGGTTTAAGGGTGCGGACATAATTATACAAATCAACCCCCCGCTCGTGATTCCACGTGTGTTCCCACTCGCCGTCAAACCACAGCACGCCGGGGTCGTACCGTTCAATCAGTTCTTTCAACTGGGCTTTCATATACGCCACGTAGCGATCAAAATCGGCCCCTTCGGCAGGCCGATCCTCCCAGTCCCGTCGGGGCAGATAATCCGGGTGGTTCCAATCCATGATCGAGTAATAAAAACACAGCCGAACCCCCTGCTTTTTGCACTCATCGGCCAACTCTTTGAGGATATCACGCTTAAACGGCGCAGCATCCATTACATCATACCGAGCGACCTTCGAATCGAACAGGCAAAAACCGTCGTGATGTTTGCTGGTGATAACAATATATTTCATCCCGGCCTCTCTGGCCATACGCACCCACTGGGCCGCGTCAAACAAAACCGGATTGAACTGGCCGGCAAACTGTTCGTAACGCTGGATGGGAATCTGGGCGGTGGTCAAAATCCATTCGCCGTGGCCGGTCTGACCGTCCCATTCCCCGCCCGGGACAGCATACAGCCCCCAGTGGATGAACATGCCGAAACGGGCCAGACGCCACCAGTCGATTCGCCGATCAAACTGCTCTTTGGTTTCCTCTTGGAGATAGTTTATCATCGGCTGTCCGGAATGTTCCGTGGATGCCTTGCTAAACAGTAACTCGGCGGGAATCCGTTTTTTCTCCAAGCCGGGCCCCTCGCAGCTGACAATCAGGCTCTCGGCTCCGTCGCCCTCAAAAAACCGCACTTCAAGTGGATGAAGGCCCGCTTTGAGGCCGATTTGCCCGCTCTTTTCCGACATACTGTGCGGCCCGTCATTATCCACTACCGCCTGACCCTGGATTAAAAGCCGGCTGCCGTCATCAGACGCCGTATAAAACGTATAAAGGCCATCCTCGGGAATTCGGACATAACCGTCATAAATAAGACCAAAATTTTCTTTCTGGATACTTTCCGGAAAGCGAAAATCCGCAAGCATCGCTGTTTTTTGAAGAGTCCCCTTTTCAATATCGCCGACGGTCCTGAACTGTCCGGTATAATAGCGGCATTTCAATCCCGGCTGCAAACCGGATTCGGCAACCGCATCGTATAGAGTGGCCGGTTCGAAAGTCCCAGACAAAACAGGGGTCCTAAGGCCGTTGGGAGACCACCCCGCCGCTTTTACAACACAGCGATGGCTCACCGTAAACGGCGCTTCGTAAAGCGTTGAATTCTCCGTAGGTTCCGTCCCATCCAGGGTATAACGAACCACCATTTCACGGATCGGTTTTTCAATCGCTATCGTATATTCGTCCACGAACAATGTTCGTTCTCCAAACCCCTTGAGCGCCGGGCGACGGTATTGAAGCCCCCGCTGATCCAGCCGGAGATAGTGTTTTCCCATCCGGTTTTTGAAATCGTTCCAGTTTTTTAAATCCGCAGGCGTCCAAACCGCTTCCGCCAGCGCACAAGCCCGCGGGTACGCCATATACTCCACACGATTGGAGGTAAACATCCACTCCGTCCAGACATTGGCCTGGGCCCCCAAAACATGCCTGGCGTTTTCGGCGCCGAGCATTGGGGGGACGGGTTCAAACAAATAAACATCCTCTAACGTATTGGGACTGTAACCAATGGTCGTCGGCTCATAGCGAGGGTCGTCTTGCGGGGCGTCGAAATAGAGAGGATCCACCGGCGTCATCACCACATCATGACCCGCTTGAGCGGCGGCAATACCCCCTCCCATCCCGCGCCAGCTCATCACAGCGGCATTCGGCGCCAGGCCGGCCTCTAGAATCTCATCCCAGCCGATCAATCGGCGGCCTTTGGCATTCAAGTATTTTTCCATTCGCTTGATGATATAACTCTGAAGCTCGTTAATATCTTTGAGGTCTTCCTCTTCCATCCGGCGCTTGCAATCGGCACATTGACTCCAGTACGCTTTGTTGACCTCATCACCGCCGACATGAATAAACTCCGACGGAAACAGGTCCAGGGTTTCATCCAGAATGTCCTGCAGGAACTGGAATGTTTGCTCTTTGCCTGCGCAGTAGGCGTCCTGCCGGTGGTGCCCCTCGGCGTCCGGACGGGTTTGGGTACAGGTTAACTCCGGGTAGGCCAGCAGTGCCGCCCAGGAATGGCCCGGTATTTCAATTTCAGGCACTATCGTCACAAAACGCTCTTTGGCATAGGCAATAATCTCTTTGACCTGCTCCTGGGTATAACAGCCCCCATAGAGTTTCTCGCCGGAATCCTTCCCCGGGAAACGCATCCCGCGATAATCCCAATGGACGCCGTCTTCGCCGGTCCGCCAGGCCCCCAGCTCGGTTAATTTCGGGTATTTTTTGATCTCCAGCCGCCAGCCCTGATCGTCCACAATGTGCCAGTGAAAAACGTTCATTTTATGCATCGCCAGAAGGTCAATATATTTTTTCACGAACGCGGCGCCGAAAAAATGGCGGGATTCATCCAGATGCATTCCACGCCACGCGAATCGGGGGTAGTCCCTGACAAACACGCCGGGGATTGTATAACCGCCGGACTGTTCCTGAATTAACTGCAGCAGTGTTTGAACGCCATAAAAAAGTCCCGCCGGCTTCGGAGCCGTAATCGTTATGGTCCTGCCGGCAACGTTCAGTTCATATCCCTCATCCCCCAACGCGCTGTCCGCCCCGCGCGATGTTAACAGGATACACCGCCCCCAAAACGGCTTGCGATGCTTTTGCGGAAGCGACAGCCCTGTCTGTTCGGTCAGGCTGGCGACAAAATACGCCGCAACGGCTTCGTCGGCTGGGTCGGCGCAGACAACCGCAACCTTCTTGTCGAGAACAAAACTGTCCGATCTTGTTTCGAGGGACACGGGGCGGGGGATAATGGAAATATCCTGTCCCGAAAAACAGGGAAGGGTGCACGCAAGAAACCATATCGCCAGAATGGTTTGGTCCGGATTGATTGGTCGTTTGCTCATTTGGAATCTCCTGTCGGTTTAAGGTTAACAAAAAACGGAACACCACAACATCTTGATCTCGCTCAAACACTTCCCCGCGGGCATTGCCGGAACGATTGACACACCGTTTCACGCAGTCGGAGGGAAATTATAATTCATTCCCCGGCTACCTGCAATATACTCTTCGCTCATCAAGCGGGATAAACAGGAGAAAAAAATCGGGGCAATGGCTTTCAAAAATAGGGCGTCGGCAAATCCTCGCGTATTATTATGGAAAACTCGGAACTGTCGCCGGCTTTCAACGCTTTTTCGTTAATCCGGCTGAGGGCCTTGAGCTGTTCGAACGGCATACTTGTATCGATCGCTTTGCGTTCATAGAGAAGCGTGTCCAAATAGCCGTTGGCAAGAAGTTTCCAGCTCATTTTCCCGTGCGTGTACGGCACCGTATGGCCGCGGATCGCGGTGGTACAGTTCTGGGTCAGCGCATTGTACCACTCGGGCCGGCGGTTCAATTGATTGACCCTTGTTAAGTAATCGAGCAGAACCTCGCGGACAATCTCGGGGCTTACGGCAAGCCGGTAGAGATAGACCGTTTCCCCGCGGACATTGGTGCGCAACCGCACCAAATCGCGCTCATCGCCTATGATATACATCAGCTCAAACTGCTTAAAAAACCCCTTGACCGCCGAATATCCCTCGCTTTTCTCTTTTCGCGTTTCAATGGAGACGCACAGATACTGGTCGCCCTCAAAGCAAAAACTCATAATGGTATGCGCGATCAGCGGAGAGTCCCAGAAATTGATAAACAAATCCACCCCCTGTAATTTTGAAAGGTCAAACGTCTTGTCATAATAGGAAACGGTGTAATCGGTTCTTGTACGATACTCGCAATTGCGAATATTGTGTATCGTAACCGTATCTCCGTCAATGACCGCCGAGGGCAGGACCGCCACATCCGGCTGCCAGTCGCGATAATTCGAGGGCGGAATCAAAAGCCACCAAAGCAGCAACGCGGCAAAAACCGCCAAAAATATCAACAGGGCCTTACGAAAGGGTCTGATGAGAAGAAATATCCCAAGACACGCCGCAGGATAAAGGATCGCCGCCGCCGTGCGAAGAAAATGTCCGGGGAGATTGGAATAGTATATCGCAGCGGCCGCCCACACCGTCATTATCGCGGCCAATAAAGCAAAGACCCCTCTTGCAGCAAGGCGTACAGCGCGTTTCATGGTTTTTGTTCCATATGTTCGTAAAGAATTCGTTTAACCTCGGCAATCGCCAACGGATGCGTATGGGCGTTGTGGCCGGACGGAACCAGCACTTCCGACTCGGCAAAGTTAAGATGCGAGCTTTCATAAGGCACAATGCCGTCTGATGTGCCGGCGCCAGCGGCCGTTCTTTTCCGCGTCCCGATGACGGAATGGTACGGGACATCCGGCCGAAGCGGAATCGCATTGGATGCCTTCATAAAGGCCGATGAAGGCGAAAGCAGCGTTAGGGAATTCGGCGTCTTTTTGGTAAAGGCGGAAGCAACCGATTGATTCAGCGCTTGCCCGCGGACTAAATCCGTTGTGGTTTCTGACATAACGGAGGGCAGGTTCACCATCCCCACTAAGATGCCGGTGTACCACTTATCGGCCATCGGGCTGCCCAGGTGCGGCGTCGCAATGAAAATCACTCTTTTCACATACGGTAAATGTTCAAAAAACGCTATATTCCTGATGAACTGTTTTGTCTCCGAATCAAGCGAGATTGTTTCAAATGGCTCATTGAAATAGTAATCCCAATATTTCGTGCCGCTGTCCTGCACCATCAGCCGTGAAAGAAGTCCTCCCATGCTGTGGCCGATAAGCACCATCTGATTGAAATTGGGATTGGTCCCGTCGGGGTCATACGCGGCATGAACGGCATTGAGATGATCTCTGAGTATCGATGCCGAATAACCAATCGGCAGACCTGTCGGGTACATAAAAAACCAGAACTGGTATTTTTTACGCAGTTGGGCATCGCCTCGCAGGTCATTAAAAATTCCCGCCCATGTCGCAGGCGATGACATCAGCCCATGAACCATGACAACCGGAATTTTATCCGGCCGATACGGCTCCATCATATAAATCCCGGCGTTTTCGAGCTGGACATCGCTCTGAAGAAGATGACCAAGCCCCATGCGAAACGGATTTGTTTTGCGCAATTGCAGGCCCAGCGGTGTTGTAAAATTGGCCTCCAGCGGAACATTCTGGTTCTGTATCGTAACGGAATCGGTTTCCAGCGCATTATAAAAAACAAGCCGGATATCCCTCGACGGCGGGTCAGTATCCCTGACTGGATCAAACAGCAGCAAGGCGGAAACCGGATAAGACACAAGCCGAGGAGGATAAAACCGTCCAAAGTGCGGATTTTCAGAGGGTTTTTCCACAATACCTACCAGCGGCGCCCCCAACCCTTTGGTGACATATTCATTTGCAAATCCGGTTACCCTGATTTCGTAGGCATTATGAAGGTAATTAAACCATGCGGGGTCCCATATTCCCGGCCCTTCCTTAACGACTTCAAAATGATAACGCATGCCCTCGTAATCAAAGTCCTTTGAATCCCACCTGTCAGCCCGGTTGGCTCGCATGTCAACAAGCTCAGAAACCGCCAGATTATAAATATCCGCCATAAATCGGTAAGACGGTATCAGCGGATTTAACCCAACAGAGCAAGTGTCAGAAAAGAGGTAGTCATAGGACTGCTGGGCCGCTATCAGATAGTGAACGATGGCCTTCTGCGGGTCTGATTTATGATATTTCCGGGCTTGCAGGAGCGACAATTCGGCAAGAGACATTCGCAACGCAGGCATCGGCGTCTTTTTAACCCTTTGCTCCAGTTCCGAAATAACCTGCTGCGGGTCCCTGCGGTAGGATTCATCAAGAAACATCAGCCGTAGGGTCTGCCGTGTTTCCCAACTGGGCTTCGACGAGTTAACGGCATTTTTACTTTTTTCCCGGAACAGATCGGCAGGCGCAAGATTGAGCGTCTTGTAAGGGCTGCCGCAGCCGGAGAACAGCCCCAGGCAAAGGATAAAGGCAAGCGTAAGCAATTTTAAAATGGGCCTTTTGGACATCGGTCGACCTCCCTTCACAAAGATACTGGGCAAACATTCTCTGGTCATTGCGGCGGCCTTACGGCTCTGTTACTGTACCGGCTATGCCGCGGGCGCGCCAATGCAGCGAACGTTCCGGCTCTTTCCGTTTTACATCCAGCGGCAGTTCATTGGCGGAAACCTCCCTGTACCCCTTCGCCCGCATACACTCACTCATGTATTTGATTTCATAGTCGGCCGTTGGGCTTGCGAAATCCGTTCGTTCCGTCAGTTTTCCAAAACACTCCGACTGGGCCTGCTTGCATTCATCAAAACTCTTTCCTTCCTGATACCAATACGTTGCACATCCGGATGAAAGAAGGAAAAGAGATGATAAAACCATCAAAAAAACCATTTTCTGCATACTTCATCCTTTCATTTTAATTGCTGCTTAAGCAGTTTTTAGAAAACTCAGGAAACAGCCGCTTCATCATTGAAATGCTTTTTGGATAATCTGTCCCAATCCCTCGGCCATTTCCGGATTCATCTCCGCCAGTTTCTTTTGCTGAAGACGCGATTCCTCAACTTGACCCATCAAAAGATACGCCAGCCCAAGCCCCACATAGGCCTCCGGATAATCCGGCTTCATTGCCTTGGCTTGAAGAAAGCAGCGCGAGGCCGCCTCATAGGATCCTGTCCGCAGCGCATAGATGCCTGAAAACAAGCGCGCTTCCGGAAACACCACCTGATAAATAACCGCATTTTGATATTCATTTTCAGCTTCGGCATGCAATCCGGCTTTATCAAGCGATACCCCCATCATCAAATAGGCGTCCGCGTATTGCTTGTCAGTATCAATGGCTTTTCGAAATGCCTCCCGGGCCTTTAGACCTTGTCCTGTTTGTTCGTACGCAAGCCCCAAATACAGATAAATCTCCGCAACATCCGATTTCAGACGGATTGCTTCCTCGTAAACCCCTATGGCTTTGGGATAATCCCCTTTCAGCGCATACAACCGCCCCATGCCATAAAGGGGACCGGGAGCACGCGGGTTGTCCTGCGATGCTTTTTGGCAAACTTCAAAGGCCTTTTCCATCTGCCCCTGACGAAAATAAATCCAGGATTTCAAGGCCGCCGCCCGCGAAAATTGCGGATCGATTGCCAGGCACTGGTTGCAGGCAAGTTCCGCTTCTTCGTATCGCTCCGTAACGGTGTAAATCCAGGCCAGCACATACAGGTTCGCCACATCATCCGGCTTGTACTGCAGCGCTTTTTGACAAACCGTGATTCCGTCCTCATAACGGCCGTCTCTGGCATAGATGTAGCCCATGAGCAAATCGCCCCAATACGGAGGTTTTTGCCGGACTTGGGTTTGGTAATGAACAAGGATCCTTTCGTAAAGCGGGTTAATATTTTGCAGTATTTGCAGCGTTTTAGGACTAGGGGCCTCGGGTTCATCCTGCGTTGGGGAAGGTAACGGCGATTCCGGATGAGCGACCACCTCTTTAACGGCGGACGGTTCGGGCAACGGGGGCGGCGATGTCTCCCTGTTTGCAAGAAATATCACAATCACACCCACCGCAACAACATTGGTAGCAACCAGTACCCCAATAAGGTAGTTCGTTTTCATACGGCATGTTCCTTTATGTCAAAATAATCTGGCCGGCAATTGATAGTGTGATCACATTTTTTTGTATAGGACCTGTCTTTTCCTTTTTTTACGTTGCTTATGGATGTCTGTCGGCTCGTTCATACGTCCAGACGCGTAAGTATTATACTGTATTTATCCGTATTTGCAATCATTTGATTGCCGGTTATTTTAAATCGCGCATTGATGACGTAATCGTCCTGATTAATGATAAGTGTATCACCGACAATACGATACCGTTCGTGGGCCGTTTCCACATGGCCGTCTTCAAATGTTCGGGTCGAGACAACCGTACCATCGGGCTTAAAATGGGCTACCAGCGATTTCACAGGCCGATCCGGCTTTGGGACAATGCTTGTAACCTGCCAGGTCGTGTTGGCCAGCGGCCGGGTTTCCTCATCCTGCACGGTTTGACGGTTTTGGGCGTCCTTTTTGTCCATATTGTTGCCGATAAGATACCCAACGCCTGTACCTACCCCAGCGCCGATCAGTGTTCCGGCGGTATCCCCTCCTACGGCCTGTCCTATCAGCGCCCCAACCCCCGCTCCGGCAAGCGCCCCGGTCTGGCCTTTGGTGGCGCATCCTGAACCAAAAACCAACGCCACAGACACCATGATTGTACACACATTCAAGCATACTTTTTTATTCGTCTTCATTTCATTTCTCCTATAAAAGATTTAGTCCAAGGGAACCTCACATGATTAAAAACGACATTGAGTTCGATGCCATTGACGCCATATTTGCTGCCTCCGAATTTTGGATTTGGTTTCATGGCTTCTTTTCCTTCTTGAGCGGTTCGCCCAAGAGTTCGACATCGAGAGTTTCGTCGGCGAGGTCAACTCCGCTTATTTTTCGGTAAGGCTCGCAGTTCTCCATCAGGTAGAAGTGGGTGGCTAAACGGTTTGGTGCCAGCTTGAACCAGTCCGGATAGCGTTCTTTTGAATTGCCGCATATCCTCTTCAGTGCCCTGCAATGCTTCGACAAAGGCGCGTCGTTTGTCGATGAACGCCGCATTGGCCTTTTGGTTCTGCTCATCCCAGTAGGCCGGGTCGCGGGGGGTCAGGAGGATGATCACGGATGAATCCGAAGTCCTGGTTGACTTGTTCGAGAAAAAGTATTGGATGACCGGGATGTCCTTGAGAATTGGAACCCCGGACGAGCCCTTGGCGCTCTCCCGCTGGCTCAGACCCGTCAGGATTAATGTCCGACCCAGCCCCAGGACGGCCTCGCTGGTGACCTCGAGGTTTGAGAAGGCCACCGAGTCGCCTGACGCCTGCATTTCCAGGGACTCCGGCGGTAGAACGCTTCGGCGTCCGGCCTTGACTGTCAGGCGAACGAGGGGACCGCCGTCTTCGTCCCGGGTGCGGAGCAATGTCGGCGTAACTTCGAGCGTCGTCCCAAACGGGTAAGGTTTGATGTCGCCGGACGTGGTCCCGGACACCTTGAAGACAATATCGCCGCCGGCGATGAAGGTAGCGGGAGAGCCGCTCAACGTGGTCAAGTGAGGCCGGGCAAGGAACGCGATGCGCTCCTGGGCCACGTTGGCGATGTTCACCTGGTAATCAATCGCGGCGGAAAACAACCATTCCGTCTGAGGCCTGGATTCCTGAGCGAGGTACTCAGCCGTCACCTGAACGTTACGCAGAAAATTGTGCCCCGTGCTCTCTGAATCAAGCCCGATCACACGGAAAATGATCGCGTCTATCTCAAGCAGACGGTGGGAATCTCCGGCGTCATCGGTCGTCATGTCGAGGACATCCGAATGACCAACAAGGATCGCATCGAGCATCTTTCGCTCCCTGGCGTCTCTGGTCCAGCCACCCAGTGCCAGTCGCTCGGCACGCCGTTCCACCGTCACGTAAGGCAGATCGCAGAGAATTTCCCGAAGCGCATCGGCTTTCACTTCATCACGAATCTCCTGCTCTGCATCCGATAGAGCCAGCTCTTTGACGCCTTGTACCTCGGGGGTTATGGCCGGCTTTTTAGCGTCGTCCGCTCCGGGGACTTTCTGGTCGCCGGCGGCCGCAGCGAAGACGGCGAGGTTCCGGAGTGCGACGGCATTCGACGGGTCGCGGCTCAGGGCCTCTTTGTACCCGGCAACCGCCAGTTCGGGCAGTCCGGCCAGGAAGTACGCCTTGGCCAGATTGTTGTAAGACGGGACATGGTCGGGGCGAATCAAGATGGCTTCCTCGAACTGAAGTGCAGCCGAGATCGGCTCTCCCCGCCACAGCATCGCCGTTCCCAGGTTATATCGGGCCGCAGCATTGTTTGAATCGAGCTTCGTGGTTTGCTGAAACGCTGCGATTGCCTGGTCAAAATCCCCCTTTTGCCAGAGCAGCAAGGCCAGCAGAAAGTGGGAATCGGAATGGAGCGGGTTGTCCTGGATCGAAAGTTTCAACTCGCGTTCGGCTTTGGCGGTGTCGCTCCTCACAAGGGCGGCACGAGCGGCCTGATAATGCTGTTCCAGCGACTGCACATCGGCCGACAGCGCAACCGCCGACACCACTATCATCATTGTCAAGATAACAGAACTATATCGCATTAGCATTTCCCCTTATAACACTATGTTGACGTGGGGAGTTTCATTTACGGTTTCTCCCTGCGGGCATCTCCATTTTTTCTGAGGCACCTGATTGCCCTTCTGACATTTGGATTTTTTGCTGCAGTTCAAGCATGGGCCGCTGGCTCACCTGAAGACGACCTTCCACAGGGCTGTCAAGATCCGCAATGAGAAAAACCACAGCAGAAAACGTCAATGCCAGAACAACAGCAACCTTCAGGACGCTCTTGCCGGAAAGCCCAATCTGGTACCCGGCCGTTGCCATCGAAAGGATCGTTATAAAATAGAGGACATGCCAGATCATTGGAGGAATGTGATACCTGAACACGGTCACTCGGCTCGCATGTAAATCTATCAGCTCATTGAGCGCACTAATGAACAAGGCGTCGATTTCGGAACTGCGGTCTGCCTCCGCCAATACAAGTGCGTGCGACCACATCTGGTCCTGCAATGATTCTGAACGCGAAAAGGCCTCTTGAAAAACTTGTTCCTGTCCCTGTTCTTTTATGTTTTCAGTCACCAATTCTACCCGTATATCCACATAATCTGATAACAGCTTGCGGATTTGGCTCCGATGCGGTTCCAAAAGCAAGCCGGCTCGAAGATAGGTGGTACGGATAGCATTGACCTCGTCGAGAAGAAGCTGGCGTCTGACCTGAAAACGTTCTGACGCGATCCCAAATGTAAACGCCAGCATAAAGGCCAGCAGCCCCAGCGTAGCGCTGATGATGGTGCCCAGCGATCCCTCCGCCTCATGGTCGGGTTTGCGCCTTCTTCGCTGCCCCAGGAACATACCAACCCAGATTGAAACCAAAACTACGGCAACGGTGAAGAAAAATATTCCCCACAGGGGGATTTGATCCATCCAAAAATCAGTCTTCATAGTAAAGTTCACCTCCTATCGCAGTTACAAGATCTGATAAATTTTGTTCTTAATAATCTTCACCTCAATTATCTTGTTCAACAATGGCAACTATCGAGTTTGTCAAACCAGCCATTGGCGGGCTTGTTCAAGCTGATCCGGCGGAAAATACTTCACCGGCGCACGCCGAAACCCGGCGCCGGTAAACATCAACCAATCCGTTTCGTGTTTGGGGTCACCCACAATCGCGATTTTGGCAATTTTGTCGCCATGCTCGGCATAGAAATTCATATCGCCCCAATCTGACCCGCGTTCCCAGCCCTTGAAATTCTCCAGAACAATGAGCATTTTAACGCTCGCGCCGGACTGCAAATCTTTAGCCGCCGCCGCCTGCACGGCATCCATCTCGGATTTTTTAAGCAGCCCCGTAATTCGCATCACGCCCACATCCGGGCTTTCTTGCTGAACCGTTATTCCCATACGATTGAACCTCCATCATTTTTGATTGTCCGATTATGACTTTACAGACGACTTATCCTGAATCCCAAATATCACCGAAAAAAGGACCGGCGCAACAACCCCTGTCAGCACGGTTGCGAAAGCCGTTTTCAACCGCCCCTCTCAACCGGCGTTTGTTCGACCCGCATGGGCAGCCGAATTATTTCGGCGGAAACGATTTTAAAAGTTCGTGCACCGCAAATTTCACTCTCTCCTGTTTCTGCTGCTCGTTTACTGATGCAAGTGATAAATCCGCATTGAACGCCCCCAGCCATACGGGCTCCATGCTTTTGGCGTCAATGACCTGCACCAGCAGGGCGCCGCTGACATAATCATTCGGAACCACAATCGCGCTGATCCATTCGCTGCCATGCGCCTCGCTTTTCCCGACCAGAACATCAATTTGATGCTGAAGCGCAATCGTGTAAGCCACAAAGAAATGCACCTCCGCATATTGGCCCGGCTTATATCCCTTTGTTTTCAACGCGTCAGACAGCGATGCTTGAATCCTGTGGTTAATCTTGTCCGCCTCGGCACTTTCCTCGCTGTCGGAAGCGAAGGTTACAAAAGCGTACTTGCTGCCCGCAGGGAACTTTGCCGCGGGACTGTAGGATGTCCGTACGCTTACGTTTGACAATGTTTGCGGCAGAACGGCCTTCTTTTCCAGATTACAGCCGCCAACGCCAACAACCGCCGCCAAAATGAGAAAGAAAATTCCAGCTTTCATTTGTCTGTCCTCGCATAAAAAAATAACTGTTCTTTCACTGCATGCCACGCGCATGCAACGAAAAGCACATCGTCCGTTTATTCCACGGCGTTCCTCCACACCCCACACCACATCATATCTCGATCGTATCTCCCTGCATCGGCAAAAGCGTCTTGAGGCGATATTGTTTTTTGATACACTGGGCCAGCGCGTTGCGCTGACGATCTTCACCATGCGTCAGTATCACCATCGGCTTGCTGGCCGCGATGGCGCCGACCCAGTTCAGCAAGTCCGTCTGGCCGGCATGGGCACTGAATCCGCCAAGGGTGCGGATGGTTGCCTTGACGGCAACCTTCTCTCCGAAGATATTCACATCCGTTGCTCCGTCAACCAACAACCGTCCCAGCGTGCCGCGCGCCTGGTAGCCGACCATCAGAACAAAGGTTTCCGGTTTCCAGAGATTTTGTTTGAAATGGTGCAGGATACGGCCGGCATTGCACATCCCCGCACCGGCCATTACCAGACAGGAACCCTCGCAAAAATTGATGGCTTTGGACTGATCCGGGCTGACGCATGCTTTCAGTGTCTGGAGGTCTTCCCGCAACGGCTTTTCCTGAATGTATTTGAGCATCTGGTCGTCAAACAATTCACGATGTTTGGCGTAGAGTTTTGTCGCCTCAATCGCCATAGGGCTGTCCAGAAACACCGGAAACGGCTTGACTTTTTTGCGCCGGAACATCCAGCTTAACAGCGCGATCAATAGCTGTGCCCGGCCGACCGCGAAGGTGGGAATCAGAATTTTTCCCCCTTGGGCAACCGCCATCCCGACAAGGTCCGCGAACTCCTCCACCGTTTCCTGAAATGAACGATGGTCGTGGTCGCCGTAGGTAGATTCCACAAATACGGCATCTGCCGCATGAAAGGGTTCAAAATCACGTAAAATAGGCACGCTCCGGGGCCCAAGGTCGCCGGAGAATACGACTTTCTTCTGTCGGCCGTCCTCATCGACAATCAATTGAATACTGGCGGAACCTAGCATGTGTCCGGCTTCCGCAAAACACGCCTTCACGCCGGGCGCAATCGATATCGGCTTCTGATAGGGGACTATTTTGAAGGCACCGAGAATGGTCTCGACGTCTCCGCTCGTAAATAACGGTTCTTGCGGCTTTTCACCGGCACGAAGGCGCCTTCGATTATACCGTTCGGCGTCCTGCTCCTGGATGCGGGCGCAATCCCGCAGAATCAGGCCGGTCATTCCATGGGTCGCCTTTGTAGCAAATACCGGACGCTGATAGCCCAGCTTCGCCAGGAGCGGCAAACGGCCGGTATGGTCCAGATGACCATGGGTAATAACAACCGCATCAAGTTTGGATTGTACTTTGGCAGGAGGACGGTTTTTGGCCTCCACCCGTTTCCCCCCCTGAAAAAGGCCGCAATCCACCAACACCCGAGCTTTGGAGGTTTGAACCACATACGCTGAACCGGTTACTTCCCCGCCGGCAGCACCAATGACTGTGATCTTCATAAAAACCCTTTCTTGAAAATGTTGGACTTTTACATCAACCCGCTCCAACGATGTGTCTATTCGGCCGGTTTCAGTTGAGCACGGACCGCGGGCGGCAGACTCCGCACAATCAAATCAACCGCCTCTTCGGGGCTATCCGTAATCCGCCCAAAACCCACTTCGTCGGCATTGAACACGCCCTCATTCATCATAAAACGTCCGAATTCGCGCAAGCCCTTCCAGAACTTAGTCCCCATCAGCACCAGCGGGAACGGCCCGATTTTTTTACACTGAATCAGCGTCGCCGCTTCAAACAGCTCATCCAGCGTCCCCAGTCCGCCCGGCATGACGATAAATGCGCAGGAGTACTTGACGAGCATCACCTTTCGTATAAAGAAATAGCGAAACTCAATGCTCTTATCGACATAGGGATTGATTGATTGCTCATGCGGCAAAATAATATTCAATCCGTAACTGGCGCCGCCGGCTTCGTGGGCGCCGCGGTTGGCCGCCTCCATAATGCCCGGCCCGCCTCCTGTAAGCGTCGCAAAACCTTGTCTGGCCAATTCGCCGCCGACCTGACGGGCAAGTTTGTAGTACGGATGGTTTTGCTTGAATCGGGCCGAACCAAACACCGTAACGGCAGGCCCCAGTTTCGATAATCCCTTAAAGCCCCGCACAAACTCAGCATTAATGCGTTTGAGCCGCTCAATCTCGCCCTCCCGTGTGCGTGCAGTCATCAAAAACTGGTACTCATCGTTCGCTTTATTCCGATCATCAACCGGCAGCTCATAAGGCGTAAAGCCCGCCTGTTTCCAGTACAATTGCCAACTGCGTTCCCATTCATCGGGGGCAAGATGAGAAACTTTCTTTGGTTTTGTCGTTTTAACTGATTTATTCTTTGCCATAAGTCCTCGGTATTTAATGTTTCGATGTGAGGATGTGCACATTCCGCATCTGTGTGAACATTTTCTGATTCTCTTTTTCCGGCCGCCCGCCTTATAAAAAATATCCATGAATCAACGTGTCAAGAAGACCCCTTGACACGTTGATTCTCCTGGATATCCGCCTGAATCATTTGCCGGACTGCGGCCGCTTATCCTCCGGCTGTTTTATTCCGGGAGGAATTCCGAAGCGAATTTGAATTTCTGGCCGCCAAGGGAGGCATCGACCATCAGGCCGCGGTCAGCCAGCACAAACACCGCCATCCCGTCCTTGTAATCAACTTTGGCAGCTGCTCCTGCTGTAATGGCTGTCCCGGTAACCTGTGCCGAGAAGGTAAATTCCCCGGCGGTGAACCGGTCCAAATCCTGCTGCTGGCGGAAGAAGATGACCTCGCGGAAGAACTCCCCGCCAAAGGAGAATCCCAGAGTGGCCTGACCCATTTTGCAGTATCCAATCATCTGACCTTGCCGGAAGACCTGTCCACGGCCGCCCGCCACGCCAAACCAGAAGGCGCCTTTGGTAACTCTGGGCAGGACGGCGTATCCGTAGGAATTGTCAAAAAAGGACTGAATCGTCGGGTCCTGTTCCTTAAATGCAGCCACGGCCTCATTAATCTCCGCACCAAGAACCGCCTTGGCCTCCGGCTTCTCCGGCGTTGTCGAACAACCCGCCGAAATGAACAGCATGCATAATCCGCTAATCCATAACATCGTGAATTTCATCGTCGATCCTTTCCTTAAATAAAATGTGATTCAAAACCTTGTCTTTTACCGTTACCGGTTATTTCCCA
>JAKEGM010000139.1 GCA_022615575.1 Planctomycetales bacterium
CGGCGCAGGTTGTCGCTAACCTGATTGATTTTTCGGATGATGACGCTGTTAATCCGACTTCACCGGATCGGCAGGGGCCGTTTTACAATGCCGCCTATGGCGCACAAGCCAACGTGGACTGCACCTTTATTACCGAACAAATCATTCAAGACATGCTTGCAGAGGTCAGCGGCGGTCTTGTGCCCGCGGGTTCAATCGCTTTCGGTCTTAATCCGGCTCCGACGCCCGATGTTATTTTCGGTTACGAACGCCAGCCCTTTATTTCGGAAGTTTATGCCCGGCGTAATCCGAGCACAGGGGTTTTTGAAGGATTTGCCATTGAGCTTCTAAATCCCTATCCGGATGATCTTAAACTTGCGCGGGTTGATGCCGCATTTAATGCGAACGAAGATGCCTGGAGGATTAAGGTTGGCGATGGTGCGGTTATCAATGCCCCCATCAGCGACCTCTTTAAATATGTTCCCAAATATGACGAAACCAACAAAACCCCCGGCCGCTATGTGATTCGAAATGCGGCTACGGTTACGTTAGCGGGCGGTCCTTTGGCTTCACTGACCTATGAGCTCGCTTTACTCGATCAAATGAACAGTTTTGCGAATAAGGAAATTCAACTGCTTCGCCCCGCCCCGGCCGGTTCAGGCGTTCCTTTCATTGTTGTGGACAAGGTATCCCATGATGATGTTCTGTCCATCCTGATGTTTCAGAATCAAAATGCGATTAAACGTCAGGATACCGGTTGGAAGTTTATTTATCCGCGATATGAAACGCAGCAGCAAGACCCGCCGCTGGCCAATTATACCCATACACTGGGGCAGGCCAACGGCGTAACAGTTTCCGGCGCAAAGGGTTTCCAACTCGCGGTGGCGGATGATCAAAATCCGCTGTGTCGATGGCATGAGTTGGAGACCCTGTCGCTGTACGGTAATGGGCCGGAAGATTCCACGGATCCAAACGGGGTGATTACTAAAAAGATAGCAGATAACACGCCAAAGCATCTTGATTTGGCCGGGGCATCTAAGGACTTGCTGGCTTATCTGTGTACGATCAACCGCCCGGACATCGGTTCCCTGCCCGGCCGGATTAACATAAATACAGCCCCCGTGCATGTCATTGCCGCGGCGATTCCGCCGACATTAGCCGACCCCAACGCCGCCGACCCGGCCAAAACCGTTACTTTTTCCGCTTTACAACTGGCTCAAAGGATTGTGGAGCATCGGCCTTACACAAAATTGAGCGACCTGCTGACCCAAGTTCCCCAGATGAAACAATATGATGACAGCGGGACCGGAACATGGGTAAATGAAAATGTCGGGACACAGAGCATTGAGGACGATATCGAGGAAGAGCATTGGATTCTGTCAAATCTGGCGAATAAGTTCACGGTGCGCAGCGATGTCTTTACCGCGTATATCCTTGTGCGGCTGGGTCAGGAAGGCCCGCAGCGGCGGATGATTAGCATTTTTGACCGCAGCCAGGTCTGGACTCCCAATGACCGGCCCAAACTGGTCGCCCTCCACCCGGTACCGGACCCGAGGTAGAAATTCGAAATTCTAAGCACTAAATACAAAACAAATACAAAAATCCAATTTTTTAATGTCTAAAACGGCGTAAAAAGGGTAAAACTTCCAAAGCAGTGTTTTTGAACATTTTGTGTTTTGATATTTAAGAGTTGTTTAGGATTTTGGATTTAGTGCTTCGTATTTTTGAACGGAGATTTAACAGATGCGTGTACTGATTACAGGCGGAGCGGGGTTTATCGGCTCTCATCTGGCCGAAAAATACCTTCAGGCCGGCCATCGTGTTATCGCGATTGATGACCTGAGCACCGGTTCGCTGGAAAATATCGCCGCCATCGCCGGGCATCAGAGTTTTGAATTTGTTTATGACTCTGTCCGAAATGCCGACACCATGCATCTGCTGATCGAAAAATGCGATGTGATTTTCCACCTGGCCGCGGCGGTGGGGGTACAGCTCATCGTGGACCGCCCCGTGCACACCATCGAAACCAACATCCACGGCACCGAGGTCGTACTGTCAATCGCCAACAAATTCCGCAGAAAAGCCCTGATTGCCTCCACCAGCGAGGTCTATGGCAAAAGCGAGGCGATTCCCTTCCATGAAGACGATGACACCGTCTTAGGCAGCACGCGTTTTTCCCGCTGGTCCTATGCGTGCAGCAAAGCGATTGACGAATTTCTCGCACTGGCATATCATCAGCAGTACAAGCTGCCGGTTGTGGTTGTCCGGCTGTTCAATACGGTCGGTCCGCGGCAAACCGGACGGTATGGAATGGTTATTCCACGCTTTGTAAAGCGGGCTTTAACAAACGAACCCATTCAGATCTACGGCGATGGTCAGCAGACCCGCTGTTTCTGCTGTGTGCACGATGTAACCGATGGGCTGATGCGGCTGATGGACTGTACTGAGGCCGATGGCAGGGTGTTTAACCTCGGTACCGATGAGGAGATTTCGATGGATGCCCTTGCCGACAAGGTGATTGAGCTTACCCGGAGCCGCAGCGTCAAACAGTTTTTGTCTTATGAACAGGCGTATGGACGCCCCTTTGACGACATGAAAAGGCGGGTTCCCTCGCTGGAACGTATTCAGACGGCCATCGGATTTAAACCCCGTTATTCACTCGAACAGACCCTTCAGTTGGTTATCGACAGCATGAAATAATTCCCGTGATTGAGGCGTTTATAACTCCGGAAAAAGCGCTTGCATACTCGGAGTTTCGGTTATAATAAACACCCGAAATAGCTGAAAACCGAATTCATCTTTGAGGAGTTCAAAAATGAAAAACACAATGCGGCAAATAGTTCTGGCGGGGGTTTGTTTTCTGGCGGTTTTTTTTGCCGGCTGCACAACCGTTCCGGTGACCGGCCGCAGCCAGTTTAATACCATTCCCGATTCGCTCATTAATTCCATGGCATTGCAGGAATATAATGCGTTCCTCAAGGACCCCAAGACGACGCTTAGTACCGATGCCGAGAAAACGGCCATGGTTCAGCAGGTGGGAACGCGGATCGCCGATGCGGTCGAGCGGTATATGAATGAAAACTATATGAACGACCGCATCGCCGGCTATAAATGGGAATTCAACCTGGTCGAAAGCAAAGAAAAAAACGCTTGGGCGATGCCCGGCGGCAAGGTCGTGGTTTATTCCGGCTTGCTGGAAGTAACCCAGGACGATGCCGGCCTGGCTGTGGTGATAGGGCATGAGATTGCCCATGCGGTGGCCAAGCACGGTTCAGAGCGGATGAGCCAGGCCCTCATGGTAACGCTGGGCGGAATCGGGCTGGACCAGGCGATGAAAGATCAGCCCGACTCAACGCGAACGATCTTCCTGTCATGCTACGGTGTAGGGACCTCATTGGCAGTCATGCTGCCGTACAGCCGGCTGCATGAAAATGAGGCCGACCAGCTGGGGTTGATTTTTATGGCGATGGCGGGCTATGACCCCGAAGCGGCTGTAGGTTTTTGGGAACGGATGGCGGCATCGAAAAAGGAAGACGGCGTAAAAATGCCCGAGTTTCTCAGTACCCACCCGGCGGATCAGACCCGTATCCAGAATATCAAAAACTTCTTGCCGGAAGCCCGGCGGTATTACTCTCCTCAAACCGGCCAGCCCGCTCAAAAGCCGCAGACCGAAAAACTGGGCGTCTATGGAATTTAAATCCTGACGGTTGAATCTGTCGTACCGTGTCTTTTCGGCAGGCATGTAAGCAGGAAAGGACAGATCGGAAAATGAAAAACTGGGTCGCAGTGTGTATTCTTTCATTCGTTCTCACGGGGGTATCCTGGGCAAAGGAGGATGCCTTAACCGCTTCGGAAGATGCGGGTATTGTTGCGATTCGCCAGTCCCTTCCCATGTCCATAGAGAGTGTTACAGCGGCACAATGGGTTGGGCCGGCGCTGATTCGTAAAGAAACGAATCCCGTACTTAAAATTCAAGTCAATACCGCGGGCGCCCTGAATCCTATGCAGGTTGCGTCCGTGACGATTGGGACCGATGGCACCACGGACTTAAATGATATTGAATTGGTTCGATTTTTTTTTACCGGAGGCAGAGGCGATTTCTCCCCGGAACAGGAATTCGGTTCCGCTCAGCGGCCATCATCGAGAATCACCTTTTCCGGACAGCGAACCCTGACGGAGGGGGTTAATCATTTCTGGGTCTCCTATAAACTGAAAGATACGGCGGATTTACTGCATCGCGTCGATGCTGCCTGCCTTGAGATTGCCTTCGTTGGTCAAGACGGAGGCCGGAAAATTGTTCGTGACGTTGTTTCCCCGCCTGCGATTAAGCGCATTGGTTATTCGATTCGGGATGCCGGCGATGACGGTGTTCCTGCATATCGGATTCCCGGACTGGTGGCAACGAATCAGAACACCTTAATCGCAGTTTATGATATCCGGCGGCATGGCATGGCGGATCTGCCGGGCGATATCGATATCGGTATGAGCCGAAGCACGGATGGCGGACAATCCTGGGAGCCCATGAAGGTTATTATGGATATGGGAGTTCCCCATAACCGCAACGGTGTTGGCGATCCGTCCATACTGGTGGATCGCTCCGACAACACCCTGTGGGTCGCGGCGCTGTGGAGCAAGGGCAGCCGCGGATGGGCTGGTTCCGGTCCCGGAATGACCCCCGATGAAACCGGTCAGATGATGCTTGTTAAGAGTACTGACGATGGGAAAACATGGTCCAGCCCGATTAACATTACGCCGCAAATTAAAGATTCCCGCTGGCGCCTTCTGCTTCAGGGGCCGGGCAATGGAATTACCATGCGAAACGGCACCCTGGTTTTTCCTGCCCAGTTCAAGGATGAAAATAATGTGCCGCATTCGACCTTGATTTACAGCGGCGACCATGGTCGCACATGGGCCATCGGCACTGGCGCCAAGTCCAAAACAACCGAGGCGCAAATTGTGGAACTGAACAACGGGCTGCTGATGCTGAATATGCGAGATGACCGAGGCGGGTCGCGTTCCGTTTATACCACCGCGGATATGGGCAAGACCTGGCAGGAGCATCCGACCAGCCGGTCCGCATTGCCGGAATCGGTCTGCATGGCCAGCTTTATTCGTTTTTCCTCCGTTAAAGACGGAGACCCAAGGGATATCCTGCTGTTTTCGAATCCGGCGGTGACTGGCGGACGGCAGAACATTACCATCAAAGCCAGCATGGACGAAGGAATGACTTGGCCGGAGAGATATTACAAACGGATTCATGAACCCGGCAGCGCCGGATATTCCTGCTTGACGAAAATCGACAATAACACGGTTGGCATTCTTTACGAAGGCGGCACTACGGCATTGCTGGTTTTTGAAAAGTTTAGAATCGATGAAATTGTTGCCGACTAAGACCTGACCGGTCCACATTAGCCATACTGACCGCAGAGCGACAGACCCGGATAGATACCGGTTGACAGCAGGGGGCAGGTTGGGTTTGTTTTGTGTGTATTTTTATAAGTATTTTTTTTGAAAGAACTTATATCAAAAACAAACAAGGGTGAGCGGGGACGTTTATGCTGTGCAGGGGGTCTTCAGGGGAAAAAACGAAATTTTATCGTGTGCCATCTTGTCAGAAGTTCTTTTTTATGCTAAATAGACAGTTTCTGTTCGGGGCCATAGCTCAGTTGGGAGAGCGCTTGCATGGCATGCAAGAGGTCGTGAGTTCGAATCTCATTGGCTCCACTGTTGTAAGTTACGCTGAAATCGGAAGTTACGATTACCTGCAAAATTGTAGAGCGGCCGTAACCTTGTAAAAAAACCGGTAGTACTACTCGTTTTTTGGAAAGGATTTCGACCGTGAATACAAAAAAACCTCATTTTCAGGCCAAAAACGCACTCGGACCGACGACCCCTTGTACACTGCGCAGGCGATCACCTAAGCTCAGACTCCATAAAGCCACCGGCCAGGCGTATGTTGTCCTTGTAGTTGTCAAGCGTGCGTCGGACAGTCGAAAAAACGGTAAATTGCCGACCCTTGCTCCTTGAAAACCGAATATTGATGCAGGTGATAGCAGGCAAATGC
>JAKEGM010000140.1 GCA_022615575.1 Planctomycetales bacterium
GTCGGAATCTAAAAATAATCCTATACCGGTACAATAGCCCACTTCTGGCGAAACTTTTAAAGAGTTGACCTGTATCACATTACTATCCATTTGTGCTATTAACTGCCTGACATGGACATTAAATATCACAAGAAAACATCCCGTCATACATAATCGATATGACAAATTCTTACATGTGCTCATAATATGTTCCTTCTTTTTGTCTACGATTTAAGGACATCTACCGACCCAATTTTCGCCTTCATTTGCCAAATCATCCAGAGTTGGATTTATATTATAAAGATTCTCCCAATCATCCGACCATTGTTCCGCAAGCCCGCCAGGACCACCAGCACCATTGTTCATAGCAATATCATCCAAGTTAGGATTCAACATATGGTGTATAACACCTAAGATTCCAGGTCTATGGCTAAATGTATCTTCTCCTTCATGTTTATGGGCATTCCAGTTTGTTCTGTCCTGCCTTCTGACCATATCTCTCATGTCCCTGTCAACATCATCTCTTTTACGAAAATGACGTAAAGTGCTAATAGGGTTTAACGGACTAGTCCAAAAATTTCTATCTAAATCCCCATCACCAGGATGAATTCTATCATGTTCATCTGTCGGCAATAACCCCCACGGGTCGATGACGTTGAGGGAGTTGTTGCCGCAATAGGCATACAGATTCATCGTATCGATGTAGCCGGCCGGGTCGGGCTGGCAGAAGCGGCCCAAAATCGGCGCGTAATCCCGGAAGCGGTAGTAATACAGGCCAATCGCATACCAACGCTGACCCGTGAACATGTAGGGATTGCCGTAGCTGCTTGAATTATACGTCGTACCATCTTCCGTCAGCCAGTTGCCGTCCGGCCCTGCCGCTCGCATCACCCGCGGCCGGCCATAGACGTCATACGTATAGCTTTCCACCGGATAGCCGCCCGCATCCGTCAGCAAACGAATACTGCCCAAAGCCTCGTTATCAAACCATATCAAATATCAAAGAGCAAAAATCAAAAATATGGAATGCCTTCGGCAACCAAAAAATCACGGAGCCAGGGGCCGTCGTAGAAATAATAATAGCGGTTTTGGGTATCTGCGTCAACCATCATTGCCAGCTCATCAATGCCCGGGCCGTAATATATTATCATGAGTGCAACAAAAAAGCCCGCGGGAGGCGGGCTTTGAGAGATTTTCGAAAGGGGAGTTCAGCAAGATTTACGGCTGATGCTGTTCGAGGGGATGGGCGTTGTGATACTGCTCGTTCATCCGGCTGGTGGTTATATGGGTATAAATCTGGGTGGTCGAAAGCGACTGATGGCCTAAGAGTTCCTGGACGCTTCGCAGGTCGGCGCCGTTGTTGAGCATGTGAGTGGCAAAACTGTGCCGCAGCGTGTGCGGGCTGATGGACGGATCCAGCCCCGCTTCGATGAGGTACTTATCCATTTTCCGGCGGACGCTGCGGGTGCTGAGCCGCTTGCCGTGTTTATTGGCAAACAAGACCCGCGAATCGAAGTTGGAATCAGTGGACATCCGGCGGTTGCGGAATTCGATGTAGTTTTGAATTGATTGGAGGGCGCTGGAGCCGATAGGGCACAGCCGCTCCTTCTTGCCTTTGCCGCGGACATGGATGACCTCGCTGAGAAAGTCCACGTCGTCCATATTCAGGGCGACCAGTTCGCTCACACGCATTCCGGTACTGTACAATACTTCCAGCATCGCCCGGTCGCGGGCACCCAGCCAGGTATTGACCGGCGGGGTGTTCAGCAGGCGAACCACCTGTTCATATTCAAGAAATTTAGGCAGTTTTTTGTCCTGTTTTGGGGTCTTAATGGAAACCACCGGGTTTCCGGAAAGGTAGTTCCGCTTGACCATAAACTTATAAAAACTGCGTAACGTTGCCAGTTTGCGGGCAGTCGTGGACTTGCAGTACTGGCGCTGGCCGAGGTCGGCCATGTAACGGCGAATGGTATTGATATCTGCCGATTTGACAAGGTCATCGACGGGGACGCATAGCTGTGTTTGGACAGCCGTTCCGGTTACCGCCGAGGCGTCCCATGGATTGGCTGAACCGGACGAACCCTGCGGGCGAACAGGGCCGGAATCGGCCAGGAAGGAAACAAACTGCTCCAGGTCCGCCCGGTAGCATTTGGCGGTATGCTCTGAAAAGTGCTTTTCAAATTTCAGATAATTTATGAATTCCTGAATCGTGCTTGAATTGTCCATAACATATCCCTTCGAATCAAATGCTTAACCTGTGTCAAGGTTTTCCGCCCCCAAAGGGCGGCTGTTGCCGGCTATTTAAGAACCCTGCGGGTAGGTATGCACAGGGTCGTTCAAATCCTTGTATAAAATATCGTCCGCTTCGTGGATCAGCGATTGGGTCAGCTTAAAACTCAGCACCGCGGCATCAAACCAGTCGAAACTGGTCTGCGGATTGGTCGCTGCGGCCACCAGTGCGTCCAGAAGTTGTCCTTCATTGCCGTTGTCATAACGGAAAATGAATTTTTCCGATCCTTTGTTCAGAACAAGCTGTTTTTTTGTATGCGCCATGCCTCTCTCGTCGGAAAAACCTTAATTTATTTTGATGGGTCGGTTCAGAACAATCCGATAAGAACCGGATTTTAAAAATAAAAATACTGAACAATTACCCTACTTGACTGTCTGTAATATCGACCGATAACTTAAAGTTCTTCAAAAAAAAACGCAAAATCCGCCCGAATAAGTAGGGCATTCCAACCGTCCCATAACAAAGTTGGGCCAAAGGGTGGGAAAGAAGGGGGAAGAGGAGAGCGATGCTACAGGGCCTTATAATATTTTTTTTGTCCCTTTTCTTCGCAGGTAATTTTGGATGCTTTCAGCAGTTCGGCAAGGACTTTCTGGACAATATGGGGAAGCAGGCCAAGGCCGCTGCAAATATCGTCAAGTGAGCATGGCCGGCGAAGCAGCATCTCCAGGACAGCTGTTTCATCGGAACCAGATACGTCCGTGCCGACATGTCCGGAAAAGTCCGCGATAACTTCTGCCTGCGGGCTAAGCAGGCGGGCTATTCGCTGAAGTTTTTCGGGTTCAACTTTGCCTGCCTCTGGATGAACGACAGGGCGAACGGCAGTATTTAATTGAATCTTATCCGGTTTAATCCGTTCAATCCACGTTTTCAGGTTTAAAATCGCGGTTTCATCGGTATTGATTCCTTCACAGAAGAATATCTCCAGCCAGAACTGACCTGTATATTCCCGCCGGAATTGGACCAGTCCTTCGACAAAAGTTGTAAAGCTAAGTTGTGGATGAGGCAGGTTGATCTTCCGGAATGTTTCCGCATCGCCGGCATCCAGCGACGGCAGCACGACATCGGCCTTGCAGCAATCGGTCCGCACCTCCGCCTGGTTCAGCAGGGTGCCGTTGGTGATGATGGCAACCGGAATGCGGGTCAGTTGCCGAATGCCGTCGATCAGCCGGCCAAGACCGCTGTGCAGGGTTGGTTCGCCGGAACCGCTGATAGTGATGTAATCCGCCTCCGGACCATCCTGTATTTTGTGCCGCAATTCCCCAAGAACAGCATTGATAGGGGCATATTCGCTGCGATGAAGTGTCTGTGGGGCGTCCTTGCCGAGCTGGCAGTAGATGCAGTTTTGTGTGCAGGTTTTTAAGGGTACGATATCCACACCCAGCGAGCGCCCCAATCGGCGGGATGGTACAGGACCAAACAAGTATTTATATCTCTTTTGGCTCATTTGCCGTTGACGACCTCGTAAATCTTTTTGCAGGTTTCTATCAACGGCGGCACATGTGCCAGCGGCAGCATACAGGCCGCATCACACAGGGCGTTGGCTGGATCGGGGTGAATTTCCATAAACAGGGCGTTCGTTCCGGCGGCAACGGCTGCTCTGGCCAGAACCGGAGCCATATCGGGCACCCCGGCGCTGGCTGTACCCAATCCCCCCGGACGTTGGGTGCTGTGGGTCGTGTCGAATACTACAGGGCAGCCCAACTGCTGCATGGCGGGAATACTGGTCATGTCGTTGACCAGCCGGTTGTAGCCGAAGAATGTTCCCCGTTCAGTCAGCAGAATTTTCCGATTGCCGGTTGTGCGGATTTTTTCGACACAGTTCTTCATTTCATCCGGGCTGACAAATTGGCCTTTTTTGATATTGACCGGCTTGCCGGTTTTGCCGCAGGAAACCAGCAGGTCGGTTTGGCGACATAAAAACGCCGGAATCTGCAGGCAGTCAACCACCTCGCCAACGGCTTTGGCCTGTGATGGTTCGTGGACATCCGTTAAGACAGGCAGGCCGGTGTGCTCGCGGATGCGGTGGAGGATAGCCAGCCCCTTTTCCAATCCCGGCCCGCGAAAACTGTCGATGCTGGTGCGGTTGGCCTTGTCGAAACTGGCCTTGAAAATGCACTTGACGCCGGTGGTTTTCCGAAGGTTGACCAAAAACTCGGCCACCTGCGTGCAAATCGCTTCACTCTCAATGACGCATGGCCCGGCGATAATGAAAAAGTCACCACCAAGGCCGATGTTAATCGTATCAATCCTAAAAGTGCTGTTCATATTTTTTTCTGACTCCTGCAAACCGGTACACTTGTTTTTGACTTATTTTACCCGATTATTCGCCGCAGGCGGGTGCGGATTCCGGCGGGCTTGGCCCCCGGCGGGACCAGCACGCGAACGGCCTGCGGGATGACGCGGATATCCGCCGGCAGAGCAGGGCCGGGATCGCCGTCAATCTCACAAAAGACCGGTTCGCCGCTGCCGCTGACCTGAATCGATTGAGCTCGCAGGTAAATCGTGTTTTTGCTTTTCAGGTGCGTTTTCAGCGCGGTCTTAAAGGCACATGCCAGCAGGTGGGCCTGGTCGTGGCAGCGAAAGATACAGACATCCAGAAGCCCGTCGCCGTAATCGGCATTTTTACAAATGCCTAACCCGATGGCGTAATGGGAGATATTGCCCGCAAAAACAAGCCCCCGACCGCTAAAAATTTCCGTACCATCGGCGACTACCGTTACGGGCGGGAAGGTATATTCCCAGAATGTCCGCCAGATCGGCCAAAAATAGGTCAGGTGATTGATATGCCCCGTTCGGATTTTGCTGATGCGCTCGACCACCGAACCGTCGAAGCCGAAACCTGCAATCGATGTAAAACACCGGCCGTTGATCATCCCGAGGTCCAGCGGTTTGATGCAGCCGCTTTCGAAGGTGTTAACCAGCGTCTGCATGTGCAGGTCGAAGCCCAATTCATTGGCCAGCAGGTTTTCCGTGCCGCAGGGAATCGGCAAAAACAGCGTATGGGTGCCTTGTAATCCGTGGAGAATTTCGCGGAGCGTGCCGTCGCCGCCGGCGCCCGCTACCAGCCCGCAGCGTTCATCGCTTGCCCCCTGGACGGCCAGTTCGCCGGCGTGCGAAAGCGACTCGGTGAACTGAACCCGAACATCAAGCCCCTTGCCGATCAGGTAATCCTTAAACTGGGTGACCAGCCGTTTGCTGCTGCTGGCCCCCGACTTGGGGTTGACGATATACTGTATGTATCCGTCCTGGGGTTTCATGATTTATTCCTGTCGGCTGTAAGAACATCGTTGGGGCTGCCGTCTTCCGATTCTAATTGGCGGGCCATCATGGACGAATAACTGTGCCGGATATGCGGCTGGTCCTGCAAACCCAGTTTGGTCAGTACCTTCAAAATGGTTTGCTCGTCGGGGCCTTCCACCTCGACAAAACAACCCAGCCGGGGCAATTCATCAAGACAGACCTCGCAGCCGTCCAGTTCCCATACGCGGCGGGTTTTGGCGACGGTCAGGGTTGTTCTGTAGCCGAGTGCTTCGAGAATCGCTGCTGCTGCTGCGCCATCGACCACCTGCGTTTGACATTCAGGGCGGTTTTTGTAAGGGCTTTCCTGCCGCGGACCTTTGAAGGTCAGGATGAAGATTGTCTGCCCGCCGGCTGTCTCGGTGCGCAGCCGCAGGCCGCAGCCGCGTTTTTTAAGCGCACCGTCGGCGTCGGAAAAATAGGCGTCGCTCTGAACCCGCTCGGCGGCAAACCTCGCCCCCAGCCTGCCCAGCTGGTGTGCGACCGGCTCCATCGCCTCGACCTTGATTTTGGCTTCGATTTCCTGTCCCATTGTTTTAAGTCCCTGGGTTCTTAAACAACAATATTGACCAGCCGGGGTTTAATCACGATAATTTTTTTCGGCTGCTTGCCGGCCATCGCCGCCTGCACCTTTTCGCTGGCAAGAGCGGCCTGCTGAATCTGTTCGTCGGTTGCATCGGCGCCGACAGTGATTTTGTCCTTGATTTTGCCGAGAACCTGAACGGCCATTTCAATTTCCTTTTCCTTTGCCAGATTCGCGTCAAACGCCGGCCACGGCTCGCAGGCCAGTGTTTCCGTATGCCCCAGACGCTGCCACAATTCCTCGCACACATGCGGGGCAAACGGCGACAGGATCAGCACGAATTTCTCAATCACGTCTTTGGGGCGAATATCCTGGCGGCTGAGATGATTGACGAAAATCATCATCTGGCTGATGGCGGTGTTGAAGGCGAAGCCCTCGATGTCGCCAGTCACTTTCTTCAGGGTCTGGTGCAGCAGCCGCAGTGTGGTTTCGTCGGCGTCGGCGGGCTTGACGCCGTCCAGCATCTGGCCGGTTTCGGGGTTGATGACCATCCGCCAGACCCGCTGCAAAAAGCGGTGAACGCCCTCGACGCCCTGCATGGACCAGGGCTTGGCGGCCTCCAGCGGCCCCATGAACATCTCGTACAGCCGCATCGAATCGGCTCCGTAGTCCCGCACGACTTGGTCGGGGTTAATGACATTGCCGCGGGACTTGCTCATCTTCTGGTTGTCCTCGCCGAGAATCATGCCTTGGTTGATGAGCTTTTGATACGGCTCCTGCGTGCTGACATAACCGAGGTCAAAGAGCAGTTTGTGCCAGAAGCGCGAATAGAGCAGATGCAGTACCGCGTGTTCGGCCCCGCCGATATACAGGTCAATCGGCAGCCAGTATTGCTGTTTCTTGAAATCGACCGGGGCCGCCGGATTCGTCGGGTCCATATACCGCAGGTAATACCAGCAGCTTCCCGCCCATTGCGGCATGGTGTTGGTTTCGCGTTTGGCCTTCGTGCCGTCCGGCAGGGTAATGTTCACCCACTCGACCGCCTTGGCCAGCGGCGGTTCGCCCGATTCGGACGGTTTGTAATCCTCCAGCTTGGGCAGTTGAAGCGGCAGCTCGCTTTCATCCAGAGCGATGACCCGCCCGTCTTCGGTATGCAGGATCGGGAACGGCTCGCCCCAGTAGCGCTGGCGGCTGAACAGCCAATCCCGCAGCTTGTAATTAATGGCCTTCTTACCCAGCCCCTCTTTTTCCAGCCATGCGGTAATCTGCGTCTTGAATTCGGGCGTCTTCAGGCCAGTAAATTTTCCGGAGTTGATGGCCGTACCGTCGCCGGCAAAACACAGCTTCCCTTGTCGGCATAGTTCGGCGTCATCGGTATTGTCCGGTTGGACGACCTGGATAATCGGCAGCTTGAATTTCGTGGCGAATTCAAAGTCCCGTTCATCGTGCGCCGGTACAGCCATAATCGCGCCCGTCCCGTAACTGATAAGGACATAGTCGCTGATCCATATCGGAATCTTCTGGCCGTTGACCGGATTAATCGCGAACGCTCCGGTAAATTGGCCGGACTTATCCTTGGCAAGGTCGGTGCGGTCCAGATCGCTCTTGCGGGCGGCGTCCTGCTTATACGCCTCGATTGCCGGCTTGTATTCGGCGGTCGTGATTTGATTGACCAGTTTGTGTTCGGGCGCTATTACCATATATGTCGCTCCGAACAGCGTATCCGGGCGGGTGGTAAAGACGCGAATGACATCGCTTCGCCCGTCAATTCTGAAATCCACCTCGGCCCCGACGCTCTTGCCGATCCAGTCCTGCTGGAGTTTCTTGATGGATTCCGACCAGTCCAGCCCTTCCAGCCCGTCCAGCAGACGCTCAGAGTATTTCGTAATGCGGAGCATCCACTGACGCATGGGCTTGCGGATGACCGGATGGCCGCCGCGTTCACTGACGCCGCCGACCACTTCCTCATTGGCCAATACCGTGCCCAGGGCCGGGCACCAGTTGACCGGGGCCTCGGATTCGTACGCCAGGCGGTGATTGTTGATATATTTTTCCCGTTCGATGCCGGTCAGTCCGTCCGGTATAGGCAGTTCGCTGATAGGCCGGGCCTTCTGCTGTGTTTCGTCGAACCAGCTATTGAAGAATTTCAAAAAAATCCACTGCGTCCATTTGACATAGCCGATGTCGGTGGTGTTGACCTCGCGGTCCCAGTCGTAGGAAAAGCCCAGCGATTGAATCTGCCGCCGCATGTTGTCGATGTTTTTCTGTGTGGTGACGGCCGGGTGCGTGCCGGTCTGCACGGCGTACTGTTCGGCGGGCAGGCCGAAGGCGTCCCAGCCCATCGGGTGCAGCACGTTAAAGCCCCGCATGCGTTTATATCGGCTGACGATGTCGCTGGCGGTGTAGCCCTCCGGATGGCCGACGTGCAGCCCCGCTCCCGAAGGGTAGGGGAACATGTCCAGCACATAATACTTGGGCTTGGCGGAACTGTCCGGCGTCTTGAAGGTCTTGTTCGCCAGCCAGTACCCCTGCCATTTTTGCTCAATACGGTTAAAATCGTATTGTCCGTTTTCCATCAATGTCATCCTTTAAAGGAACGCAGGCATCTTGCCTGCGCTGCGTTAAGCGCGGGCTGGAAGCCCGCGTTCCATTTTACGGACGCATTATACCCGATTCACCGCGCAGGGCAAGCAGGATTTAGGAGTTAGCCCGCGCAGCGGGCGCTATGTTGTAGCCCCGTCCGTAAGGGCGGGGGATGAAGGATTCGCCCCCTCTCTCCTTGAGCCCGCGCAGCGGGCGGTATATAAATCTCACCGTAATGCCGCCCCGGATGGGACTGAAAAAAAATGAAAAATGCTCTTTCCGATTCCACACCCTCACGGATGTGGCTACAACATTCCGGCCTGCGGCCTCTTACCTTTTCCCCTTTGCCCTTTTCCGTAACAGTACCCCGCCGACCGCCAGCAGCATCACCGTCGCCGGTTCGGGGACAATCCAAACAATGGCGTGGTCGACGCCTAAGCTGTCATTTGCGCGGCCTGCGATGTTTCCATAACTGTCGATACCATAAGCATAAGAACCAACGAATCCCGTCGGCAGAAATTGATGCAGGTCGATGAAACTATCCGCACTGCCGCTCCACAGAAGCGCATGCTCCCGATTTCCTGTGGCCGAGCCGTTGCCGGCGCCGACCTGCTGATTGCCGCTGATCCCCCAGGCGTAAGAGTAAGTGAATCCGCCGGGGTTCAAATCGACGCAGCTTGCCGCGCTGCCGCCCCACAGAAGCGCATGCTCTTTATTTCCTGTGGCCGAACCGTAGCCGTAGCCGACCTGCTGATTGCCGCTGATCCCCCGAGCGATAGACCGAGTGAATCCGCTGGGGTTCAAATCGATGGCCGTGTATTCGACAGCCCGCGCCTATTCTGCCGCCCCGCAAACCATTAAAACCGCTGCAACTAAAATAATCTTCTTCATCTTTCCTCTCCTCAAATTAGTATTGAGGCGTGAGGCCTGAGCCATGAGGCCAACTGCGACTCAAAACTCAGAACTACGAACTCAAAACTGTCTTTCCATTCTCCTCCGCCGGTCTCCTCCGATGGCGGCTTGCGAGATGTGGATATATTATAGGACAAAAGGAGTAAAAGAGCAAGCGAAATTTGTCAAATTTTCCGGCGTCAAAAAGATTGACAGGGTTCGCCCCAGTCCGTATAGTGCGCCCTTTCCGGGGCGGTTAGCTCAGTTGGCTAGAGCACCTGCCTTACAAGCAGGGGGTCACAGGTCCGAGTCCTGTACTGCCCATGAAAACCCCATTCCTGATGCCGGGAATGGGGTTTTTTCTTTATATTTCAACTTTGCACGTCCCCTTGCAGTACGCTCATCGAAAATAAAGGGCATGTTTTTCTGTCTTTTGAATGGGCAACGGTTGTACAGGCAATGGACGAAGCGGGATTTTGACTCCGCTTGTGCAGACAGTGCGGCGGGATCAGGGAATCGGCAGATAAACATGGATTTGATTACCCCGGCCGGGCATGCCGGTGATGTCCATATACCCGTCGTGCCCTTCGATGCATAATTTTGCCAGAGGAATCTCAAACCCCGTGCCGCACATGCTGCGGGTGCGTTCAAACGGTTCGGCCAGCGACCGAATGACCTCGTCGGACAGGGCGGGGCCGTCATCGCATACCGACAGGCCGATTTGCCGCGGGTGCTCCAGCAGGCGCGTCTGTACCGAAATCGTTCCGCTTTGCTCGGGCAGGTTATCCAGGGCGTGAGCCAGCAGGTTGACGACCGTATCCTCGATACAGCCGGCATCCAGCGGGACCGGCGGGATTGTTTTGTCCTGATGCAGTTGAATCTTCACCGCTTTATTTTTCAGCATCGGCTCATAGACGCAGATGCCTTTTTGGACCAGCTCGTTGAAATTGCACTCGGTCTTCTGAAGAGGATAGCGGCGGGTGTATTTAATCAGGTCAAGGACGAATTTCTTGAGCCGCAGGAAATTCGGCTCAAAGACCGCCCAGCTTCGCTGAACCCGGTCGTACTGTTTTCGCTCCATACCCACTTCGATGATTTCAACGGAACCAGACACGGCTTGAATGATATTTTTGGCCAAATGGGCAAGGTCCGTCACAGACTTTCCGGACAAAAAGAGAGGCAGCATCGCCTCCGGCAGGGAGGCCAGGGCGCGTTCGATTTCATCCTGTTGTTTTTGAGTGTCCCGGCTGAGTGAATCCATTGTCTATCCTTGTTGAATATCTTTCTTTTTGTATCGGAGAGAACCGGGGAGGGCTTGACGGTGAAAACACGAAAAAAGCCAGATTCCAACTAAGTAGAATCTGGCTTCGGAGGAGGGTGATGAAAAGTTTGAAATATAATATCAATTTTCCTATTTCACATATCGTTAAAGGAGGACAAAAATCTTTAAAAAATCCGCCAAAATCTCACAGGGAATTATCAAAAAGCCGTAAAACGAAGAAAACAGTGCGAAAAACAGTTCTATTATCGGACTGTAAAAAATCCGCTTGCCAAGAAAAGTGGTTGGTCGTTATACTATAACGGCACTCTACCTTTTTTGGGAACTGCTGATGAATAAAAAAGTTACGATTTCGGACCTGTTGGCCGCCCGGCAGAGGGGTCAAAAGATTGTGGCGGTGAGTTGCTATGACTACACGACTGCCCGGCTGGTGGCCCAGACGGGGGTTGAGATGATCCTGGTCGGGGACTCGGCGTCCCAGGTGATACTTGGCCATGAAACAACGCTGCCGGTTACGATGGATTTTATGGTGACAATTACCGCCGCGGTGCGAAGGGCCGCACCCAATGTGTGCCTGGTGGCGGATATGCCGTTTTTGTCCTATCAGACATGCACGGCCGATGCGGTTCGGAATGCAGGACGGTTCTTTCAGGAAGCGGGCGTTCAGATTGTCAAAGTCGAAGTGACGGCGGCCCATCTGGATGTGGTCAAAGCCATCAGCGATTCCGGCATGGCGGTCATGGCCCACATCGGCATTCGGCCGCAGCGGATCGCCAAACTGGGCAAGCTCAAGGCCGAGGGCACGACCTCCGAGCTGGCGGCGGAACTGGTGGAACTGTCCCGGCAAATGGTTGGGGCGGGGGCCGATGCGCTGCTGCTGGAAGGAACCGCCCGGGAGGTCTCGAAAATCGTGACGGAAACAAGCCCCGTTCCGGTAATCAGTTGCGGTTCCGGCCCGGACTGCGACGGCCAGATTTTGGTTATTGCGGATATTCTGGGCCTTAGCGGCGGCGCAATGCCGAAATTTGCCAAGTCATTTGCGCAATTGGATGGGCTGACGGTGCAGGCCGTTGCGGACTATGCTGCGCAGGTTCGCCAGGGCCGGTATCCGTCTGATGAGCACTGCTACCATATCAAGCCCGGCCAGTTGGATAAGCTCCGACATATCCTGGGCGACTTAACCTAAGCGGGATGCGCTTTATGCCTGAGCCAACCATGGAATCAACACCTGAAACGATCGTTAAACCGGTCTTTCTTGTGGACAAGGGGATTTTCCTGTCATACTCATCCTACATTCGGCGAATCCTGGTTGGGCTGGCGGATACAGCTCATGCGGCTGTGCTGGTCTGTCCTGCCGAAGCCGAAGCGCAAGCCATTTTGTGTCCGTCCGTCGAGCGTATCGAACACCCGGCGCTGCGGCTGCCGATTTTCTGGAATCAGAACCGCCGGATACTGCTCGAACGGTTGATGCGGTTCAGGCCGACCGTGCTGCATGCATTTTATCCCGGACACATCCATTTGGCCCAGTGGCTGGCTGACGAACTGAATGTCCCCTGTGTGCTTACATTTCATCGGGAACCGCAGCAATGGATTCGGTTCGAAAAACCGATTCGCCGCGCGGCCCGGATGATTGCGCCGTCGCAGGTCATCGCCAACGCCCTGGGGAAAAAATGGGCCGGCCTGCACGACCGCCTGGTATGTATTCCGGTCGGCAGTTTTACGGAGGATCAATGCTGTTGTTTTTCGCGGCCTGTCACAACCGCCAGCTTGGTGGCGGTGCATGCGCTGGATTCGTTTGAGACCATCAAACCGCTGTTAAATGCCCTTCGCCACCTGGTTCTGGACGGATTTGAGATGATGGCGGTTATCATGGGCGAAGGCCGCGCCGAAAAAATGATTCGACGGCATATCCGAACCCTCGGACTGACGCCGGTCGTTACGATGCTTCCGCCGATCCGCCCGATGCGGGATATTTTCAGCGGCGCCGATATCTATATGCATCTGAAAGACAGCGGCTGTTTCGATGCGGAATTGCTGGAGGCGATGGCAGTGGGGCTGGCGGTGGTCGGGTGTCCCGAGAAGACCAACGGGCTTCTGTTTGACGGCCAGACGGCATGTTTTTGGGATCCGCACGACGAATTGAGCATTTACGCCTGCCTGAAAAACGCCCTCAGCCAGCGCGAGCGGATGCGCCACCTGGCCCAAAACGCTCAGTCGCATCTCCGCCGGCATAACAGCGTCAGCCGCATGGTGGATCGGCTGATGGAAACCTATGTCCAGGCGCAGCAGTGGCATAAACAGCATCGAAAACAGACGGCCGTGGAGCTGGAGGAATAGGCCGTTTTGGCGGGCATTGAGCCGGCGGCGATGAGAAAACGCGGAGGCAGTGCGGGGATGCGGCAAGGCGAGGACACGTCAAATCTGTTGAAAAAGATCGTGGGCTGGTACACCAAGCTGTTTGCGGCCTGGATTGTGCTGTTTGCGGTGGCGGGGTATTTTTTCCCGCAGCCGTTTGTGTTTTTGGCAAATTACAGGTTGTTCGGCTCCGGCGCCGCCGATTGGCCTGCTGTTTTCCAATCCCTTCGCACCCCCAACCTGTGGTTTTTTGCCCTGACGATGTTCGGCATCGGGGCGGTGCTGACCGTAAAGGATTTTGAGAACATCGCCAAACGACCGGTGATTGTCCTGATTGGCATGGTTGCCCAGTTCACCATCATGCCGTTTGGGGCGTATGCGATTGCCAAGGTTTTCAACCTTCCGCCGATGCTGGCGGCGGGGCTGATTATCGCCGGTTGTGCCCCCGACGCCATGAGCAGCAGCGTGTTGTGTTATATTGCCGAGGCGGACGTAGCATATTCGGTGTCGCTGACGACGGTTTCGACGCTCTTGTGCCCAGTCATCACGCCGGGCCTGACCAAACTGCTGGCCGGAACAGACATGCCCATTTCGTTCTGGCAGATGTTTTGGGAGATTATGTTCATGGTGATTTTGCCGCTGATGACCGGGTTTGCCATGCGGCATTTCTTCGGCCGGGTCGTCGAAAAAATCAAGGATGTGTTTCCCGCCGTTTCGGTAACGTTCATCATCTTTGTCTGCACATTGGTTATTGCCTCCAACCGCGAAAGGATGCTTCAGGCGACGGTGCTGGTCATGCTGGCGGTATTGTCGCTCAATATCGGCGGAATGATCGGCGGCTACGGCGTGGCGGCCTTGTTCCGAATGCTGCCCGAACAGCGGCAAACCCTGGCCATCGGGGTCGGAATGCAAAACGCGGGATTAGGCACCGTGCTGGCTATAAACAACCTCGGTCCCGAAGCGGCCATCCCCACGGCCTTTTTCGTCTTCGCCAGCATCATCACCGCCTCCATCATGTCCGAAATCTGGAAAGGAAGAAAAATGAAAGGAGAATTTCGCCATGAAAAGTGAAACAAAAGAATCAATATCACGAATTTTATTGATAACAATATTTAGTGCTATGCTGATCTACCCACTAGTATATATGGTGGGAGTCGGTAGGGCCGTTGTAATATATGCTTTTTTGGGTGTCTTGCTAACACTGGTATTGATTATAGGAGTCGCGAAGCATCGCAAATTTATTTATATTGGGCTTATTGTGGTTTTACTGCTTGTGATGATAGACCATATTGCCTATCAAAAGCTCAATCGAGATCGGATTCTTTCATATTCTAAGAAGATAGAAGAACTTGAGAAAAAACTTCAACAATATGAAAATCAAAGCGACAAAATACCTACGGACACCAGCCACTGAGCGAAGCGAAGCGGATGGTTTTGGCGAGTGGCCTGAAAGGCCGGGATAATTGAGCCGTAGCCCGGCGGATGGGTTGAGTTTAGCCCGAAGGGCGGCATGTTGTAGCCACGCGGCGTAAGCTCGTGGCGGGAAGGAAGGACAGCCTCCTCCTCTCTTTTTTAAGCCCGCGTAGCGGGCGGCATAAAAATCTCGATATGATGTCGCCCCCTGCGGGGGCTAAAAAACGGGAATGGACGTCTTTGGTCCCCGCCCTTGCGGACGGGGCTACAACATGTTGCCCCTGCCGGGGCTAAGATGATTTTTTAATCTCTTTCCCGGCGGTTTACACCGCCGGCTACGAACAGAACGGGCCTTCGGCCCTAAATGTGAAAGGAAACTATGGCTTACGTACACGGTTATTCGGAGCGGGAGACGCGGCGGCTGTACGAGCAGGCCGAGATTCTGGAGGAGATTCTGCATACGGAGACGGCATATCCGGCGGCAAGCAGGGTTTTGGAGGCTGGCTGCGGTGTGGGGGCACAGACACGGCTCTTGCTTAAGCGCAGTCCCGATGCGGTGTTTACCTGTATCGATATCTCGGAAAAGTCGCTGGCGACCGCCAAACGGCTCAAGGAGCAGGCGGGATTTGCCAATGTCGCGTTTAGGCAGGAAAACATACACCGGCTGTCCTTTACGGATGAAACTTTCGACCATATCTTCGTCTGCTTTGTACTGGAGCATCTGGACGACCCGGTGGCCGCATTGAGGGAACTGAAACGGGTGATTAAAAAGGGCGGAACGATTACTGTTATCGAGGGCGACCATGGTTCATGCTTCTGGCACCCTGAGACGTCGGAATCCGTTGCCGCATGGTATGGCCTGATTACCGCCCAGCGAGCCATCGGCCACGACCCCAACATCGGGCGCCGTCTGACACCGCTGCTGACAGAGGCCGGATTCCAACTGCAAACCTGCGTTCCGGCCTGGTTGTATGCCGACCGGCTCAAGCCCGCCCTGCGCGACGGCATGGTGAACCATATCATCGTGCCGATGGTGCAGTCGGCCGAACAACAGATATTGATGGACAATCTTGTGCCCAAAAATGTGTATCAAAAAGGCATTGCCGACCTATCCCATGTGGACGAGATTGACGAAGGTACGTTTTTCTATACGTGGTTCAAAGCGGTTGCTAAAAAGGGCTGAATGTGATATGGTAACTCAGGAATACAGGAATGTAGGAATATAGGGATGCAGGGATGAAAATTGTAGCGGATCAGAATATCCCGTTTGTAAAGAAATGTTTTTCGTCGATTGGCGTGGTAACACTGACCGGCGGGCGGCAGATTACGCCTTCGCTGGTCAAGGATGCCGATGCGCTCTTGGTGCGGAGTATCACCAAGGTCGATAAAGGCCTTCTGGCAGGCAGCCGGATTAAATTTGTCGCCACCGCCACTATCGGCTTTGAGCATATCGACCGCCAATTTCTTGACGCTAACGGCATCGGCTTCGCCTCAGCCCCCGGCTCCAATGCCAACAGCGTCGCCGAGTACATCGTTGCGGCGTTGCTGACGCTGGGCAGGAAAAAGAAGTTCCAATTGGCGGGCAAATCCATCGGCATTGTCGGGGTCGGCAATGTCGGCAGCCGGGTCGAGCAAAAATGCCGGGCGCTGGGAATGAAAGTTGTCCTGAACGACCCGCCGCTGGCCCGGCAGACCGGCAATCCCAAATACCGTCCAATAGAGGAAATTTTCACCAGCGACTTCATCACTCTGCACACGCCCTTGACCAACGACGGCCCGGACAAAACCTTTCATCTGGCCGATGAGACATTCTTTGCTTCGATGAAAACCGGTGCGGTTTTTTTGAACACTTCCCGCGGCAAGGTACACGACGAACCGGCTCTGAAAAGGGCGATGCAGTCCGGCAAACTGTCCGCCGTTGTGCTGGATGTCTGGGAGACCGAGCCGAATGTTGCCCCGTGGCTCCTGCAGAAGGTGGATATCTCCACGCCGCACATCGCGGGCTATTCGTTTGATGGTAAGGTTGTCGGGATGATGATGATATACGAAGCCCTCCGTAAGCATTTCAGCCTCAAAGCGACCAAAACAGTTACGGATTTTCTTCCTGCGCCTCAGGTTCCCCAAATCCGCATTACGGATGAACAACTAAAGCAGGACGAGGAACGTATTATTCACGATACGGTTCAGCAGGTTTATGTTATCAACAGGGATGATTTTAACATGCGCGAGATTTTGTTGCAGCCGGAAAATGAACGCGGGGCCTGGTTTGACATGCTGCGAAAAGATTATCCGGTGCGTCGGGAGTTTCAGAACACAAAAGTTTTGCTGCCGGATACCCAAAGCAGTTTGGCAAAGAAGCTGGCCGGCATCGGGTTTCAGATTGGAACGCTGAAATGAAAAGACTGCCCGACATTGTAAAGTGGCCAACCGGCACGCTGGATTTTTCCGGCGGCTGCGTTGTGATGGGCATTCTCAATGTTACGCCCGATTCGTTCAGCGACGGCGGGCAGTTTCTGGAGGCGGACAGGGCCGTCGCTCACGGCGTCGAAATGGTACAGCAGGGGGCGGCGATTATCGACATCGGCCCCGAATCCACCCGTCCGGGTTCCAGACCCGTTGGCGCTGATGAACAAATCAAACGTGCAATCCCGGTCATCGAAAAACTGTCCCGGTGGATTAGCGTTCCCATCAGCATTGATACCCACGACCCCGAGGTCGCTCGCGCCGCGCTCAAAGCCGGCGCATCCATCATCAACGATATTACCGCACTGGCTGACAACAGGATGTCGCAGTTAGCGGTCGAAAAGCAAGTACCCGTTATCCTGATGCATATCCTCGGTACACCACAGACGATGCAGGTCTCTCCGCAGTATGATGATGTCGTTACCAAGGTCTGTGAGTATCTGTTGGCGCGTGCCCAAACTGCCGAGGCGGCGGGAATCCCGGCCGAACATATTTTCCTTGACCCGGGCATCGGCTTCGGCAAGACAACCGAACATAATCTGCAATTATTAAAACGGCTCGATGTGCTGTGCGGATTGGGCTATCGTGTGCTCGTCGGCCCCAGCCGCAAGCGTTTCATCGGACAACTGACCGGTAAAGACAACCCCGAACAGCGGCTCTTTGGCACGGCCGCCACCGTAGCGCTGGCGATTGAAAAAGGCGCTTCTATTGTGCGGGTACACGATGCAGCGGCAATGGCTGATGTTGTGAAAGTATCGAATGCCGTCTGTCGCGCATAAAAACGCCGGCGGCTTTTGAGAAAGACCGCCGGCGGTTCAACGGCTGCGGACAATGCTTATTGTGCGGGGGCGGCAGGAGCCGGTGCGGCAGGTTTAGCGGCCGCGGCAGCTTCGAGCTGCTTTTGCAGTTCAGCCACGGCGGTCTGTGCGGCCTGCAGTTTCTTCTGCAGTTCGCTGACTTCCCGTGTCTTTGCATCCAGGGCTTTCTTTACTTCGGTATCCCGCGCGCCTTGCTTTTCCATCATGGTTTTAATGCTTTCCATCGCCTTGGTCTGTATTGCCGTGTTTTCGGCCTTCATCGCCTCGATTTTCTGGTCTTTTTCGGCGACCGCGGCTTGGACCTGCTTAACCTGTTGCTGGAGGGTCTGGTTTTCCTGCTGACAGGTTACCAGCTCCTTGTTTTCACAGCCAACCAGACACACAGCGGCGATGAGTGCGACAACGATGCTTGCTTTTTTCATGGTCATTCCCTTTCTTACTAAAAAATCCGTTCTAATTATGGTTCCGGCAACGTACAAAACACGATTCCATCCGATACACTATAGCGTCTATCCGGCAAGATGCAAGCAGTTATTGGGAGCATTTCCGGTATTTTCTTGTCCATGGAGATCGGGAAAACAGCCGAAATAATGACGGGCATAGAACCGCATACGCGGCCGCATTGTGGAGGACAGGTGAACGAAATTGTCATCATTACGACTCTCTTGGAGATGTTCCTTCCAAATCACAGACACCGGCATGTTGGTTTCCACGGATAGAACAGGGCTTCCGGCTCGGATCAGGACAAGGCCGGCAGAGTCCACGGGCTGCGCATTGAACGAAACAGCATCCGGTTAGCCGTCGGGCAGTTGGTGAACCGTTCAGCATCAGAATCCCACCGAAGGGGCTGGCCCAGCCGCATTGCGATCTCGCCCAGAATGCATGCCGTGCAGGAACGATGACCGGTTTCTGCCGGCGCAATCGTTTCCCGCCGGGACCGGATGCACTCGATGAAGTTGCGCTTGTGGTCGTTGCTGAAGTACAGATGAATCTCGTTTGGAGCGATACGGCTGGTCAGCAGCGATTTGGGATGTGCTTCGATGGCGCCCCGCTGAACATGCACCCAGCCCTCTGTTCCTTCAAACAGCACCCCTTCCCGGTTATGACTGTAATCCCCGACCAGAACCTTTACGCCGTTGGCGTAGGTATATTCGACAAAATAATCTTCGTGCACCGTCCAAAGCCCGTCCGCCGAAAACTGGCCGCGGCCGACAATCTCGACCGGGCCGGTGTGTTCGGTTCCCATGGCCCACTGGGCGATATCAAGATGATGCGCCCCCCAGTTGGCAATCATTCCCAGGCCGTAGTCATAAATCCGCATCCACCCCGGTCGGTCGTATCCGTTTTGGGGATGGACGCGCTGTTCCGTGTAAGGGGCCCACGGCGCCGGTCCCAGCCACATCTCATAGTCCAGCGTGTCCGGTACGGCCATTGTCGGCTGTATCCCGATGAACGAATCGGACACCATGCCGATTTTAACCGTGTGCAGGCGGCCAATGCGGCCGTTGCGTACCAGTTCACAGGCATGGCGAAAGTTTTTATCCGATCGCTGCTGACTGCCGACCTGAAAAACCACCCCATAGCGCCGCACGGTGTCGCTGATAACCCGCCCTTCGTGCCAGGTCAGCGTCAGGGGTTTTTGCAGAAGAATATCTTTGCCCGCCTGGGCCGCCGTAACGGCTCCGATTCCATGCCAGTGGTCCGGGGTGCAGATTTGTACCGCATCTATATCCGGATAGGCGAGCAGCTCGCGGAAATCGCCAAAGGTCCTGCAGCCGCCCCCCTGTCCCCGTTCCAGATAATAGTCATCCACCAGCCGGCGGGCGTAATCGGCGCGGCGAGAATCGACATCACAGACAGCCGTAACCCGCACGGACTCAAAACGCAGCACATCTCGCAGATCATCCAGTCCCATGCGGCCAACGCCGATACACCCGATGTGAATGCGGTTGCTTGGTGCGTTTTGCCCCAGCACGTGGGACGGAATAATCAACGGCAGCATCGAAAAGCCGCCGACTGCCGCGGCTGTTTTCTGAATCATCCGGCGCCGTGTCAGGGGGCGGTTCGGAATTGCCGGCTGATGCTTTTTTTTTGTCATAACTGAACGAGTCCTCTGTCTGAAGTAAAAATGCAGGGGCTATCTAATCGTTTTTCATGGCGTCCTGGAAACTCTTGAGGTCGTTGGCCCATTTCTGTGCTTCGAGCAAATCGATGACGCCGTTTTTGACGAGTTCGGCCAGGTGCCGCTCCATCGTAATCATTCGTTCATCCGGCTGGTCCTTTGTTTTAACCTGCATCTGCGAATACATCTGTTCAATCTTGCCCTTGCGGATCAGGTTGGCCAGGGCATAATTGCTGTTAAGAATCTCCATCGCAACCACTCGTCCGCTGCCGTCCTTACGGGGAATCAGCTTTTGACTGATGATATACCGAAGCCCAAGCGAAAGCTGATTTCGCACTTCATCCTGCTTTTGATGCGGGAAAAAGTCCAGTATCCGCGTGATGCTTCCTACGGCATCGCGGGTATGCAGCGTGGAAAAGACCAGGTGGCCGGTTTCGGCGGCTGTCAATGTCAGGGACACCGTTTCAGCGTCCCGCATTTCGCCGACGAAGATGATGTCGGGGTCTTCCCGCATCATCGAACGCAGGCCGTGTGCGAAGGTATCCACATCCCGTCCAACCTCCCGCTGGGAAATCATGGAATTTTTCTGCGGGAAAATATACTCAACAGGGTCTTCCAGTGTAATGACCCTGCACGCCCGGTTCTCGTTGATTCGGTTGATCAGCGAGGCGATGGTGGTGCTTTTGCCTGCGCCGGTGATACCGGTAAACAGGATCAGCCCCTGTTTGCGCCGCACGATATCCTGCCAGGCGGTGTTGGGAAAGCCGATTTTTTCAGGCGCTGGGATTTCGGTTCCCAGGGCGCGAACCGCGGCCGCCAATCCGTCACTGTCCATAAAGGCGTTGATGCGGAACTGAAGTGTTCCGTATTTGTACGAACAGTCCACAGCCATGTCGCGCTTGAGCGCCTCAATATTTTTGGGTCCCAGCAGGGGGAAAATCAGTCCTTCGGCAATCGATTCGGTAACAACATCGCCTTTAAGCCGCACCAGGTCGCCGTCGATGCGATAAGCCGGCGGTGTTCCGATCTTGATATGCAAATCGGAGACGCGCATCACTCCCATCTTCTCAAAATACGCCAGCATATCGTGCATGCTTAAAAAAGCCCCTTCGCCGGCGGGGTAGCATTTTTCATCAATTTTGCGGCTTGGTTCCATAAAATCGGTTCCCGAAAATGAAAAACCCGTTTGTTTAAGAACTCAGAGATATTGTAACATCGGTAACGACATAAGAAAAGGGATTTTGACGAAATTATGTGTTTTCCACCGTTCTTAATCCTCGATAAACGCATAAACTGTCCCATTGTCGCAGCCGATCAGCAGGCGATTTTGGGCGATCGCGGGTGAGGATGCAATCGGGCTTCCAAGCGTATAGACAAAAACCTCTTGGCCGGTGCTGATGCCCAGCATATACAGCCGCCCGTCATCGCAGCCGATCACCGCTTTGTCGCCGCACAGAACCGGGCTGCTGTCAAAATTGTCCCCCGCCGTATAAGTCCAAAGCGCCTCGCCTGATTGCCGGTCAAAACAATACACCTTTCGGTCCCGGCAGCCGATGATAACCACACGGTCATTGACCGCCGGCGAGGAAAAAAATGCCTCTTGCGTCTTGTCAAATCGCCATAAGACCGTCCCCGTTTTGATGTCCGCCGCCAGAAAACAGCCGTTATAGTTGCCCGCAAAGATCCTATCCTCCCAAACAGCCGGATTGGCGGCGACATACGACTCGGCGTCGATCGTTTTGTTTTTATCAGGGGCCTCGATGGGCACAAGGTGCAGATAGGCGTCGCAGGAACCGAAGACGGCGGTATGCCCTGTTATGGCAATCGAGCCATTGATGTAATTTTCGGCCGGGTGCTTGAAGACAAGGAGTCCCGATTCGGCGTCCAGACAGTACAGGTGATTGTCATACGAGCCAAAGACCACGACTGTCCGCTGACTGGCGGGATGAACGGAGATATTGGCCGATCCGGTGATTTTGCCGCCGGCCTTGTAAAGCCACAGGGGTGTGCCGTTGGCGGCATCAACGGCATAAAAAGTTCCCCGATTAGAGCCGATATACAGTCTGCCCTGATGATACAGCGGGCTGGCTTCCAGTGTATCATCGGTCTCAAACCGCCAGACCTCCTGCCCCGTTTTCAGGTGGAGTGCATACAGCCGCCCGTCCATCGAAGAAACAAAGGCCTTGTTGTCCGCAATGACAGGCGTGGACTTAATGGCCCCGCCGGTCTTAAATGTCCAGGCCGGCTTGAATTTATCGGGCAGCGTTCCCTCCGCTTGGCCGGTTAAGCCCTCGTTTCCTCGAAAAATCGGCCACGTGTCCTGCCCGAATGAAACCGGCTGTTTGGCTGCCTGATGCCGGCCTGACACGGCTGGATAGGTGTGTTTGTAATACAGGACAAAGGCAATCATTGCCCCGATCGGCAGCGAGACAAGCAACAGGGGAACGAGTATCCTGCGAGCCAAATGTGTATGTGTACTGTCTTTTTCTTTCATGTCCGAAAACCTCCGTGGATGGAAATAGTAGGGGAAGCCACCGCCAAAGTCGAGGAAAATCGGGTAATTCATTGCACTTGTGGGGTTTTGCGGTACCATAGACAGCGCCGCCGGCATGGTCGTATTTATTCTGAAAATGTCGGCATAAACCGGTAAGGCATATACCAGTCGAAAGGAACCAGACAATGGCGATAGCAAAAACGGATTTCGGCGTTACATCGGACGGCCAAAAAGTTGATCGTTATATCCTGAATAATGCCTGCGGCCGGTTCGCAAAAATAATCACATACGGCGGGATTATTACTGAACTTTGGATGCCGGATCGCAAAGGCATTTTGAGCGATATTGTTCTGGGATTTGACAATCTGGCCGATTACGAAGCCCAGAGCCCCTATTTCGGCTGTATCACCGGCCGGTATGCCAACCGTATCGCCGAAGGCCGCTTTACGCTGGATGGCGTCGAATATAAAGATCTGGCCGTCAACAACGGCCCTAATCACCTCCACGGCGGCATCAAGGGGTTTGACAAAGTCGTATGGGAAGCCCATCCCTTCGAGACCGCTGAGGGTGTTGCTCTGAAATTGCATTATCTGAGCAAAGACATGGAAGAGGGCTACCCCGGCAACCTGGATGTTACCGTGACTTACACGCTGACGGATGCTGACGAACTGAAAATCGAGTATGCCGCGACGACGGACAAGCCCACCGTCTGCAACCTGACCAACCACAGTTATTTTAATCTGGCCGGACAAGGGCAGGGCGACCATTCGCAGCACCGGCTGATGATCAATGCCGATGCCTTTACACCGGTCTGGGATGAAGGCGCTATCCCCACCGGCGAGATTCTTGCTGTCAGGGGAACGCCGATGGACTTTACCCATCCGACCGCCATCGGCCTGCGTATCGACGACGATTACGACCAGCTTCAGTTCGGTAACGGCTACGACCATAACTACGTGCTGAATAAAAAAGGCCTCGAACTGTTGCTGGCGGCGCGGGTCAGCGAACCGACCACAGGGCGTGTGATGGAGTGCTGTACAACCGAACCGGGCGTTCAGTTTTATTCGGGCAATTACCTGGACGATACGCTGGTCGGCAAGGAGGGCAAACGCTACGGCCGCCGCTTCGGCTTCTGCTTAGAGACGCAGCATTACCCGGACTCCCCCAACAA
>JAKEGM010000141.1 GCA_022615575.1 Planctomycetales bacterium
ACTGTCAGGGGATTGTTCTGAGGCAGATGGATGGTTTCATGGAGAACTTTCCCGCCCGCAAGGAGTTTCTGGGCACGACCGCCGTCATCGGAAAGACAAATAATTTCCAGCCGGTACTGAGCGGACGGGTTTAAGCCCTCAAAGCGGTACACAACATTCGACCCGAACACAATCGTTCTTGCAGGGTCATCCGGCGACACCTTGTCCGCAGGAATCGCATCTTCAGGGTATCGCCATACACTGCCTTCCATAAGCCGCATGGAGTTTTCCGAGCCGCAGTCCTCATTGGCCACCCTATACCACCCTTCATTCTGCGTCGCGGTTTCTGCGGCGGGAGTACCTGTTAGGGTGAAAAAAACGGCACACAGCCAGACAGTCAATAGAATACTCTTTGCAGCAGACATCGTATTGCTCCTTTGTCCTCAAGTTTCACGCGCGGTCTAAATTATTCGGTTTTTCTCATACGGTTGCAAACACGACCTCTTGGGGGGTTAAATTACCCGTTTGCTGCAATTACTTCAAGGTAAAATCGTCGCGAAACAAACCCGTTTAAGACCCATAAATGACACTTTTGTCTTTTCTAAAATGTTTGGACTGGCGTGGATTCTAACCTTTTTTTCACTCGTACAGAACACCATATAGCGCATAACACTCACCAAAATGCGCAAGAATTCCTTGCTATACTCTATTGCCCGTGTATAATGGCTGTTGTTGCTGACAGGAAATATGATTTATGACGAAACTTCCACGGGTCATAGTGCAAATCGACACTTCCCGAGAATGCGGGCGAGGAATTTTTTTGGGTATCGCCAAGCATTGCCGGCTCTATGGCCCTTGGCAGTTGTTTCTGGAGCCGCCTTCGTACCGTCTTTCCCATGTGGGGGGCACCCCCCAGGAGTTCCATCCGGAACAATGGCTTGCGGACGGTTTTATCGTTTCCCGCCCGGAGATTCCGCCGGAAATCATTCGCACAGGCCTGCCGATTATTGGTATTGACGTGCGGGATATCATCCCGGGCATGCCGAACATCATTGGCGATTCCGTTTTAATTGCGCAAATGGCGGCCAATCACTTTCTTTCACACGGTTTTCGGCGTTTTTCATACTGCGGTTATGCAGATATACGCTGGTCCCGTGAGCGGGGAGAGTCTTTTATCGACCACCTTGCCGACGCAGGTTATTCGACAGAAACGTTTTGGATCCCGGAACCGCAATTTTCCCTGCCGGAGCAAGAGGAATCCTTGCGGCTGGGAGAATGGCTGCGCATGCTTCCCAAACCGCGTGCTGTGCTTGTATGCAATGATGATTTGAGCCGCGAGGTTCTCATGGCCTGCCAGATAGCGGGGATACGGGTTCCGGATGAGGTGGCCATATTAGGGGTCGACAACGATAAGATGATCTGCCTGCTGACCAACCCCCCGCTATCCAGTATTGCATTGGATTTTGAACAGGCGGGTTTCGAGGCGGCACGGCTGCTGGACCAGATGATGAGCGGCGCAGTACAAGCCCAGGATCAGCGGATTACGCTGAACCCGACGCATTTGTGTGAGCGTCTTTCGACCGATGTTATGGCGGTGGAGGATGCCGATATTGCCAACGCCCTGCGTTATATCCGCGAACACGCCAAGCAGGTGATACAGGTGGACGATGTTGTGCATGCGACCACGATTTCACGGCGCAGTTTGCAGATGAAATTCCAACAGGTCCTCGGACGGACAATTAACGACGAAATTCGCCGCGCCCGCATCAACCATATTTGCTACCTGTTGACCGAAACCAATCTTTCGATCACCCAGATTGCCCTGGAATTAGGATACTCCGGCGCTGAACATATTTCCCGGTTTTTTTCGGCGGAAAAAGGGATGACCGCTCAAGAATACCGAAACAGGTTCCGCACCGTCTCAAACACATAGCCGGATTCGGTTTGTTAGGGCCTTGCCGGAAAGGCCGGCTTAAAAAATCTGCGATTTATTCAAGGCCGCTTTGTAAAAAGCCCGGATATTCTCAAGCGGTGTATCGGCCTGTATGTGATGAGCCGGGGCGAGAATATAGCCGCCGCCGCGGCCGCATTCCGTGATAAGTTTTTTAACCTCTGCCGTAATCTGCTGCGGCGTACCATGCGGCATCACCTCCTGCACGCACAGACCGCCGAACAGGGCAAGCCGGTTTCCATACCGTTTTTTGACTGCCACGGGGTCTATCGCCCTGGGCTGCAGCGGATTGAGCACATCCAGCCCTATTTCTATCATATCATCGAGAATAAGCCCGCAGTTGCCGCAGGAGTGATAGGCGATTTTTACGGTCGGATTCTGCTTTTTGCACTCGTCAAAAAGTACCGCATAGCGCGGCTTGAGAAACTGTCGCCACATCTGCTGCGATATCATCATGCCGGTCTGCATGGATACGTCATCACCGAACCAGACCATATCGGCCCCCAGCCGGATGAAATTTTTCGCGGCGGCCAGCGGAAACTGCATGACTTTGTCCATAACCGCCGCGGCATAATCCGGTTCCACCGCCATATCCATCAGAAACTGGTCCAGTCCCCTCAAGTACCACGACGCTTCGAAAATACTTATCTGGGAAGAGCCGATCAGCCATTTGTCCTTGCCATAGGCCCCCTTCATCTGTCTGAATTCCTCGTACATTGTGGGCCTGTCGGGGTCCGGGATTTTATACTGCCGGAGTTTTGACATATCGCCGGCCAGCGGGTGTGACACGATTTCGGTGAAGACGCCGAACTGGTTCTTGACATACCGCCAGCGAATGCCCCATTCGTCGGTGTATTCCGGTTCGGGCTGCCCGTAGAAACTTTTTTCAAGCCCGACGCAGACCTTGACCATATCATTGCCAATCGCAGCGCCGAGGTCCGGCAGAGTTATGCCGGTTTCCTGACGGAGACGGGCCTCTACTTCAGGCACAAACGTCGCAAAAACCGGAGTTCGGTCCGGCTGCTCAAAGGACAAGGCCATCCGGACTCGTTCTTTTGAATTTATCATTTTATTCTCCGACACGCCAGTAACCGCACCTCTCGAAAAACACAACCCGATAACACCACTATATAACAATACAACAAGCGGAAAGGAAGTTTAGCATATTTCGGCGATACGTTCGAGGTATTTTGTAAGATTACATTCATATTTCAGTTTCACCCCGGGTTGGGAAACCCCAGGCAAAGGAAACGGCTATATTGATTCAGGAAGATGATAGCCAGGAATCGATTATTGACGGATAAGACCCGCCGGGTAATTATCCCTATAACAGGCCTTTTTTTGGTATGCATCCAGCGGATGAGCAGGTATAATTAGTATCCTTAGCTCAGGAAAACTCGGTTTCTCCACAGTAAACTAAGGTTGATATGCGGAGGTTTTTATGAGAAACAAGGCAACGAAAGGATTGATAATGGCAATGCTGATAACATTGGCAGCTTGTGCAGCCCAGGAGGCGGCGTCATGGGCTGTTCACGACCGGAACCGGCCAGCGCCGCCGGTCGTTACACCGGGCGCAGAAAGCCGCCTGCCCCCATCGGATGCGGTTGTGCTGTTTGACGGAACCGGTCTGGCGGCGTGGCAAAGTGCCAAAGACGGCAGCGATGCCCGGTGGAAGGTGGAAAACGGTTATATGGAGGCGACCTCCAAAGCCGGCGATATTCAGACGCGGCAGGCCTTCGGCTCCTGTCAGCTTCACATCGAATGGGCCAGCCCCGAGGTTGTGGCCGGCAGCGACCAGGGCCGGGGCAACAGCGGCGTTTTTCTGATGGATAAATACGAGGTACAGGTGCTGGACTGCTACGAGAATGTAACGTACGCCGACGGCCAGACGGCCGCCATTTACGGCCAAAAACCCCCGCTGGTCAACGTCTGCCGAAAGCCCGGCCAGTGGCAGACATACGATATCATTTTTCACGCACCGAAATTCGACGGCCAGACCGTCGTGCGGCCCGCAACGATTACCGTACTGCACAACGGCGTGCTGGTACAGGACCACTGGGAGATTCAGGGCACCACGCTTCACAAGACGCCTGCCCGCTATGAGCCGCACGCCGGTACGCTGCCGCTTCGGCTCCAAGACCACGGCAATCCTGTGCGGTTCCGCAATATCTGGATTCGCCCGCTGGCCGATGAACCGAATTGAACCTTACGAAATGGATGCCTGTGAAATTTACCGAACTTGATCTTAAACCGGAAATTCTCAACGCCCTCAAAAAGAAGGGCTATGCCGACTTGACGCCGATCCAGGAACAGACCTTTCCGCATGTGCTGGCCGGCAAAGACCTGATTGCGCTGGCCCAGACCGGCTCGGGAAAAACGGCCGCCTGCGCCATTCCGGTGGTGCAGTCCGTCGATCCGTCGCTCAATGAGGTCCAGGCGCTGATTCTGGTGCCCACGCGGGAGCTGGCCCTGCAGTATGTCGATGAAATCTCCTGGATTGCCGCCGAGACCGGGGTCCGGGCGTTTGCTGTGTACGGCGGTTTTTCGATGGAAATCCAGAAAAGCAAGCTGGCCCACGGCGTCCAGGCGCTGGTCGCCACGCCGGGGCGGCTGATTGACCTGCTGTATAACTCGCCGCTGCGGCTGGCGGACGTACGGTATTTTGTCCTGGACGAGGCCGATGAGATGCTCAATCAGGGCTTCCTGTCGGACATCGAGTTTGTCTTTTCCTGTATGGTGCATAAGCATCATACGATGCTGTTCAGTGCGACGATGCCCGACGAGATTAAGCGGCTTTCCCGGCACTATCTGAAAGACCCCGTCGTCATCGAGTTGAACCTTGAGCAGAAGGCCCCCTCATCCCTGAGTCATTGGTTTGTGCAGATTCAGCCGCATCATCGGTTTGAAAAGCTGCTGGAGCTGATCGACGCCGAAAAACCCGCGCAAGCGATCTTTTTCTGTTCCAGCCGAAATGGCTGCGAAAAACTGTACGACCATTTGAAGAAAAAAGCCAAATCCGTCGAGCAGATTCACGGCGGGCTGGACCAGAACAAGCGCACCAGCTTATTCAGACGGTTCAAAAAACTGGATATTCAGTATCTGGTGGCCACGGATATCGCGTCGCGCGGGCTGGATTTTTCACATACAACACACATTTTCAATTACGACCTGCCGCACAATCCCGAGGCCTATACGCACCGTACCGGCCGCACCGCCCGGATGGGGCGAGAAGGGAAGGCGATTACGCTGGTGATGAGTAAGGATGTCCGCAATCTGGGAAGTATTCTGCGGGTCAACCGGATCGAACCGCAATGGATCGGCGAAAAACCCGATCTGGCGGCGGCTAAAAAGAAAAAACACGCCGATTCCGGCCAGAGCGGGCAGAACCGCCGTTCCGGCCGCAGAAACTTTCGGCACCGGCATCCGGCGAAACAGAAAAGCGAGTGAACCCTATGGCATCACAGGCGAGAAAAAAACGCATCCTTGATACGATCAATCTGCACAAAAAACTGGTGGCGGAATTGGAAGCGAATTGTCTGGAAGAAATTGCCCTGTCCGCCAGGATGCTGATTGACTGCATCACCGGCGGCGGATGTATTTACATTTGCGGCAACGGCGGCTCGGCAGCGGATGCCCAGCATATCGCCGCCGAATTGGTTGGCCGGTTTGTACGGGAGCGAAAGGGATTGCCGGCGGCGGCGTTGACGACCGACACATCGATTCTGACCAGTGTGGGCAACGATTACGGCTTTGAGCAGGTGTTTGCCCGGCAGGTCGAGGCGCTGGTCGGCAAATCGGATGTCCTGTGGGCTTTTTCCACCAGCGGGACCAGCAAGAATGTTCTTGCCGCTGCTGAACTGGCCAAACAAAAAGGCGCCGGCGTGCTGGCCTTTACCGGCAGGAAAAATTCGCCGCTGGAGCAGATGGCTGACGTGTGCATCTGCGTCGAAGGCCCCACCGCGACCGTCCAGGAAATCCACCAGGTCGCCTATCACATTCTCTGCGACCTGGCAGAAGAGGCGTTTTCGTGAACACGGGGCGCCGCGGGTTTATTTATTGATTTCCTAAGGCCGCCATCAGTTCGCGAATCATCGCGTTCAGCGCCGCTGCACCGTCGCCCTGCACAAAATCGGCAGGCGACTTTTGGCCGTCGCATTTCTTTTCGACAACCCGCAGCGTTTCACAGGCCTCGTCCAGTTGGCCGGCGTCGATCAAATGCTGGGCCACACAAAGCATCTTCTCAAGTGTTTGAATTTTATTGCCGGCCGATTTCCCCCTGCCGACACCCCGAAGGACTCCCTCTTCTGCCGCCTGGGCATAAAAATCCAGAATATCTGCGATTTGCTCTTCGGGGGTCAATACAACTGCTAACCCCTCGCCGACGAGCGCTATGTCAACAACGGGGCCGTCAGGATCGTCGCTGAATATGGACAGTGTCCCTTGGGCAGCGCCCTGGGCGGTAGGGCTGTAAAGAATTTCAATGTCGATGGAGCCATCGGGCACCAGGGTGACAGGCAGGACCTGCAAAGGCGTAAAGGAAAACTGCATGGTTCCATCCTGCGTCAGTGACAGCGACTGGATAGTCAGAGATGCATTGCCGAGATTAAATACAGTCACTATCCCTGCCTGGGTTGTGCCGACGTCCGTCTGGCCGAAGTTATAATCGGTCTGCGACAGGGCGATATCGGGCTCACTGGCCACCCAGCCGAGTTTGATGGTCTGGTAATAGATATTGGCCGCGCTCCCGGAAATCGCACAATCCACCACCATAGCAAAAGGGGTCCCCGTGTCATAAACCCCCGACAGTGTCTGACCCTGCAGAAATAATTCCGTCGTCGCAGGATCCACAGGGACGCCGTTCACGGCAAAATTCCTCCCATAAACTGTTACAAGGCCTTCGGGCAGCGTGTTGTCGGAGGTGGAAATCAGCAGCATATAATCGATTTGTCCCCCGTAAATATCCAAAACTGCTCCCGACTCGGTAATGACAAAACCAAGGATGTGGGCATTCTCATAGAGGTTCACCCTGGCATTTCCGATAAACAGCGAACCATCGATGGTGCTGTCAATTTCGGCAAATATCCCGTCGCCGAGGTAAAGATCGTCAGCAAACGCAAACCCGCCGCCTATAACAACGACCGATAAAACGATTCTGAATGTGCGATTCAAACGCATTGCAGATGTTTTCATAATTTCTCCGCATTTTAATGAACCCGTGTACAGCTATATAGAATATAGCAAACGCAACGAATGAAATGCCGTTATTTTCATTTTTTGGCGATCTATTCAATTTTTTTTGCACTTTGAGCACTCTATATTTTATGTTTTTAATGGGCAGAGGAAGACCGTCGGTGAACGATGTTTTCGGTAAATTATTATTCCGGACAGGGCAAGTGATATTGGGGACCGGCGAAACGGGCAGGATTAAATGAAAAAGCATGGGTTTACATTAATTGAACTGATGATTGTGGTGGCTGTTCTCGGCATCCTGGCGGCGATTGTGCTGCCCAAGGTCCAGGGGCACACCGTACAAGCCAAAGAAGCGGCCGTTCAGGATTCTCTGCATACCGTCCGCACGCAAATCCAGTTGTACAAAATGCAGCATAACGGGCTGGCGCCCGGGTATATTAATACGGCCCAGGCGCCTCTTTCGACGCTGACGTATCAGTTAACGGGAACTTCCGCGCTGACGGGGCTGGCGGTGGCATCGAAAACTTCCAGTACAGCCTATCCTTTCGGCCCCTATATTCTGGCGATGCCCATGAATCCTTACAACAACTTAGCCACCATCAAGATGGTCTCGGCGGCAACGACGGACTTTTCCGCCGCAGCGGATAACACCACCGGCTGGCTGTATCAAAAAGAAACAGCCAGCTTCAAACTCAACAAATCAGGCAATGATTCCCAAGGCGTCCCCTATGTGAATTATTAAGACCGGCCCATTTCCCCTTTATAGCCGACACAACGAAGCATCCATCCCCCTTCGCCGCCAAAATCGGACAAAGCCGCGGCATTCTGTCTATGAATCGGCCTCGGCCGAAAAGAACAATCCGGGCGGAAAAAATTGATTGATTCTTCAGGGAGAGCGGCTACACTTTCAGCAAAGAACGTTTCGACTGAAAGGGTCTGTCATGAAAAAGGGGTCGTGGTTCCTCAGCGTCTTTACAATTCTTTGTCTTGACATGGGCTTTCTTTGGGCAGCGCCGGCCGTGGAAACGGACGGACCAAAGGGGGTTTTGCTGCTTCCGGACAATATCAGCGTCGAACTGGTTTCGCCCCAGCGGGGCACGCTGATGCTGACCGGCAAAGACGGCGGAATTGAATTACCGCAGGGCCAATACCGGCTGGAAAGCTGGACACTTGAAAAGAAGGACGAACAGGGGCAGGCGTGGAGGCTGTCGGGGGATTTAACGACCGCCAGGATGGTCGAGATCGGCCCTGATCCGGCGCAGCCGGAAATCAAGCCCGAGCCGATTCACTGCAACCTGCAGGTCTCCCCCAGCCATGACAGTATGGACTTTACACTGGGATTGACCGGGCCTTCGGGCGAGCGGTTGCGCGTCGATGCGCCAGGCGTCAAGTCGGATCAACTGCCCACGCCGACCTTTGTGCTTTATAACGAAGACAAAAGTTATCAGAAGTCATACGACTTTCAATCTCAGTGCTGCGGCAACTACCGGTTCAGTTGGACACCTCCGGTGGGCGCTGCAGGGCCGTTCCAGGTCGATCTCAAGGTAGCCGGACCTTTCGCGATTGATTTTGAGCCGCGCAATTTGACCGAACTGACAGAGGAAACGATTGCTCAAATGCAAAAAGCGGCTGAGGAGGCCGCCGCCCGCCGGCGGACAGAAATCAGGAAAATAATTCGCACGGCGATCTGGATTGTCGCGGCGTACGTGTGCATTATCACAGTTGCTGTCTTTGGGCTGTTAAAATTCCGTAAACGCATCGCCGCCACAAGCTGGGGCAGAACAAAATTTTCGACACGATGGCTTATACTGGCGCTGGGGGCGTTTCTGCTGCTGGCGCTGGATCCGCTGTTGCAATTGGTAAGGGGCAATTGCGAGCTTATGGATACTGTTTTTCAGAGCGGCAGCTTCCTTGTATTGCTGCTGGCCGGGGCCCTGCTGGTCTGGGCCGTCCGCAAGGCGCCGACCAAGTGGCCGTTTGTGACGATTTTCCTGTACGGGGTCTTGTTTGTGCTGTTTTTAATTCCGGTGCTGTTTATGGTGTTTTGTGCGATGGGTCGTCCCGACACGGGTTTATCCAATGTAGACTTATCGAATTGGACCGACTTTTATGGTACGCTGTTTACCGCTCCAGGCGCCGAGGTATGGCTGATCTGGCTGATTATTGCGGCACTGCTGATTGTTCAGGCGTCGCTGCTGATAATTCCGGTGCGGATAACACATGGGCGCCCCAAACCGCGGCGGGGCATCTGGTGGACGGCGACAATGGCCGGGCTGCTTTATACGGCGCTGCTGTTTTTCGCGGGGCTGTCGATTCTGGCCGCCGGATGGGGGGACTCTTTCCTCGATGACCATCTGCCGAGAGCGATGTTCTGGATTCTTGTATACATCCTTCCGGTCAACTGGGCTGCATGGCTGGTGGCGTTCGGGTTGTTTAGTCGGTCGATGGAACCGGACAGTTTCATCCGACGGCTGATGCAGTGGCTCATCCGCGGCTCGATTCTGGAGCTGCTGGTGGCTGTGCCGAGCCATATCATTGTGCGGCACCGGGATGTCTGCTGCGCACACGGCGTTACCGCAGCGGGCATTTCGGCGGGACTGGCGGTAATGTTTTTTGCGTTCGGGCCGGGACTGTATTTTCTCTATGCCGATCGCATCCGCCGCCGCAAGCCCAATCTGCCCGACACGCCGGACCCGCACGGCACGGAACCGGTCCCTTCAAACAATTAAAGACACAAAGGAGAGTGTTCAGTGAAGCGGTCTGGAATTTTTGCATGGATTGGATTTTTTTGCGGCGTTCTGCTGGCCGGCACATCGGCTTTGGCGGTAGAGATTACCGCCGGACCGACGGTGCAATGCGCCGCCGAGGATTCGGTTTCGATTGTGTGGGTTACCGATACAGCCGGCGTCGGCTGGGTCGAGTACGGCAAGGATACATTGAATCAAAAGGCCTTCGCCAGCGAAGACGGCCTTGCAGCCGCCTGGACACGGGTTCACAAGGTACGCCTTACAGGGCTAAAAAAGGGCACACCCTACAAGTTCAGGGTTTGCGCGAAGGAGCTGACGACGTTTGAACCTTATAAGGTCGTCTACGGGCCGCAGGTATCCAGCGAACCGGGCGAATTTTGCACGCTGGATGGAGACAAGACGCCGTTTTCGTTTATTGTCGTCAACGATGTGCACAATGACTGGGATGCGATGAAAAACCGCATCCGGCAGGCCGCGACGAAAGGCGATTTTGATTTTGCGGTGATGCTGGGAGACATCATTACCGACCCGATGAGCGAAGACGTTGTGCAGGGATGGATGAATGCATCCCGGGAGGCGCTGGGAAGCCGCTGCTGCATCCCGGTGCGAGGCAACCATGAAACGCGCGGCCGCTTTGCGCGGGAACTGAAGCATTATCTCGGCTTGCCGCAGGATCGGTATTATTATTCATTTGAGCACGGCGGGGTGTATTTTGTCGTGCTGGACGGCGGCGAAGACAAACCGGACAGCTCTGAGGTTTTTGCAGGACTGGCGGACTTTGATGCGTACCGCAGCCAACAGACGGTTTGGCTCAAAAGCGAGGTTAAGCGTGAAGCGTTCAAAAAAGCGCGGTTCCGGGTTGTCCTGATGCATATGCCGCTGTATTCGGAGGATTCGACTCAGGAAAAACGCAATAGGGAATTGTGGGGGGGGATTTTGAACGATGCCGGAATCGACCTGTTCCTGGCCGGGCATACCCATGCGTATGAAGTTCTGGGACCGCAAAAGAAGACGCACAAGTACCCGGTCGTGATTGGGGGCGGGTCGGACGCAACGGATGCGACGTATATGTATATTTCAGTCACAGACAGCGCCATCGAGGTGAAAATAGTCCAAGACGGCCGAACGGTCGGCCAGTGCACCGTCAAGGCAAGAAAGAAGTGGCTCCTGTGGTGATTGGAGATAAAAACCGTTTTTTGTTCGATGACAGCAGGTAAATTGCCTGCGTTCCTATAACCCCCTCGTCGCCTGCGCGACACTCCCCCCTGGCAGGGGGAGAGCATTAGTTGTTGGCGATTTCAGCCAGGACGGCCTTGACATTGACGATGTGGCAGGAGCCGGGATTCTTGCGGGCGTAATCCTGGTGATAGTCCTCGGCCTTCCAGAAGGGTCCGGCGGCGGCGATTTCGGTTACGATGGGCTTCTTAAACCGGCCGGAGGCGCTGTATTGGGCCTTGACCTTTTCGGCAATCTGCTGTTGTTCTGGCGAATGATAAAAAATCGCCGAGCGGTACTGCGTGCCGACATCCGGACCCTGGCGATTCATCGTCGTCGGGTCGTGCGACAGGAAAAAGAATTTGACCAGCGTTTCGAAGCTCACCTCTTTGGGATTGTAGCGCAGCTGCACCACCTCGGCGTGGTTGGTATCGCCCATGCAGACGCGGCGGTAGCTGGGGTTATCCGCATGGCCGCCCATAAATCCCACGCGGGTGGCCTTGACGCCGGGAATTTGGCTGAAAGCGTATTCGACGCCCCAGAAACACCCGGCCGCAAAAGTCGCGGTCGGATAATCGCCGGATTGGCCGGTCGTATCGCTTCCGGCGGTTTGGGCCGGATCATCTGACGGTTGATTTGTATTTACCATCGTAATCTCCGTTGTTTCCCCTGTCTGCGCTGTTTGGGCCGTGTTTGTCTGCTGGTCCTGCACTGGAACCGCAAGTTTTTCACAGCCGGCAATCATCAGTATTGCTGATAACCACACGCCAATTGTTATACTGAACCGCATTTTTTGTACCCCGTTCATTGTAAACTGTTACACTCCTAAATACGAGTGTAAAACAAGCCGGTTCAACACTATGATTGACAATGTTCAGGATAGAATATTTACAGAAATCTTCTTGACCGGCTCTTGGCTTTCTCTTATAAGTGGGAAAAAATTGGAAGGGAACCTTTATTTTGAAAGGACAGGTATGACAGGTATGAATCAATCTTTTCCTTCGGAAACCGCTATTCCTGTTGTGTTTTTTGGCTGTTATATGTTTGTTATCCTGCTGATCACCATTCTGACGGTTGTGGTGTTCTGCAGAATCTTCGCCAAGGCCGGCTACCACTGGGCATTGGGGCTGATTGTGCTGATTCCCGTAGGCAACATTATCATGCTGCTGATTCTGGCATTCAGCGAATGGCCGATTCAGCGCCAACTGCGGGCGTATCAGCAGGCCCAGATGGCCCCGCCACCAGGCCAGCCCCACCAGAGTTTTCGGGGTGTTTGAGACACCAGCACAAAACGTGAGGTGCTGTATTTGACACAAGTGAACCGATGGCGGACGGGAACATCGCTCATCGGTTTGCTTTCGGCAAACTCGCTGCCGTCCAATCGAATCAACCATAAAAAAACCGCCGGAAGCGAACTGCTCCTCCCGGCGGTTTCAAAAATCGGCGCTGCAGAAATTGCTATTTTGTTTTCTGCTCTGTTTTTACTTCCGGTTTTGCCTCGGGCTTTACCTCGGGCTTTGCTTCCGGTTTGGGCTGCGCTTGCTGCGGCTGGGGCTGCGGCTGCATCTGAAGCTGCTGCATCAGTTGTTGCTGAGCGGCGGCCTTTTCGATTTCAGCCCGCAAGGCCTGTTCTTCAGCAGAATACTCGATCTTTGCGGCGTCGTGTATCTTCTTGTTGTATTCACTCCAGTACTCGTTCTGCTTTTGGCTTGATAGGTACTCGGCAATCTGGTCTTTGACTTCCTCGAACGGCGTTTTGCCGGCGGTTTTCTTGTCGGTCACCTTGATAATATGGTACCCGAAACTGGACTTGACAATGTCGCTGGTCTGGCCGACCTCGAGTGCAAACGCGGCCGTTTCAAATGCCGGGTCCATTTGTCCTTTGCCGAAAAAGCCAAGGTCCCCGCCCTTCTCTTTGGACGGACAGGTTGAAACATCCTTGGCCACATCTTCAAACGCCTCGCCGGCTTTCAGGCGGGCCTGGGCCTTTTGAATCTTTTCCAGTTCCGCAGCGTATTCCGCTTCCGCAATGCCGCGCTTGCCGCAGAGAATATGGCTGGCCTTGACCTGTTCGGGCTGATCAAAGTGCTGCGGATTTTCATCGTAAAATTTCTTGACATCTTCGGCAGTTGCTTCGGCGGCCTTATCGTCCGCTTTCATCAGGGCTTTAATCTGCATCTGGTTGCGAATCTGGCTCTTGAGGTCGTCCATCGTCATGCCCCAGGTGGCAATCTCCTTTTCCACGTCTTCCAGCGACTGGCCCTGCTTGCCGGCAAGTTTGGTGATTTCCGCAACGACATCGGCATCGGAAATGACGATGTTCTTTTTCTGGGCTTCCTGACTGATCAGAATTTGTTCGACCTTCATATCCACCACGCGCTTGCGCATCTGCTGACGGAAGGAATCCGGCAGATCCATGCCGGCGGGCATCCGCTTCTTTTGGCCTTCGACACGTTTCTGGAGTTCGTCAGCCACTTGCTTTTCGGTAACCTTTTCGCCATTAACCGTAACGACAACCTTGGCCGGATCAACAGCTGGGGCCTGCGGCGCCGGAGCAGCAGCCGGAGCAGCAGGGGCCGCAGGGGCGTTTTCCTTGGCAGCGCCGGCAACAGCGGGTGCGGGCGACGCTGGGGCTGCTTTGTCCGCCGCAAAGGCGTTCACCAATACAACCATCGACAGGATGCCTGTCACGAGAATACGCGTTTTCATTTGTTTTCCTTTCTGACAGAAACTTCTTCTAAAAAAATTAAGAACGGGCCTTACGCGGCCCGTCGTTTGTATTTTCACGAGAATCGGCCGTCCCGCCGGTTTAGTCCGATGTCAGCCCTTGTTCGTCGGCTGCATCGCCACATTCAAAGCCGCTGCGGAACCGTCCTTGCCCTGCCCCATATACAGGGTTACATGCGGGAACGGGATTTCGATCTTCAATTCATCGAATTTCTTCTTGAGCCGGCGGTTAAACTCCCGTCCGACCGCCCATTGACGGGACGGTCGTGTCCGGGTACGGGCCTTGATGATAATCGCCGAATCGGCAAATTGATCAAGGCCAAGAATTTCAATGGGGTCCAGGATATCGTCCCGGAATGCCTCATCCGCGCGCAAGTCCTCATCAACCTGCTTGATGACATCAATCACTTCATCCACATTTTCCCGATAGGCCACCCCCACATCAAAGACGTACCGCGACCATTCCTTGGTCATATTTGTCACCACGTTGATCTCGCCGTTCCGCACAAAATGCACATTGCCGGCAACATCGCGAAGCGTTGTCATCCGCAGCGTCACACATTCGACAAGTCCGCTTTTGCCGGCGATGTCGACAACATCGCCCACGCGGATCTGGTCGTCCAGGAGGATAAAAAATCCGTTGATGACATCCTTAACCAGCGTCTGCGCCCCAAAACCCACGGCGATACCCAAGACGCCGGCTGCCGTCAGGATCGGCCCTATCGCAATCCCCAGCTCGCCAAGAATCATTATCAGGGCAATCACCGCAAGCGAAATAATCGCGATATTGCGCGTGACCGCCTTAAGCGTGTCGGTGCGCTTCTGGATTTCCACGTCATCCTTGTGATTCTTAAACAATCGCCCAAAAATCTGGTCGACAATGATTTGAATGGCCTTGATCGCCACCAGCGTAAAAATCAGGATGACAAATATTTTCAAACCGCTGGTCACCAGCCAGGTGCCGGCATTGCCGACAAGTTCATTCACGTTAAAAATGTCGATCTTGCCGGCGGTTTCCGCCGCCGGAGAAGCTGCATTTGTGTCCGTCATAACTCCTCAAAAAATTACAAGTATACTTTATCCATCATTCGCGGAAATGCGATGCACTGGCGGATGTGCTTTTCACCGGTCAGCCACGCCACCGTGCGTTCCACGCCCAAGCCGAAGCCGCCGTGCGGCACCGAGCCGTATCTTCGCAAGTCCAGATACCATTGATAAGATTCGGGATTGTACCCTTCTTCGCGGATGCGGGCAAGCAATCTTTCGTAATCATCCTCGCGTACGGAACCGCCGATAATCTCGCCAAAGCCGGCTGGAGCTAAAAGGTCGAAATTCTCCACAACCCTGTCATTACCCCGATCGGTTTTCATGTAAAATGCCTTAGCCGCTCTGGGATAATGAGTTACGAAAACAGGCCGGCCGTACATCAGAGAGATAATCGTTTCATCGGAGCCGCCCAAATCCTTGCCCCAGCGGAAATCGGAGGCCAATTGGGCATGTTTGGGATTATTTTCGATTTTAACCTCCAATTCGGCTAATTCGGTGCGGATTTCGAGAATTCGGCGGGCGTTTTTGTCCTGCTGCCATTTTTTCAGGCCGCCTTTGGCGTCCATCGCTTCAATCCCGGTCAGTTCAGTTTCATACGCCTTTTTCTGCGCCAGAAACCCCTCAAACTGAGCGGCCATAAACTCTTTGGTTCGGCTGCTTGTCAGGATGTCTGCCGCCTCAGTATAGGTCAGCCGGACAAAGGGTTTTTGGATGGCTTCCAGTGAAGCAATATCAGCCCCGAGCGTTTCCAGTTCGGAGCGATTATCCTTAAGTACACGCTGGATGATACTGAAGACAAAGTCCTCGGCCAGATTCAGCAGACCCGGCAGGTCGATATACGCCACCTCCGGCTCGACCATCCAGAATTCCGTCAGGTGGCGGCGGGTTTTGCTCTTTTCGGCGCGGAAAGTCGGCCCGAAACAATACACCCTGCCAAAACTCATCGCCGCCGATTCAAGATATAACTGACCTGTCTGAGCCAGATGCAGCGGCTGGCCGAAATAGTCCACCTCAAACAGCGTCTGTTCGCCCTCGCCGGCGATTGTGGTAAAGATAGGCGTATCGACCAGCGTAAAGCTGTTATCGTTAAAGAACCGGCGGATAGCGTCGATGACTGTGTGTCGAATCCGTCCGATGCACCACGGTCGCTGGCTGCGCAGGTGCAGGTGGCGGTTTTTCAGCAGAAAGTCGATGCCGTGTTCCTTCGGCGTGATGGGGTAGTCCGCCGCGAAACAGTGGATGGCTATGCCGGTGACGGCCAGTTCTACACCGCCCGGAGAACGGGGTTCGGCCCGTACCGTGCCGGTAACCGACAGCGACGATTCCTGCCCCAAACGCTTGACTTCCTCGAATAGTTCTTCCGGGATATTGCCTGCTTCGATGACGCACTGGCACAGGCCGGAGCCGTCCCGCAGCATCACAAACTGCACCTTGCCGCTGGGGCGGCTGTTGTACAGCCAGCCGTCCAGCCGAACCTCCCGACCGATATATCGGCTTAACGCACCAATGAAAACCTTGTCTTTCTGTGTCATTTCCGATGATTCCTTTGTCCTGTCTGTATTGTTTAACACCCCCTAAACTGTACCCGAAATCCGCCTTGTCCGCAAGAGAAGAATGAAACCGCAGATTTCACAGATAAAACGTTTGGGTGGCACGGCTTTCGGCTTCGCCGAGAAACCGTGCCACCCATAGAATTTTCCGGGAAATAACGGGGTTGACGGAAGTGGGGCGGGCCGCTACGCTGTGCGGCAAAACTGTACGGAGACGGCTGGGATGGAATCCTTTTATATGCGGGTCAAAAAAGCGGATGAGGCGGGCTATGCGGCGGCGCTTGCTGGGCTGGCGCACAATAAAAAGCAGGAAACCCGACGGATGGACGCAGTCGCCCGCAAGCTGGCGGCGATGGACGGCGGGCACAACAAGTTCCTCGAAAGCATTATCGTCTGGCTGGATGTCCGCGCCCCCCGGTACTGGTGGCAGGAGGCCGACACGTTTCGCCTGTCCACCAAGCAGAGCGAAAGCACGATGCACACGCTGACCGAGGAGCTGTCGGCCATCGATATTGGCGACCCGGCCGCGGTTGCGGCGTTTATCGCGGACAATTTCGAGCCCAATTCGTGCAGCCCCCAGACCCTTGCGTGGATTTATCAGACCGTGCCGCAAAAGAACCTGATTGAAATCAAGAAAAAGCTGCCGGAGGGCTTTTTGCAGACGCGGATGTGGTGCATGAGCTACAAGACCCTGCGCAATATCATCCTGCAGCGCCGCAGCCACCGCCTGCCGCACTGGAAGGAGTTCATCCGTCAGGTCCTGGCGCAGGTCGAACACCCCGAACTCCTGCCCACCCTGGAACGCGAAAAGAAAACAGATGTGCAGCAATAACCTTCTGAGCAAAAAGAAGAAGGCACCGTCTGTTTTTGAAGAAAGAGATAATAAAGGAGAACCACGGAAATGAAGCAATGGTACGAATCGCTTTTTGAAAACTATGCCGAGCAGTACGAAAAGGAGTGTTATACGCAAGGGACCAGCGGGGAGTGTGATTTTATTGAGCGGGAGATTCATTACGATAAGTCGGTGAAAATCCTCGATATCGGCTGCGGGACCGGGCGGCATTCGATTGAACTGACCCAACGCGGCTACCGCGTTACGGGGATTGATTTGTCCCAATCCATGCTCGCCAAGGCCAAAGAGAAGGCCGAAACGCTTTCGCTTACGATTGATTTTCGCCAATGTGACGCGCGGAAATTGCCTTTTGCCCAAGAGTTTGAGCTTGCCATCATGCTGTGCGGGGGGGGCGTTTGGCCTGATGGAAACGGATGAAATGAATTTTGAAATCCTCAAAAACGCGGCCTGGGCCTTGAAATCAGGCGGCAAATTCATTTTCACCACGCTCAACGGCCTGTTTCCGTTGTTCCATTCGGTTGAAAAATTCTGCGCCGCCGGAATACAGGACGGCGCCGTTTACAGGAGCGATACGTTTGATTTGATGACCTTCCGCGAAAGCAGCGCCATTACCGTGCAGGATGATGCGCAAAACAAAAAAGAGCTGCACTGCAACGAGCGCTATTACGTGCCCTGCGAGATAACATGGATGTTAAAGACACTGGGCTTTAAGACCATCGATATCTTCGGCGCCAAGCTCGGGGCTTATTCCCGGAATGACAAACTGACACCGGAGGATTTTGAAATGCTGGTTGTTGCGGGAAAAACGGTTCATCCGCAAAGGTGAACAGAAAACATCAGGAATCGGAAAATAATCGCCTGCTTCCGATTTCCGAGACAGCGGAAATCCCTTGACGAAAAGGATGCCTTTAAGAATTCATTTCGGCGGCTCTTTATGCGTTAACTGACCAACAGCATTCGAAGTGCCGATGACAATCAGACGGTCGCCGGTAATCAGTTTTTCATTGGGACCGGGAGATGTGATTTTCAGGTCGCCGCGGCAAATCCCGACTACTGTAACATTGTATTTCGACCGGAATTGCAGGTCGGCCAAAGTTTTACCCGCTTCGGGAGAAGCTCCATCGATTTGCAGTTCGTCCATAACGAAGTCCATCTCCGGTCCCGTTTCCGGTTCGGGGATATGATTGAGCAAAGTTTCCGCCCGCCTAAGCTGGTCGGGCGTTCCCATAACCACCAGCCGGTCGCCGGGATAGACCTGAAAATCCGGCCCCGGCTCATAATGCACCCTTCCGGCCCGGCTGACGGCCAGGATAAACGTGCCGGTTTCGGATTGGAGCGGAATCGTTCGGATCGTCTTGCCTGCAAAATCGGAGCCGGGGCGCAGACGGATTTCGCTGAACGCAATCGGCCAGTTGACATTGCTCTTAAAAATTTCCATCGCCTGCGTCAGGGCGTCAACGGCCTGTTCAGCAGCATCGCGAAACGGCCTAAACACCACCGGGACGCCGCGTTTTTCATACTGTCCGGCTTCCTGTTCGTTGACGGCGGTCAGGGCGACTTTGCCGGTATAGCCGCGCTGCTTTAACAGCCCCAGTAGCGTCAGGTTCAGCTCCCGTGAGCGGATGGCGCTGACGACCCAGCGGGTCTTGTCCAGCGGCAGTTGTTCATACAGGTCGGGGTCGCCCAGGTCGCCGTAGAGCACGGGCACGCCCTGCCGCCGCCAGCGGTCCAGGGCGCTGGGGTCAAAATCGACGCCGATAAAATTTTTCTTTCGTTCGAGCAGATGTTCGGCAAGGCCGCCGCCGTAATTGCCCAACCCAAAAAGAATCACCTCGGTGGATGCGGTTTTGGGAGCGACATTGTCGGCGGTTTGGCGGTAGGGGTTTTTCCGTTCAAAGAGCTTCAGCGGGTCGGCTAAAAGGCGGTACAGCGTGCCGGAATACAGAATCATATAGGTCGAAACAAAAATCGTTACCACGCCGACCAGCGTAATCAGCCCCCTCGTTTCCTCGGAGATATGGCCCAGCGTTACACCCATCGCCGCCAGGATGAGCGAAAATTCGCTGATTTGGGCAACGGTCAACCCCGCCAGAAAGCTGGTACGCCGCCGGTAACCCATTACAGACATAATCGTCAGCATAATCAGGGGATTTCCGATCAGGACATACAGGGAGAAAATGGCCGAACTGGCCAGTTGAGCGCCGACTGTAGACCACTCCAGGCGCGCCCCCAGATCGATAAAAAAGAACAGCAGCAGAAAATCCCGCAAGCTGCTCAGCCGCGCGCTGACCGCATCCCGGTATTCGGTGGAAGCCAGCGAAACGCCTGCCGCAAATGCGCCGACCTCCTTGCTGAATCCCAGCAGTTCACTGACGGCGGCCAGAAAAACGGCCCACGCCACCGCAAACAAAAGTAGCGTTTCCGGCGACTGGGCCAGCTTTTTCAAAAGGCGCGGCAGCACCAGCCGCATCAAAACCCCAATGCAGGTAAAAAAGAGCAGCCCTTTGCCGGCGATGATAACGGAAGTTACAAAAACCGAGTGGTCGGCAGCGGTCTGCGGACGGAAGGTCGTCAGCACTATCAGCGCGATAATCGCGGCAATGTCCTGGACAATCAGAAAGCCGACCGCGATTTGGCCGTGAAGGGAGTCGATTTCCTTTTTGTCCGACAGCAGCTTGACGATGATAATCGTACTGGAAAAAGTCAGCGCCACAGCGACATAGACCGAACTGACAACCGGCATCCCAAGCACAAGAGCGATAACAAAGCCGATGATGCTGGTAACGACGATTTGCCCCAGGCCGGTGGCCAGGGCGACCGGGCCGATGGTGCGGATGAGGGTAATATCCAACCGAAGCCCCACGATAAACAGTAGCAAGGCGATGCCGATGTGAGCCAGAAGCTCGATTTGCGAATAGCTTTCGATAATGCCCAAGCCGGAAGGACCCGCCAGAATGCCGACGGCCAGAAACATGATAATCAGCGGCTGGTGGAGTTTCTGCCCCGCCGCCCCCAATATCGCGGCAAGCCCCAACAGGAGGGCAATCTCTCCAAAATTATCCGTCTGCGGCATAAACAGCCATCCCTGAACTCCGAACTTCGAACCAGAAACTCTGAACTCCAAACTGATTATATCCGACCTGAGCTTAAACACAAGCCGCGATGCGTTGGCGGCTATTTTTGTTTTCGTTGAGTTTTTTGTTCCGTTTGGGTATAATCAGGCAATCAAAACAGGATTCGGCAGGATGGTTTTTGTGTATAATTTTGCTGCCGCCCTGTCAAAATCGGAAAGGAAACACAATGACTTTGTGCAATAAGCCCCTTAAGGCAATTATAGTTATGTTTGTTATCGGACTGGCGGCGTCATTATCCGCCGGAGCGGAGGAAACAGACTATCTGGCGATTATGCTCCAGGGCCAGAAGGTCGGCCATGCCGTCCATACCCGAACTGAGTCCGAGGGCAAAGTGACCACCACGGAACATGTTGAGATGACCTTGGGCCGCGGCGGGCAGGCGGTAAAGGTTGCAGTGGAAGAGACCCATCTTGAAACAACCGACGGCAAGCCGCTGGGCTTTAAGCTGGCCATGACCACCAGCAGCATCGAACAGAAAACAACCGGCACCGTCAAAAACGGCAAGGCCTTACTTATCACCCGCCAGGCAATGGGCCAGACGCAGGAACAGACGGTGGACTGGCCGGACGATGCGCTGCTCAGCGAGGGACTGCGGCTG
>JAKEGM010000142.1 GCA_022615575.1 Planctomycetales bacterium
ATTAAGCAGGATAAAGTACAGCCGCATCTCGGTCGGCCCGGTGCCCAGGTAGGCAATTTTGAACTGATTGGTCGCTCCAAAGCCCAGAAAGGCGTTGACCATCAGACAACCCATTCCCAAGCTCATATACCACAACAACTTATTGCATATCCCGTCAAAGAGGTACGACCAGCCGATGAAAACCGAACACATAAAAACAAAGTCCAGAAAGTGGTCCATAAAGAACCCCCATTTAATCAGTCCGGTATTCTTATACCGCCCGATCGCCCCGTCAAAACAATCCGTAAACCATTGCATAAAAATCATGAATGAAGATGCCCACAGCCAGTGCAGATTGCCCGTTTTAGCCGCAAGGCAGCCAAAGAGGACCACGCCAGCGGCCCAAAGCACCGTCAGCATCGTCAGATGCCACGTTTCGATCCAGGCGGGGAATTGGGGAGTGAGCCACACGATAAATCTTTTTTCTAATGACGCCAACGGTGTTTTTATTGGGGCTTTCTTGTCTGGCCCGGTGGTTTGTTCGCCCATGTTCACTCCTTTTCAGAGTTAAACATAATGCAGGATTGAAGCAAATCGCTGACGGCCATCATTTTTTGCAGACCGCTTCGTAATCCTGCCGCATCAAGAAATAAACATCGCACCCTCCGCACACCCGCATCGAGTCATAACAGCATCCGAGGGCATCTGACCCCACTATGGCAATCCGCATACCCGACCCGCCTTTCGGAGAAAGAGAGTACCCCTTATTTCATACACTTATACTTTCATATTGAGCGTTTGCACATCAAAGCCAATGGTTTTTTGCGTCAGGAATGCCTGCATCGCCATATGCAGAACCGTCTGCGTCCGCAGGGCTAACTCCATCGGACTAAACGTCTGTTTGCTTCGAGACCGGCTGCATTGAATCAGGTTTCTCCAATGAGTGACGTTGTCCTCGATTCCTTCGATCGCAAATCGCTGGGGCGTTTTAGCCCCCTTTATACGAATCGGAATAAACTCGATTTCTTTATTGCTGCGAATGACCAGCGACCCGTCCCAGCCACGAATGACCGGACACCGCTGCCCTGATCCCCGCGTATCGCCGGAATTGTAGTCGTTGCCCTGCGTGCCCATCACCGTAATGACCGCCTTTTCAGAATACTGGGCAACCAAACTAAAGGTGTCGGGGACTTCCCGCAAGGGAGAGTCATATCGCTGAATACCGCCGAGAGCCGTAACGGCTTGAGGAAAACCCACCCCCATAATATCCACCACCTGAGTCAGACAGTGCGGATAGAGGTCGGTCACCGGACCGCCCGCATAATCCATAAACAGCCGCCAGCGGAAAAAACGATCAACACTGAAATCCCGAACCGGGGAATCGCCCAGAAAGGCCTCCCAATTCAAATCCGGGCCGGGACGAGCATTGGGGTCATCGACGGGCATATCCTTTTCACCCCAGTCTCCGATGCGGAAAAAACCGGTTTCCGCATAGAGGGGCTGACCGATCAAACCATCCTGAACGAGCTTTTTCATCTGCCGCCAGACCGGGTCGCTCATCGCCTGCGTACCCAACTGGAACGCCCGGTCACCTGCGGCAACTACCCGGGCCAGTTCTTTGGTCGTGTCAAACTGCCGCCAGTGGGTTACCGGTTTTTCACAATAGACATCTTTGCCGGCCCGGATGGCATCGATCGCCTGCACGCCGTGAAGATGATCCGGCGTGGCGATGCAGACCATATCCACATTTTTATCCGCCAGCAGTTCATGATGTGAAGAATAGGCCTTTGCGCCGTATTTCTGAGCGGTTCTTTCCAAACGCGGCTTATAAATATCACAGACGGCCGCAATTTCGATATTGTCGCCCTGCTCTTTCATCCACTGCAGCATATCGAGATGGGAATTGCCGCGTCCTCCGGCCCCGATCAGACCAATACCGATTCGCTCATTGGGGCCTTGGGACCCGGCCGCAAAGGATTTGCCGGTCAGGTATAATGCCGAACCGAGAGTAATCGCAGCGCCGGTTTGGCTTAGAAATTCACGGCGACTGCAATGAGGGCTGCTGATCATTTTACGAATTCCCATAGGTTTCTCCATATTAAGGGTTATTGAAATGGCTGGTATGATTCCGCCATTTTCGACAGAATGTTTCAATCTCGTTTTTGGACCTGTGACCATCCCAAAGTGCAATGCCGTAACAGAGGGTCAGCGTCTGTCCCGATTTAAGCTCCATCGGCGTTTCATGCAGACGCATCGTCGCAGACAAATACGCAAACGGGTTCTGCATTGTAAACCAGGTTGCCGGACGGGGGTTGTTCGGATGGTCAAACATCGCAATCGTAACCGGCCTGCCGTCAATGCTGGACAGATAGGCACACCACGGCGCATCCGTCAGACGTTCATCGCCCCGGAAAATCGTCCCCGGCCGATCCTTGAAATTGATAAACTGGCCGTTGTCATCCATCGGCTTGAGAAATCGCATCCCCAGTCCATGATAATGACTGCCGGTCAGCGTGACCCCGGCCTTGTCGGCGGGGAATTGGAAAACCGATGTCCATACGGCTACCACAGCATCGGAATCGCTGTCGTATGAAATCTGAATCGAACGATTTTCATGCAACAAGATGGTTTTTTTGTCGGCATCCATCCACTCCAGTGAATGGCTCATCAGGCAATCGCCGGTGGTGATTCCCGTCCGGGCTTTGGCGGTGAAAGGTCCCGGCACCTCAAAACCGCTCTGGGGGATTTCTGCCCAATAATCCACCCCATCGACTGTCCACGCCAGCATCAGCCCGTGATGGTGCGGGTGATCTTCAACCTGATCCCGGAGAACATTAACGCCTGCGGGAGTAAAGAGTTCAAAAACGTACGGTTTGAATGTCATAGCGCCGTAGTTATAGCGCAGCAGTATTCGCTGCCGGTCTGCAACAGTGCAAATACCCTCCGCATCACGAATTACCATCCGATGCTGCTGATAACCGGCCAAAAGCAGCGTAATGGCCCCCACTACTCCACACAGTTTCACCATCAACAGGTCCTTCATTTTAAAGCAGATTTTTTAAATATTGAAAGCTTTTGCGTGCCTGTTCCACGGTGCCGCATTCTACGCTCAGGACGATATCCCGCGGGGCTTTTCGGCACAGGGCAATCACTTTTTCCCAGTCGATTACGCCGTCGCCGCAAGCACACCCCACCGGCGTTCCGGTCACTTTGCCCCGCTGGGTATCGGACTGCTGAACAGAAATATCCTTGGCATGAAGGTGAACCAGACGATTAAGAACCCGCTCCAGCCACACATAAGGGTCTTGACCGGCAAGATAGCTGTTGCCGGTATCGAAATTGACGCCGATAGACGGAGAGCGAACCAAATTGCAGATTTTATCGAGACCGTCAGGGGTCTTGCTGTATTGCTGGTGCGGCTCAATGCCGATAAGAATATGCCGATATTCCGCTGCATTCGAGGCCTCGTTGAGAACATACCGCATCAGAATATGGTCTTCCTCTGCCGTTGTCCAGGACGGTTTTGGACCTTCATCGGTATTGACCACCGGCGCACCGCATTCGGCGGCAAAGCGAACGGCCTGTTTTAGATACTCAACACTGATTTCCGGCTTGCAGAGAGGACAATGCGCAGACAGACCGGACAGTTTAACGCCCGCGTCCTGGCAAATCCGGCGGATTTTGCAGGGATCATCCAGCATCGAAATACTGTGAAAATAGCCGGCTTCGCTGAGCAGTTCCCGACCCCAGTGCACCATGGGTTCGAGGTATTCATACCCGATTTCGGCGGCTTTTTCGACACCCCATTGAAATGATTTGTCTTCATGCCGGACAAATTCCATATTGATTCCGACAGAAATTTTCGCCATCGTTTATCCCTTTTTGAAATAGGAGTATTTCCTGCATTTATTTGCGTTAGACCGCAGATTTTTTCATCTTAACTTTTTGATTGTCTTTTCGCTATTTAATTTTGGATTTACAAAACAAAGCCGCTCTTCTCACCCCACCTGAATCAGCGCCTTTGCAACCCCACCTTGGTATCCGGCAACCAGATCAAAGGCCTCTGCTGTTTGGTCAAAACCAAACGTATGGGTTATCATGTAATCCAAATTCACTTTTCCCTGAACAATCAAGTCGATCGCTTTCTGTGTGCAGCGATTCTGCCGGCGGACATTGATAATCGCGATTTCCTTGCGGCGGACCAGGTCAAGGCTGAAACTGATTTGGTTTTCGCGGGGGATGCCGATCAGCATCAGTTTGCCGCCGGGTTTAAGGATTTTGACGGCCTGATCGTTGACATAACGAAAACTCGTATCCGATTCTCACAGCAGTTTCGAGTAATCGCTCAAAAACCCTGTTTTAACCTGCTGGCCGCCGCAGCCATTCAATAAAACCATTGCGGTTACAAAACTCACTGCAAACATCATTTTGGGCTTCATTGTGTTAATCCTTTCTACTTGTACTGTGTAATTTCATTTACGTTCTTTAAGTCTTAATGGAGCCAGTAAGTTATGTCGCCTGTAATGATAGAACCGAGCCAGCTCTCGGCGTTC
>JAKEGM010000143.1 GCA_022615575.1 Planctomycetales bacterium
GAAGAAACAACCATCTGACAATTTACACCTCGAGTTTTATCCCCTGACCATGGAGCGATGGGCGGATTTTGAAGCCCTCTTCGGCGAACGGGGGGCTTGCGGCGGCTGCTGGTGCATGTGGTGGCGGCTGAAGCGCGCGCAATTTGAACAGCAAAAAGGTGAAGATAACCGGCGGGCCATGCAAGCCATCGTAAAATCCGGTCAGATTCCGGGCATCCTGGCCTACTCGCAAAATCAACCACTGGCCTGGTGCTCGGTGGCACTCCGTGAGCAATTCCCGGTTTTGGCGCGGTCACGCATTTTCAAACCCATCGACGACGAGCCGGTATGGTCGATTACCTGCTTTTTCATCGAAAAAAGCTCCCGCAAGAAGGGTTTGAGCGCGCAGATGATCAACGCCGCCGTCGACTTCGTGAAAAAAAACGGCGGCCGGATCGTGGAAGCCTATCCGGTAGCACCCCAAAAAGACAAGACCGCCGACGCTTTTGTCTGGACCGGATTGGCCTCGTCCTTTGTAAAGGCAGGATTTGTCGAATGCGCGCGACGCTCGGCCACCAGACCGATGATGCGGTATTACCTGCAATCCTAAATGTAAATTTAAAAATTGCAGCAGACCCCAGGAGCAGGCGTGGTTTTCGATACGATGGCATTGATGGTTTTCTATTGATATATTATTCGTCAATTGCACAAATTGGCTTGACAGTGATTCCAATAAGCTATATAGTCTGAAAAATAAAAGTGTTCCTGGTTGTAAACTAAAGATACGTAAGCCCCGGAATAATTCTGGGGCTTTTTTATTGGAATACAGAAAGAAGGTATTTATTGAACTTTGAGACATTTAATTTTCATCCCCCTGTTGCGGCCGGGGTTGCAGCGGCGGGGTATATAACGCCGACCTCGATTCAGGCCCGGGCAATCCCGCAAGTTTTAAGGCGCCGGGATGTGATGGGGTTAGCCCAAACCGGCACCGGTAAAACGGCTGCATTCGTCCTACCCATACTGAATCGACTGATGGGGAATAAAAAGGGCTGCATCCGTGCCCTGGTAATGGCCCCCACCCGAGAATTGGCCGAGCAAATTCATCAGGCCGTTAAAACCCTGGGATGCAAGACTCGCCTAAAAAGTACTTCTGTTTATGGTGGCGTGGGAATTAACCCGCAAATTCAGAACCTGAAACGTGCCGATATAGTGGTTGCCTGCCCGGGTCGGCTGCTCGACCATATCGGCCGCCGCACTGTTGATCTTTCCCAACTCGATGTGCTCGTTATCGATGAGGCCGACCAGATGTTCGACATGGGTTTTCTCCCCGATATCCGGCGAATACTGACACATCTTCCAAGAAATCGCCAGACGCTGCTGTTTTCAGCGACCATGCCCGCCGAAATACGCCGTTTGGCCGGGGACATCCTGCGAGATCCGGTCACCGTCCAGATGGGAGCCACCGCGCCGGCGGATACGGTAAGTCATGCACTCTACCCGGTAGCCCCGCATTTGAAGACGGCGCTGTTGTTAAAACTGCTGGGAAATACCCGCACCGAGTCGGTATTGGTATTTACCCGTACCAAACACCGTGCGAAGAGCTTGGGCAAAAATCTGTCGCTGGCAGGCTACCGGTCGACCTCGCTGCAGGGGAACCTTTCCCAGGGACGCCGCCAGGCCGCAATGGACGGCTTTCGCGATGGGACATTTCAGATCCTGGTGGCCACGGATATCGCCGCTCGTGGTATTGACGTTACCAGGGTTTCTCATGTTATCAACTATGATATCCCTTCGACCCCCGAAGCGTACATCCACCGCATCGGAAGAACCGGCCGGGCCACACGCAGCGGAGAGGCGTTTACCCTGATTACCGGAGAAGACCGGGAGATGGTGCTGGCCATCAATCGAATCATCGGTTCGCAGGTCGAGCAACGCACCTTGTCCAACTTTGACTACAGCTCTCCCGTACGCATCCCTGACGACTGCCCTCAGTGGCAGCGGAAACCGCACCACCAATTTTACGCTTTGAAAAAGGGTCGGAACAAAAAGACCTCACGTCTGAATGATCATATTCCAGCGAAAAGGCCCTGAAATGATATCGACATGGGAGGTGACAATTTGGCAAAATCGTATTATTCACACAAAAAGCGCGAGAAAGAAACAATAAAGAAGTTAAAGAAGGAGCAAAAAAGACAACGCAAACTGGATAGAAATAAGCCGACATCCTCAGATAATTCGGGAAATTCTCATGATCAAGCCGAGAATTCGCAGGCGGAGAATGACGAAAGTGTTGTCACCGTTTCCGATGGGGAGAAATGATGTTACATTATTTACCTGGAGCAGTCCGAATGGTATCTGGTTTTAGCCAATCACCAATCCTTGGTGGGTATTCTGGTACTTCAACGCATATTCAATCGCAAAATCGGCCTATCGAAAGATGATGGTTTGATGACCTATCAGGATTACTGAACCTTCGTCTATTTTTCCAGGCAATTTTATCGACGCAGGATCAGTTGCAACGCTTGGCACTCAAATTTATCCATGCACCGACATCACTCTCGCAAAACGAATTAAACTCGCAAAATGTTTAATCATCCCATTGACTTTGAGCCGGCCGTTTTTCATGGCCGCCATGATCTCTTTACCGGTTTCGTCGAAATAATAGGGCAGCCCCCATTTGATGCGCTGGTTGGACAAGTTCATGACGGTAGCGGAGTCTGCCGTAATGCGGAGCCCGGGTTGATTTTTGACGCCCGGATGGATGGTCAGGGTTCCGCCGGCAAATTCCAGCGTGAGTTCAATTTCCAAATCGGAGACTATCAGGCCGATGGGGATATTGAGCTTTTTGAAGTCCGGCAGCTTTCGGGGATGTTGCTCGATATTTTGAGTCATCAGATCCTGCAGCATCACCGCAAGTCCTATTTCCTCTGCGCCTGCGGCCAAATTTATTTTTAGCTCTTCATCCATATCAATAGGCTTTCATATAAACGCCCAGGACCTCTTCGGTCTCCATGACAATCTTAGGGTTGTAGACAATCGAACCGTCCGCCAGTGCAAGTTCGGCACACTTTTCCAGCACATTTTTTTCAATGCCGATATCCCTCAACCGCCGGGGCAGCCTGATCTTTTCGATCAGAGCTTCAATCGCATGGATGGCGGCCTCGGCCGCTTGCCGGCCGTCCATCCCTTCGGTCGGCACACCCATTGCACCAGCGATATCCGCAGTGAGCTCCTCGACCTCATCGCAGTTGTAGCGCATGACATGTGGCAGAAGCATTGCATTAGCCAGACCATGGGGAGTTGCGGTAACAGCCCCCAGCGAATGGGCCATGGCATGCACCAGTCCCACCATGGCATTGGAAAAGGCCCAGCCTGCCAGAAGCGCGGCGATTTGCATTTGCCCCCGGGCTGCGAGATCGGAACCGTTTGCGACGGCAAGGGGAAGATACTTTGCAATCAGCCGGATGGCGTGCAACGCTGCCGCATCGGATAAGGGATTGCGTTGTTGGGAGACATAGCTTTCGACGGCATGGGTCAAGGCGTCCATGCCGGTGGAGGCGGTCAAGTTCGGTGGCAGTTTTGCGGTCATGCGGGGATCCAGAACAGCTACTTTGGGCGTGTTGAAATACTCGAAGATGATGATCTTCTGGCCCTGTTCTCTGTCCATGACAACCGCTCCGGAGGTCACTTCCGATCCGGTACCGGCAGTGGTGGGAATAACAACGTGCGGCGTCTGCGGCCGGGCCAGCATCTGCATCCCCTGAAATTCTTTGAAGCTGCCTCCTTCTTTCACAACGATACACATGCCCTTGGCCGTATCGATAACGCTGCCGCCGCCCAGGCTGACAATCACATCCGCGCCGGCCGACAGCGCCCGCTCGGCGCCCCTGTCCACTACTTCCATGCCGCTGTCCTGGGGCACATCCGCATAGACGCCTGCGAGTATGCCGCCCATTTTCTTTTTGACCTCATCCACCAGGCCTGTTTCGATCAGTCCC
>JAKEGM010000144.1 GCA_022615575.1 Planctomycetales bacterium
AGTTTCATCATGTCGAGTTTTCCGGAGCCGAGATGCGGGATTTCGTCGATACCGATGATGTTTTCGCGTTTGGGGATATACAGTTTCGGCAGGTCGCTTTGGGACAGCACCTTATACAGCGTATCGCCCTCAACCTTTTGCCTGTCGTACAGAATCACGATTTGCTCGCCTTTTTTCTCATCCGGCACACTGGTTACCGCCAGCGCCGGCTCATGCAGATTCAGCCCCTGTATTGCCACCTCCTCGATGGTCATGTGGGGGACCATCTCGCCGCCGATCTTGCTGAACCGGCTGAGGCGGTCGTGAATCGTGACAAATCCGTCCTCGTCCACGCTGACAATATCGCCGGTGTTGTACCAGCCGTCCTTGAGAACCTGCTCGGTTTTTTCGGGCAGTTTCAGATAGCCCTTCATCACATTAGGCCCCTTCACATAGAGCAGGCCGGGCTGGCCGAGTTCGACAGGCCGGCCTGTTTCAACATCCAGCACCCTGACCGCCAGTCCCGGAATGGTATGCCCCACCGTACCCTCTTTGGTGCCGACCTGACGTATTCCGCCCACCTGCACATCCGGTATATTGAATGCAATCAACGGGGAACACTCTGTCGCCCCGTACCCCTCACAGGGACGAACGCCGAACTTCTCTTCAAAGGCATCGATCAGTTTGGTCTTGAGCTTCTCCGCTCCGGCGACAATAAAGCGAACGGTCTTGAAATCGTCCGGCCGGCAGCGGCGCAGGTAGTTGAGCAAAAATGTCGACGTGGCAAAAAACAGCGTTGCTTTTTCGTTTGCTATCGTTTCGCCCACCAGTTTTCCATCGAGGGGATTGGGCACAAAGCAGGCAGGCACTCCTGCAATCAACGGCAGCCACAAGGTACACGTCAGGCCGAATGAATGAAAGAACGGCAGAATGCCGCATAATTTATCGTCTTTGAAGACCTTAAACACCGTCAGGGCACACTCTATATCGCCCTGGATATTGTGATGGGTCAACTCCACCCCCTTGGGTCTGCCGGAACTGCCGGAAGAGAACAGAATGGCGGCGGTATCATCCGCACTGAAATTACGGCCGACCCGGACCAGTTTTTTACGCGGCCAGAACCGCGCCTTAAAGAACGCTTTGCGTTTTTCCGCGTCCGAAATGCCCTCCATCAGGTCTTCCATGAAAAGAACTCCCGGCAGCGACTCCGCCTTCATCTCGAGTTTTTCCAAAAAGACCCGGCTGGTTAGAACGGCCGTGATCTGGGCGGTTTCAATCATATAGGCCCTGTCGCTTTCAGAGGCGGTGTAGGACATATTCACCGCCGTCTTGTTCAGCAGGGCCGCCGCGTAATTGGCCAGCGCCCCGGCCACCGATGAGGGCAAAAAGATGCCGATGCTCTTCTGCCCCGCTGTTTGAGGTTCAATCTTGTCAGCCAGCGCAGCGGCGGCAATCAATGTTTTGCCGAATGTCAGCCGCTTGCCGGCGGCGTCTGAAATACAGGGTTTATGCCAGTGCTTGCGGGCGGCCTGAACCAGCGTTTGGCCCAAACTGTGCCGGCTGGATTTTTGGGCGTCGAAATAATCGACCGATAATTCTTCAATCGCCCAGCGAATGTCACGACGGGATGAATTCGACGGCAGCGGCTTGCCGAAATGCACGCTGACCGGGCACGGCAGCCGCTGGGGCCAGGCGCTCATCAGATCGCCGTGATAGTGGCTCAGAATGCTGCCCCACAAACCGCCCAGATACGCCGGGATAATCGGGTAATCCGTTCCCCTGATGATCTTCTCAAAACCCGCATGAAATTTGCCCAGCATTCCGGTGCGGGTCAGCGCCCCTTCGGCAAAAACACAGACGAGGTATCCCTCATCCAGCGCCCGCCGGGCCTCGTTGAGGGCATTGATAATTTGTTTTGGCTCGGTGTGGCAGATGGGAATCATCCGTCCCAGCCGAAAGACCCACCCCATCCACGGATTTTTGTAAATGGACTTATCCATCACAAACCGAATCCGCCGCTGCTGCGTGGCCATCAGCACCACCGCATCCGCCCATGAGACATGGTTGGACACAATCAGAGCCGGTCCTTCGATTGGGATATTTTCTTCGCCCTCGACCTTGATTCGATAGACCAGCCGGGTAATCAGCACGACAATCAGCCGCACCAGAAAATCCGGCAGAATCATCACCGTCCCGACAGCCAATGTCAGCGTCAGCAGTCCCCACACCAAAAACATCCATCGTGACGACACACCCATATTTCCGCAGACAATCTTTACCAGCAATGCCGCCAGAAGGACTCCAATCCACCCCAGAAAGCTGGAGGCCGCCAGCACCCGTCCCCGTATCTGCCGGGGCGCCTTCCACTGAATGAACGAATGAATCGGAACGATATACAGCCCGCAACTGATGCCCATCAGAACAATCAGCATAAAAATCCCCCAGTGGGGATAACTGAGAATCGCCAGCGGAGCCGATGTTTCGACGGCGGAAACCGTCCCCAAGCCGATGGATGTAACGGCCATTCCAATGGCGCCCAGCGGCACAATGCCCATTTCCACCGTGCGACCGCTGAGCCGTCCGGCCAGATAGGAGCCAATGCCGATGCCGACTGCCGCAAGCACAAACAAAAAGCCGCTGTCGATATCGCTGTAACCGCAGACCTCCATGCCGTAAGGTATCAGGTTGATCTTGGCAAAGCCGCCAATCAGCATAAAGTAAGCGCTGGCCCAGATGGTCAGCATCAGTTCGCGGTCATGCCTGACCTGCCGCAGCGTGCTATAGACATCTTTGACAAACAGCAGGGAGGCCCTGGATTTTTCCCCCACCGGTTTTGTCTTGCCGATGCGCATGCTGGTCAACAGCCCGACGACGGCAATCGCGATACAGACCATGCTGGCCAGACCAAAATTGCGGCCCGTAATCTTGGCCAGGAACGGTCCGGCGGCAGCGCCCAGAACAATCGACAGATAGGTCATGCTCTCCAGAAAGCTGTTGGCCCTGGAAATCTGGTCTTTATGCACCAGTTCCGGAATAATGCCGTATTTGCATGGGCCGAAAAAGGCGCTCTGGGCACACATCAAAAACAGGGCCGCATAAATCCCCATCGCAAAATTGAAGTAAAAAATCACACACCCCAGAACCATGATGACAAGTTCTGCAGCCTTGGCTATCACAATGACGGCCTGTTTGCTGAACCGGTCGGCCAGCGTACCGGCAAACGGCGTGAACATCAGAAACGGCACCACAAAGATAATGGCCGCAATGGCGTTGATGTCCGCTTTTTTGTCCGCTCCCAGCAGGCCGATTAAAAAGAATATCATCAGACCCTGAAACACATTGTCGTTGAGGGCGCCCAAAAACTGCGTGGCGTTGTGCCAGTCAAACGACCGGCTCATCTTCATGGAATGGTCCGTACCCACTGTTCGCCTCCCTGACTTTTGAAATCATCGGTTTTCTACTGACCCTGTTATTTTAGACGGGATGAACAGGATTTACAGGATATAATTACAAAAAATCTCGGTTATCCGATTCCTCCCGCCAAACATCTATTCCGCCTTTTGGCTGCCGCAGTGTTCACAGTACGGCAGAAGTGCGTGGCGGATGCCGCCGCACTGGCCGCATTTGTCATATAAATTCGTGCCGCAGGACGGACAGCTATACGGTCCCTGCCGTGCCGCATCAACCGATTGGCCGGCCAGAACCTGCGCTTTTTTATGCAGCCCGCCGATATACCGCAGCGGCCCCGTGCGGATGGGTTTGCTGCAGACCGGGCAGATGCACTTGTCGTAATGCTGCTGATACTGCTTGATGAGCAAATCCTTTTTCGGCGCGACAATCATCCGAATCAGATAAATCAGAATTCTCACCACGATCGCGGTAACCACCACCCACGCGATATACTTAAAATACCTGCTGGGGAAATATTCGTGGGCTACCAGCGCAATCTTAACAAATGCCGCCAGGAACGCCGCCCATACCAGCGGCCAGTAAGCCCCCGTACGGAACTTCATGAATAAATACGACACAACCAGAAACACCGGCACCAGAAACGATAATTTGAGAACGGCAACCCTGAACCGGTATTGTTCCAACAGTTTTCTTTCCTTGACACGCGCATCGTCTTCCAGTTTCTTTGTCGTTTCTGAAATGGCTGACAGGGCATCATCTTTTTGCTGACGCTGTTTGACCAGTTCCGAAATTTCCAAGATGTACTGCTGATTCTGCTTTTGGTTTTCCAGAAACCACGTCTGGCTGTCCTGCAGGGTCTTGACGCTTTCAGCAGGAAACTCCTGTCCCTTTTCAATGTATTGCTTCTGAATCGAAAGCAGTTGATTCATCGTGGTTTGGAGACTGTTGGTGCTGCTGTTCAACTCCCGCTGCTGTTCCCGGAGCGTATCGATCCGACGGTTCAGACCAGCAACATCTTTCTGCAACTGGTCACTCTCATCATCTATCTGCTGAGAAACAAATTCACGGCGAACGCTCAGCCAGTCCGGCTGTTTCATTGTGCCGATGTCGCCCTCAATGAAACTCAAGAGCCAGAAAAACAGCACGCCCAGAACAACCCCCAGCGCCGCAATAAAAAACCGCACACCCCACGACCCTTTTGCTTTTTGTTTTGTTTCCATAATTTACCTTTCTTTTTTATCCACAGATTTTATTTTCAATTTTCGATTTTCAAATTTGAAAATTGCAGTTTGAAAATCCCACACTCCGTGTTCCCTGTATTCCCACATTCGTATATTCCTGTATTCCTGGGTTCTTATGTTCCTAAGTTCTTATGTTCTTGCAGAAAACTCCCTACACTTTCCAACGCCCGCCGTTTATATTCCATTGCCTCATTGAAGAGTTCATGGTTGGCACCGGGTATGAGTTCGATGCGGACGTTTGGGAATTTCCGGCGGATCAGCCCCAAGTTGTATTTCCAGTCCACGGTGCCGTCTTTGTCGCCCTGCAGGACCAGAATCTCCCCCTCACAGGAAGGCATTGCTTCGATTTTGTCGTTCCAGTCAAACAGGGCCTTGACCCACTTGAGCGAAAGGTATTTGGCGTGCAGGCAGTCCTGTGTTTTGTTGAAAATCAGAAACTCCTTATCCGAGGAATTTTTGCGATGGAAACGGGCGATCTTATCGGTGAATTGCTTATAAACCCTGTACGTTCCCTTGGACTGCTCATAGGCCGTCCAGTGAAGCAACGGGGCAGCCAGGACGATTTTTTCAATATCTCCGACGATGTTTTCCAGCATCATCTCAATCAGAATCGCCGCGCCGGTACTGAAACCAACAGCGTAATACGGCCCCTCAAGATGCCTGTGAACCAGCCGCATAAAATCCTGCGTCGTCTGAATATACTGATCGAACGAATCGATGGCTGCCGTCTCTCCGGAAGAAAGGCCGTGGCCGGGCAGGTCATACACCGCCGCCGCAAAGCCGTTGTCCAGCAGACACCGAATCAGATGCCGGACTTGGCCGGTATGATTGAGATAGCCGTGCAACAGCACAACCGTCGCGGTATATCGGGAGGGTTTATACAGATGCGCCGCCAAGGTAAACCCCGCCGATTCAAACGAGCCGAAGCGATGTTCGGCCCCGCACCAATCGCCGTCTAAGCCATAATGGGAAAAATAATCCACCACCGCCGGCGGATACCCGGCCGGATCGACCTTCTCAATCGGCTCGATGGTCAGTTGGTCCCTCAACGTCGTTGGCTCCCGATTCATCGTCTCTTGTTCCATTATTTGTACCATAACACCTCCAAAAACGCAACTATTCAATCTTTGCGTTTAAAAGCCCCTTCTGCCGACGGATTACTCTAAAAATTCGGGTCTTCTCTTTCAAGACGCTCGATTTCTTCAGCACTGATGGGCTTGTGGTCCTTTAACTGGCCTATCCATTCATACGCCTTCTGACGCGGATTGAATAACTTTGCCAGTTCCATCGTTACATCCACGACTTCCGCATCATCCGCCAGGTAATCGCATTCCCACTTGCTGACAATCACATCGACGCCGGCGGCTTTAGCAACTTCCGGAATCTTATCTTTGACCTTCTCCAGATATTCATGCATCGGTGCAGTCCCAAACCCTTGTAAATGCATTTTTGCCTGCTGTGCAGGAAACCATGCTTCCAGTTCCTTAACCTTTTCAGCATTTCCATCTTTTTTCGCCTGTTCCAGGGCCGCCATCTTTCCTTTTAAAATCTTGTCCCAATGTTCGGAATTGCCATACGCAATCGCGATGCCCCGGCTGTCATAGACACCTACCCGCAGCAGTTTCTTTTTTTCTGCCGCACTCACACGCTGAACCGAGTTGAACAGGGATGCCGCGCCGAGCGACAACACAACCAATCCTAAAACCATCATTTTGCGTTTCATTTCAACCTTTCCTTTCATTCTAATAATTATCCTTCATACGTTAACTTTCCAAATGCGCAACGAGCGATTTTTTGCAAATTGGAAATCGAAAATCGGCCATTGAAAGTCTCTTTCGGGCCGGGTTGTATCCTCTGATCCCGAACACAACCGTCCTGCCGAAGTAGGCCCAGTTCAGGACAAACGGATAAATAAAATGCAACAGGCCTTTTGGAGTACAAAGCCAGCGGACGGCACGACGCACAATCCGCCATGGGGCATAATACTTTCGGATGACCCAGTCCGCTCCGGCCTGCAGTTGTTCCGGACACATGGACCTGGGTTCATAAACGACATGGCGGTAATCGTAATGCTCATAATCCGCATCAATAATGCGGTCTTTCATTTCTTCATAAAGAATCGTTCCCGGCAGCGGCGTCAGAATTGAAACCTGAATGGCATCGATTCCGATTTTTTCCAGCATCCTGAAGGTCGCTTCAAAAACGTTGGTTTTATCCTCATCAAAGCCGAAAATCACGCCGGACTCTACAAAAATCCCGTGCCTGTGGATTGTGCCAACCGCTTTCCGGTACTTTTGGGGGGCGTTAAAACCTTTCTCCGATTCGGCCAGATTGTGCACATTAAACGTCTCCAGTCCGATGAACAACCCCACGCAGCCGGCTTTGGCCAATGCGGTCAAGAGCTGCTCATCCTCGGCAATCTCAATGGAGGCCTGGGTAATCCAGTGTTTCTTTAACGGGATTAACTTTTCGAGCAGAGTCAATGCATAGTCCCGGTTCTGGGTCAGGTTATCATCAACAAACATAAAGAATTTCGAGCCGAAAGAGCCGATCTCGCCAACGACCTCATCGACCGGACGGGTGTAATGATGGGCTTTGTAAACGGCGCTGATGGAGCAGAATCGGCACTTGTTTTTGCAGCCCATCGTTGCATAGGTTGCGTTGTGCGTCGAATACTTCTCCGAATGAATCATCTCTCTGGGCAGTGCTGCAGGAACCGCACCAGCAGCGTTGCCGTAATAGATTCGCTCCAGTCGCCCGCGGCGAACATCTTCACACAGGCGAGGCCAGGCCTCGAAGGCAGGCCCAACGACGACCGCGTCTGCGTGCTTCAACGCCGCCTGCGGATTTAAACTTGGAAAAAATCCGCCCAGCACAACGGGAATATGCTTCTCCTTAAACAAAGCGCACAGCTCAAATGCCCGCGGGGCCGTAGCAGTCATGCAGGTAATACCCACCAGGTCAAAACGCTCGTTGAGCGGCACATCCTCAATCTGCTCATCTACCAGCCGAATTTCTGCATCCGCCGGTGATAATTTTGCTACCGTTAACAGCGACAGCATTGAAAAGCGAAAGGTCTTGCCGTTAAACAGCTTCCGGCAAGCGATTTTTCGCCAGTTCCCCGAGGCGGGTGATATCAGCAATATCTTCATATTCACGGCCTTCTTTCTCATATGATTTTTGAGTCCATCGTTTGATTTATAGCGGCATTATGGGTGCTTATAGCGACAGTATGGACATTGATGAGCATGTTTGAGGGGTTGCCAATGAGGATTTCAAATGCCGGGTCCCCAATACCTTCTTTCCCACGAAGAGAAGCAATATCATCAACGCTATTGCGATTCCCCGAGTTATGCTGTTTGTTTTCGATTCCATTTCATTTCTCCTTTCAAGGTCTTAAGTTTCAAATACATCCGTTTAACATACAACAATCCCCGTGCCAGACACCGGAAGTAATTCTAACTGCTTATTTTATAATATTTTATGTGTTTTACGGTGGATTCTTTGATACATTATTTTCTTTTTTTATTGACATATTATGTACAGAGACGGTACATTCTATGTATGTCTAAAATTAAGCTTTCCAACCCGGACAGGACGTTCTTTCAACTGGTTGCCGACGCGACGTTCACCAATCCCTTCAGCGCCGAGCGTGCGGAAATCGACCGGCGGATCAGCGGGATCAGCGCACCCTCTGACCGCAAACAACAGGTTTCGTATGCTGTTGAAGTCGTCCGTGAACGGCTCGGAACACTGGACCTCCAGGGTCCCTGCCGTTTTCAGGATTTTGATGCCCGTGACACCCTGCTGATGCGGTACACTTTTCTATTCGAAGTTTATCACGCTTATGCCCCGGCCTTTGACGCCTTTATCCAGAAACAGCAAGCCGCAGCGTCACCGCTGAAAGTCCCGTTCGCCGCTGAAGCCATTCATGCCCTCATTCGACGCGGTTTTAACGAATCCGAGTCCGTGTTTTATTTTTCGATGTTTTATCAAATCCGGCGGGCGTTTTATTTTATTGACCGCGGCCTGGTAGGCAAAAGCGACTGCATGCGTAAACTGCGGATGGACTTATGGAACAACATCTTCACCTGGGATATCCGCGACTATGAGCAGTACCTGTGGGACAAAATGGAGGATTTTTCGACGCTGCTGGAAGGACCAACCGGCAGCGGCAAAGGCGCGGCAGCCGCCGCGATTGGACGCAGCGGATATATCCCTTTCGACCCGGCCAAACAACAGTTTGAGGCCAGTTTCACCAGCACGTTTATCCCCATAAACCTGTCGCAATTTGCCGAAACGCTGCTCGAATCGGAGCTTTTCGGGCATACCAAAGGGGCATTTACCGGCGCCGTCAGTGCTCACCAGGGCGTGCTGAGCTTATGCGGACGATATGGGTCAATTTTTCTCGATGAGATCGGCGAAATCAGCATCCCGGCTCAGGTCAAACTGCTGAAGGTTCTTGAGGAACGCATGTTCAGCCCGGTCGGCAGCCACGAACAACTCCGTTTTGACGGCCGAGTAATCGCGGCAACCAACCAGCCCGTCCATCAGCTCCGAAGAGAAGGTAAATTCCGCGCCGACTTTTATTACCGGCTTTGCTCGGACTGCATTCAGGTGCCGCCGCTGTCCCAGCGCGTTGAGGAAAATCCGCAGGAATTGGCGGAACTGGTCGAACATTTTACACAGCAGATCACCGGTCGAACCAATCCTGAACTGGTTGGGCGGATTGTTGATATCATCGAACATCGGCTGGGGCGCAGCTACCCCTGGCCGGGCAATGTAAGAGAACTGGCTCAATGCATCCGCCGGATTATATTGAAACGTCATTATGAGGGGCATGTCTCAATGGACGCAGCGGAGGAGCCCGATGCCCTGACGGCAGACATCAAAAGAGGTGCGCTGAGTGCTGACCAGGTACTGGATGCGTACTGCCGTATGCTGTACCAGCGACTGGGAACCTATGAGGAAACGGCACGAATTACAGGATTGGACAGGCGGACGGTCAAAAAACGAGTAAACGGAAAGACTTCCTAACGACTGACGGATTTATGAACGGGCAGCAAAATTTTCTCGAACTATTTTCATCGCAGCGTTCCCGAGAAAACCGATGAGTTTTCTCAAAAAGAATTCGTTTCTGTGGGCATTTTTTGCCGATATAATCAAGAACATGCGTCCCTTCAAAACCGGCCGGATGCAAAGACACCGTTTAAAACCTGTAAAACCGGAATCGCAGTAAATGGAAACCTACTGGAACAAGAAGCGCATCGGTCAGTTGTTTTGTGCAGACAGCCAGACACTTGAAGAACTTCTGCTGCGCTTCGGCCCGGCTGTTTATACATGGCTCTATTACCATGTAGGGGCCGATCCTCAGACAGCGGCTGAGCTGACGGGGTTGGCATTCCGGCAGGCGCTGCTGAATATGCCCCATTTTGAATACCGGCATCAAACGCTGTTCCAGTGGATACGGAACCACACAAAACAGACACTCGCCGAGGGACTGGCCGGCCGGCCAATCCAGCCGCAGCGGCCATGGGCGTGGTCGAATCTGCCCCCGCAGGTGCTGCATACCCTTTCGTGCCTGCGATCAGAAGCAGTCCCCGAGTCGGTCGCGAGCAACCCATTTGTTCAGGAACTGGTGCAGGCCGCCCTTGCGGAACTGGACCCCGGCGACTGCGAATTGATGAGGTACCGTTATCATCATCTGGATATGCCGGAGCATATCGCTGAACAACTGGGCATCAGCATCGAAGAGGTGAACAGCCGTCTTTACCGCTGCCGCCATTCATTCCGCAGGGAATTTGTGCAACTTATCTGTTCGGTCAATCTCGGCTTCTCGGAATCCAGCGCCCCGGGCGGAATTGAGATACTGGACGGCAATCTCGAAAAATTGCTCAGCGCAACAGAAATGCACCAGACCCCCACTCCAGCGCAACTTGAATTGATTCGCAGCCGGGTGCTCGAGGCGGCCGATGAGCTCGCCCGAAATCGGCCTGAACCGAAACCGCTTTACCGCTTTGCCGTAATTCTTTCCGGCGCCGCCCTTATTCTTGTCATTGGTATTATTGCAGCAATTTTCTATGGACCGGCAAGTCCGAAATCTGCCCCCGAACCGCCGATCGTCACAACCGCACCGCCAACCAATGAACCGGACAAGAAAACCGCCCAACCCGCACCGCCGAAACAAAATGAAATCATGCAGATTTTCGAACTTGGCAGGGCGGGTCGCATAGATGCCCTCTTGGAAATTCTCAAATCCGGCCAGCTTGCGGAGCAGATTGCAGCCGTTCACTTCATCGGAAAACTTGCAGATGAATCCGTTATTGCCCTGCTGGAACAGGCCGAACTTCAGCGGTATCCTGACGGTCCCGACGACAACCCTTTTGCTCAGGCCATCGACGCAATTTTAAGCCGTTTTCCGGAGGCCGCGTCTCCTGCCGCACGGCCGGCACCGACCCCCGCCGCACCTGAACCCAACAAACCGACCCCAAAACCAGCCATACTGCGACCCGCTGCAACCGGCACAGTGACCGACTCATCGGGACAGCCCGTCGCCGGCGCTCACATTGAACTGCTGCCAAACCCGCTGTTTTCAGCAACTCAAATGCCAACGGCTATAGCCAACACACAGACAGACCCCAATGGACACTATCAACTTGTTACGCCCTACGAAGGCGCCGTTTTCGTAACCTGCAAAGGAACCCCGAGTTTTACACGGGCGGCCTGGTGCGTCAAAGACACTGCCTGTGTAGTTAATTTCGGCGGCAAACCGTCCGTCACCGGCGCCCTGACACAGCAGGACGCCCCCTTTGCCAACCAACCGCTGGTCTTGAGCGACACGCTGGACTGGACAAACGCTTCTTTCCGCGCAGAAACAACAACCAATGAACAGGGGAACTTCTCCGTCGCCGGTGTTCCGCCCGGAACGTATTATCTCCTGCACAGACAACCGGAACAAAAACTGTCTCGTCTGGCCGTGTTTGAGGTTCCTTCGCAAAGTGATTTTCATCTTTCGCTGGACATCCGGCCGGTCAGCATCACACTGAACTACCCGCTTGAACCCGGTCAGCCGGCGCCGGCCAAAGCCGTTTTGACATACGGCTCCGGCTTGCCCGAAGGACTTCTTCAGACGCCAGCGACAATCCAGGAGAAAGGACTTGTTCGGTTTGAAAGTGTCATCCCCGGGTCATACCTTCTGAACGTTCAGCTGGATACCGGCGTCTGGATTCAGCAGGAAATCGACGTTTCAACAAATCCGGTCGAACAGATATTAGTAAATCCCCCTTTACAGGAGACCGTTACGCTCTTTGGACGGCTGCTGAATCCGGCTCCCGCAAGTTTGTTTCTGGATAACGCCAATCGGCATATTCGCATTGACCTGACAGCCGGACAGGACGGTTCTTATGAACTTGCCTCGGTGCCAGCGGATATTTATGGTCTGGCCGCCTATTTCCATGGACAGCGCGTCGAGTTTGCGCAGATTGACTTGCAAAACCAGAGCGAAACGGCGTTTGACATTGATCCAAAAGAATTGATGAAGTCGCTTTGCCCGCTCTACGTCGTGGTTACGGATGCCCGGGGCTTGGTTCTTTCAGGCGCCCAGGTCTGGTTGGCCGGAAATGAACATCTGATAGTTGCCCAATCCACCGGCCGAGGGACTTTTTTGGCCGCACCCGCAGGCAGTTCTACGCTTTCGGCGGCCTATCCGGGTTATCTTTCGTACGAACAAACATTGGTATTGAAGCCATCGGAACTTTCAGCCAAGCCCGATTCCGCAAACACTATACACATCCGATTGGGAAATCCTGCCCCATGAATACGCATTAAAAGACCTTTTATTTTGCATTTCATGGAAATCCATTAAAACCACCTTGAAATTTGAGATTTTTCTTGTTATGCTGAATTTTTTAGATACACTATTGCCCTTTGATGCAACTGGAATTAAAACGGCGGTGTAGCTCAGCTGGTTAGAGCATGGGATTCATAAGCCCAGGGTCGGTGGTTCGAATCCACCCGCCGCTATCGCAAAAAGAAAGCTCCAAGGCTTTCTTTTTGCTTTAATTATAAATTGAAATTGTCCTTTTTCAATTTCAATTCCGCCCCCATCGTCTAGCGGCCTAGGACGCCGGGTTCTCATCCCGGTAACAGGGGTTCGAGTCCCCTTGGGGGTATTTAAAAAGCAGTTTGATCCTTTGCAAATATCCTATCTAATTGATAACATAAGAAAATAAAACGACTTACGCTATTAAGCTTTGCTTTTGAAAATATCGGATTCCCTTTTGTATTTTTGAAATAATTTGAGGCGATTATAGCATAACGTATTGTTTTTAATGAGGTTGCAAAAGTTCTAGAATTCCCCCCCCTGGCGGTTAACAGAATTACTGAATCATTTCAAGGCAAACCCTACTTTTTTTGCAACCTATCAACGTATTTACAGGAAGATCTCTATTTTTTTCTGCGAGGTACGGGTATCTCAATGATAGCCTATATGTCACCGCTCCGCACAGAGGCGAGCAGAATGCACAGATAGTTATATTTGATGTAAAATTGAAAAATGACGCAGAGCAAAAAGCGAAATGAACGCCTTTTGGGGAAGTACTAATGCCCGTGCCTGTGATGAATATCCGGGACATGCGGATGTATGTGGGTCATGGCACGGTGCTTGTGCCAATGGGAATGAAATCTGTTTAAAATCGCTTCATGGTCGTGGCTGTGATGCTCCTCGTCGTGGTCATGGCCATGCTCATGGTCTAATTCCTCATGGATATGCGTGTTGTTCGTGCTTTTCGTTTAACAGGCAGATAACCCCGGCCAGCATTATCGGCACGGCACACAAGAATTGAACATCAGGTATCTGCTTGAATACGATAAACGACAATAATGCCCCGATAAACGGTGCAGTTCCGAAATATGCGCTCGTCCGTGCCGCACCCAGATTTCGCATCGCCGAGATGAAAAACACGATACTCATACCGTATGCAAAGAAGCCGAGCACGGCAGCCAAAACAATATACCCAAAACTTGGCAGACTGTTTCCGAGTGCAAGGGCAATGCCTAATGAAACGATGCCTGCGCTGAACCCCTTTGCAATCGTAATCGCCAAAGGACCCTTCGCTGAAATATGACGGGTAACATTATTATCAAGTCCCCACAGGACACATGCGCCAATAATGCCAATCGCCCCGATTGAAAACCGTAGGCTGCCGGTTTTATCCCATGACAGTATGACGCTTGCGGCGGTGATCAATGCCACCGCAACCCCTATACGCTTGCCCAAAGCCTCCTTGAACATGATTGCCGCTATCACGCTGGTTGCAACCCCTTCAAAATTCATCAGCAGAGAAGCGGTTGCCGCTGGGGTGTTGCGTAGGCCGAACATAAGTACGATGGGAGCGGCAATGCCGCCTGCACATATCGCGCCAATAAGCCACGGCACATCTGCTTTGGCAAGACCGGCCTGATCTGTGGATTTAACCCGATGGGCAACAACTTTGAACAAAAGCAGACCGATGCCGCTGCCAAGATACAGCAGGGCTGCCATTATTACCGGATCGATCTTGCCCAGCAGTATCTTAGCCGCCGGAATACTTGTTGCAAAAAACACCGACGCCAGAAGCGCTTGCACAACAGGGTGATATTTTGAATATGTCATTGCTCTTTTAACTGCACCTTATCTATTCGAATTTCCTTTGCAGTTTAACGGAGATAAACCTTTTCGGCAATAGTGCTTTTTAATTACGCCCCATCTCGTCAGCAGCGTGCCAAGAATGGCACTGCAATACTTAATGCAGCATACCGCCGCGAGGCCACTTGCTCCAAACCTTTTTTAGGTAGAAATCGTGAAAACTTAGCCATCATCGCAAGATTTCCAGATTGCCTAAGGCGACAACACCTTGTATAATTATATTGAGTTTTTGTCCTAAAAACGTGGTTTATGCCGCTATCGACAGGTCGATAAGAACGGGACAGGTGGATATAGCAGTTCGATAATCGTCCAGCCAGCCGTAACTTTCAGGCGGTTCGCTATCCAGAACGTTTGACCTTTATGGGCAAACCGGGTTTTTTCGAATTCAATAAACGTCAATCAGTTCAGCTGCATCGTCGGGAATCCAGCCGCCACTGTCATCGGAAAGCGCTATGTGAAGCCAGCCGGGGCGAGTTTCAAGAACGTCAAATTCTGTCCCTTCATGAAGCGGTTCCTTAAAACTGGGTGTATAATTTTCGCCATCGCCCTGACGAGCGACAACTTGTTTTGCCGTGATAACCCCGCATATCTTACTTGCCTGCATTCGATATTCGATTACAACCGACAGCAGAAAACAGAGCATCAAAATGCCGCCGGTGAACGCCGATGCTGTTCTCGCCGTATTTCTGCCGAACCAGATTTCCGTTGTGATACAGAGGCACACGATTCCAAAGAAAATACACGCCAGCAGAAATTTTGTTTTCAACGAAAAATCATAATGCCAGAAAAACAGCGTCTGCAGGACACGTTTCTCGGTTTTTACGGGGATTTTGTCGATTTGTCTGCTGCGCGCAAACGCCAGATTCTTTTGAATGTTTTCATCGGAACCATCGATTTTTACAGCCCTTCGGTAATTCAAAACGGCCTTGCCAACCTGACCCTGCAGCAAATAGGCATTGGCCAGATTATAATATAAGCGGGCGTTTTTGACCGGGCCTTCATTTATGATTTTCTCATAATTGAGTATCGCTGTTTCATAGTCCCTCTGGGCCTGCTCCGAATCCTTGGCCGAATTGGCCCTTCGAAAGCTTTCATTCGCCTGGATGTACAAGACGTCTATTTGTTCTTTCGGCAATCCGGCTTCCCCCCGAAGGGACGCTGTGAATACAAAAAGGGAAACAATCAGTATTTTTCTAATCGCCGTCATTTTTCGGATTTCTTTTCAATGATTTTAATCAGTTCGATAGCTTCTTTTATCGCGGAAACATCCAGATTTCCTTCGGCGGATGCATACCGGGCCGCTTCGCAACTGGCGACAGTGTCTTTGTATTTTTCGGCAATTTGCCTGTCGTTTGTTTTCGCAAGGAGAATTTCAAGGCAGTCATTCGACGTCAGCGATCCCGCAACTTTATCAAATCGGCTGCCGATATACTGTTTCATCGCCAAGGCCAGACGTTCATGTCCCCGTGCGCTGTCAGAAGAAGCCATCTCTTTTAATTGGATGATGGTTTTAGCGGCGGCGGTTCGTCTGCGTTTGGCCGCCGTTTTTTCGGGAGTCGTGCAGGTCAGGGATTTCGCCAGAGAACTGACTATTAACAGCCCCAACGGTGCCGCCCATATTAATAAATAAGGCATCATGACAGACGCCCCTAACGGGGAAAAGGTCTGGTTTATCAGAGTACCGGGGCCTTCATAATTCGCAGAAAGCCCCTTCTTAATCGCTTCCACTTCTTTATTGACAGGCGAAAAGTCAAGGCCTTCCAGGTCCACATTGGTAAGTATTTTGGTCGGCAAGACGTCGAGCGGTATCGGTTCGGTTCTGGCAATTTCATAGGCGCCTTTGGTCACATCAAAATACGCCAGCGGGATGGGGGGTATCCGGGCAACCTTGTCGCTGCCGGCACGTATTGTCTGGGTAAAAATCTTATAGCCGTTTTCAATGACCGGCGAGGCCCGTTCCGCCGGAATCTTAAAATTATCGGCTAATTCGGGAATTCCTTCCAATGCCGGCCATTGAACGGGCGTTAAATACTTTCCGCCGCCGATCTTGAGAGTCAGTGTAATCGGATCCCCAACATTGATCTTTGTCGGGGCGGCAGACGCTGAAATGGTATATTGGCCGACCAACTCGTAGAATCCGGCCGGCTTGCCTTCCTCGGGAAGCGGCAAGACCGTCAGTTTCAAGGGCTGCGCACTGACCAAAAATCGTTTATATTCTTTCTGGGAACCGAAAAAACCGTCAAAAAAACTGTCTTGTGAACGCGCCGTACCAACCGCCACATCGGCCGACACCGACGCCGGCGGCAATGCGATGTCGCCGGCATGTTTGGGAATCAAAATCTTGCTGAAGGACAGCAGGATTGAATCCCTGCCGTTATGGACTGTGCGGGTTTGGCCGGCGCGGACAATAGTGCCGTTGCCAAGGTCGTATTCTTTGGCGGGTTCACCGGATGCATCCGGCTCTTCAATATAAAAATCATCGCCGGTAAAGGCGGGGATATTGAATCGGAAATTGCCGATATCCGCCGAGATATAGAACTTTACGGTCATCATTACCGGCTGACCTACGTAACACTGCTGCTCTGATAAAGCAACTTCCAAATCCAGCAGTTCTGTTGTGCCGGGCTTGAGAACATTGATCGCGACCGCATTGGTTTTGTACGTCTTTCCGTCAAGAGTAACCGTTACCGGCGGAAGCTGCGCAGGCCCAAGCATATTACAGACGAACGAATAACTCATGACATACCGTTTGGCGACATTTTGCGTGGTCTTGCCGTTTATAATACTGATGGAGGTCTGCGAAAGGTCCCGGTTGCCGGCGCTTTGAGGGCTGTATTGGGCTAACGGAGCAAGGTCGGCCTGTCCGGCTTTATTATCGCCGTCTATAATGATATGATAACCGAAACTTTCTCCGACATAAATATCCTTCGATGCATCAACCTGCGCAAAAACACTCACTTCGGCCGTTGCATTTTCAATTAGAAGCCACCAAAAGATCAAGAGAACGAAACTGATTTTTGCAAAAGACCTCATTTTACCAGTCCTTTTCCACTTTCTGGTAACCCCCGAGCTGAAGGATTTGCCGCTGTTCTTTTTCCTGTTGTTCCTTGTCCAAGATTTCCTGCGCCGTTGTATCCGGGGCGGCAGAGGGCTTTTCTTCGGCCTGCTGTTGCTGCTGACCGGACTGGTCGGATACCTGCGGCTGCTGGTTCTGTTCTTTCCCCTGCCGCTGCTCCTGATTTTGCTGGTTATTTTGCGATAATTCCTTTAAGGCGTTATCAAGGTGTTCGGCAGCTTTGTCCTCGGCCTCCCTGGCCGCACCGCCATTGGGCGTTTTTAGCTGCATTTCAGCATCGGATTGAGCATTCATGGCCTGCTGGAGTTCGGATGCGGCCTTCTGCATCTGCGGGGGCGGAGAATCACCGGCCCCCTGCTGCTGAATTTGCTGCATGGTTTGCTCGGTTTTGTCCTTAATCTGCGATTGTTCCCGGGCCTGCTGCTCATAGCTGTCTTCCGCCTGCTGCGGGCTGATTTTTCCCGCATCCGCATCGTTCTTTATCTGCCCGGTTTTTTGCGCCAGCGTTTTTTGCCGGCTGGCAAGTTCCTCAAGCTGTTTCTGAAGCTGCTGCTGTTCTTTCTGCTTGTTGATCTGGTCGATAATATCCTTGATGGTCAGCCGGGCCACTTCGATATTTCGGGCGGCATTTTGGTTTTGGGGATTGATTTCCAACGCGCTCCGCCAGCAAACAATGCTTGTTTTCAGGTCCTCCAGGGCTTTCTGAAGATTAGAGTCCTTCTGTTTGGACCCTTGCTGAAAATAACAGTTGCCGAGGTTGTATTTGGCCTTTTCAACCAATTTCATATCTTTACTGTCTGCGGCGACTTCGTTATAGAGATCAATGGCCCTGGTCAAATCGCCAAGCTGAAAGCAGCAATTGGCCTTATTGAATTTCGGTTCCGGTATGTGCGGCCGGTCAAGGAGTGCCCGGTCATAGTCCTTGATGGCATCTGCATAATTTCCCCCAGCATACAACCGGTTGCCCTGCCGTATCAAATCCTGCACAGAATCCGCCCGCGCAACCGGCGTCAACGCCCACACGATGGCGGCTATAAGGATTATTTTAACCTCTTTTTCTTTCACTCGTCAGGTACTCCCATACGATCAATACCAATCCCAGAATCAGGAAAATCTGGAATTTTTCATCATACTTCAACATCGTTGCGGATTCAAGCTCTCGCTTTTGCCCCGCAGCAATCAGCCCCTCGTAAATCTGCCCCAGGTCCAGCGTCGTCCCCGGCTCTACCGACAGATATTTTCCGCCCGGTGTAGCAGAAACAACCTTGCGCAGCGTATCCGCATCCAGTTTAGACCATACTTCTTCGCCTTGATACTTTAGAAACGTTTGCTCGCCCTGGGACCCTGTAATCGGAATTCGTGAACCTTGATTTTCATCGCCCAGCCCAATGGCAATAATCCGTATGCCTTCTTTGGCGGCTTTTTCGGCAGCCTGGGCCGGAAAACTGTCGTGATCTTCGCCATCCGTAATCAAAACAATATCCTTAAACTCCCGGCTCTGCCGGTCAAACACATCTTCCGTGGCCTTGCGAATGGCGTCTCCGATCATCGTGCCGCCCCGAATGGTGCTTTCCGTCGACAGATCCGCCAGCACCATCCGCACAAAGGCATAGTCCTGCGTCAATGGGCATTTGACCGCTGCGTTGCCGGCAAAGGTCACTACCGCGATGCGGTCGCCCTGCAGCGTTTCCATCAGGTCTTGTATCGCTATTTTAGACCGTTCGAGCCGGCTCGGCTTGATGTCTTCGGCCAGCATTGAACGGGACGTATCCAGCAGGATGCAGACGTCTCGGCCCTGCTGTTTTATCTTTTGCGACTGCGGGTTCCACCGGGGCTGCGTCAGCGCTGTCACGATGATCACGAAAGCCGCAATCAGCAAAAACGCCTTGAATATTTGCCTTGTCATGCTCACGGAAACATTGATCTTCTTCAGCATATCCGTCGTTGCCAGCATTTTCAGCGTTCGGGCTTTGCGCCAGAAGCACCAGACATAAGCCGGTATCAGGATTGCCGGCACTGTAAATAACAACCACAAGGCGCTGTCATTGCCTAAGTTCATATTTTCTATCGTCCCCTTTTAAGGAATTTTACGAAACAGGGTACAGTGAGCAAAAATTTCCAGAGTCAGCGCCGCCAGCGCCCCCAACGTCCACAGCCCAAAACGTTCCGAATATTGAGCGTATTGAATCGATTTAACCTCGGTCTTTTCCAATTCATTGATTTTCTCGACGATTTTTTCAAGCGTTTCCGCATTGTCCGCCCGGCCGTAAAACCCGCCGGTTTTCTCCGCAATCGCCCTGAGCAGGTTTTCATCGAGATTCTGCCCTGTCGGCATCTTGTAGTCCCCCAGAGGCGTTTGGATGGTGGTATAGGACTGCGCAGAACCGATACCGATAGAATAGATTTTTATCCCCCATTTTCGGGCCAGTTCGGCGGCCTGAAGGGGGTCGTATTGACCGGCGTTGTTCATGCCGTCCGTAAGCAGGATGACAACCTTGCTTTTGATAGTGAAACCGCCCTCCTCCGTATCGGCCGTTTCCTGACCCGATTCGAGAAGTTCGGCTTTCCGCCGCTGCAGCTCTTCTTCGGCCTTTTGGAGCCGGGCGGCGGCCAGGGCAACAGCATCGCCGACAGCCGTTCCATCCTCGCCGCGAATCCGGACGATTTCTGTTTTTTCCAAAAATTCAAGCAGTACGGTGTGGCTCAGCACCAGAGGACAGGTTGTATCGGCAAACCGGACAAAGGTAATCAATCCGACAAGGTCGCCGCTTCTGCCGGTTAATCCCTTTTTGTTGCCGGCGATAAAATCCGCAAAGACCTTTTTGACCACTTCAAAACGGTTCAGTTTTTCGCCGAAATAATCCATTTCCTCCTGCATACTGCCGGAACGGTCCGCCACGACCTCGATTGCCACTCCTTCCGTCGAAATCTCGGACAGTTTTGTCCCCTTCCGGGGACGGGCAATCGCCACAATCAAAAGCGCGATGCAGACAAACCGCAAGATGTTCAGCACCGGCCGGAATTTTTGCCGCCAGGAAACCGGACACTGCCGAAAATCCTTCAGCGTAGGGAATCGCACGGCGGCCGGAGTTCGCCTTCGCCATTTAAGATAGGCCATGACCGGCAGCAGCAACAACAATAACAACACCCAGGGAGAATACAGTTCCATTTATGTGTTCACCGCCTCAGTAATTTGCTCAGATTTTATACCCGTTACGTCAATTTTCTTCTCTTGTGACTTGGTGGTTTCGATAAAATCCCTGACCAAATCGAAGGTTTTTTGAATTTGCTCCGTCGTTGGCGTATATTTTGCGAATTTCACCAGGTCACAATGCTGCAGAAACTCCCCCATCCGCTTCTGATCCGGCCCGGCCAGCACATTGGCAAAAGAGAGTTCGGCCAAAAACTCTTCGGTGGTTCTTTCCGGCGCCTTAAGATCGAAGCGATGCTCAATATAATGCCGGAGAATATCGCTGATACGCTCATAAAACTCCTTCATTTTGCCCGCATTTATCAGGTTTTGTTCTACCAGCGTCCGCAACCGGTCATACGCAATCTCATGGGCCGGCCTGAAAATCCGAACCGGCTTTTTGGCCTGTCGGCCACGCCGCAGCAGCCAGAAAATCAGCCCCAGGATGAGGCCGGCTGCGGACAGCGCCCAAACCCACCCGTAAAAAGGTTTAGACGACAGGGCCACCACTCCCTCAATGTCAGCGATTTTCAGTCCGGCTCGCTGTTCGCCCAAAAGTGAAGCCACTTCAATATCAATCGGCTCAGTGGCAAGCGTGTGCTTGTCATCGTTGGGCGTATTGATGCTCTGAAATTCAAACGTAAAAGCAGGCAGGGAATAAGTCCCTGACACAAAGGGCTCAAGTTTATACCGACAGGTCCTGATAACCGTATTGTTTTCGCCGAGTTTGCTGCCCACATTGTCCCAGTCAACAATGCCGAAATTTTCGAAAACGTTATCCAACGGAGGTATCGTAACATCATAACCGGGTTCAATCCGAGTTTCAAACTCAAGCAGCAGCGTATCGGCGATTGTAACCTTTGTTTGATCGAGCCGGACATGGACCGTCAAGGGACCGCGCTGATACTCTTTGTCGAACTCGAAATTTTTCGCCTGTTTTTTGTCATTCGCCACTTTTTTACAGCCCGCACCTGACAGCAGCAGACAGCAGCAGACCAGCAGATACAAAATAAACGGTTTCAGGTGCTTTTTTGACATCGTTCTATCTCACGGCTGTTCTTTGGCGGCGTCTGAAGAGTTCCCGGTCTTGTTCTGTTCCGTATCGGTCAACGCTGACGTATGAATAATCACGCCATATTTATCCATCATCTGCCTGATCAGATCGCCCTGAACATCCTGCCGTTTCTGATTCAACAGCGACGAAGTCACCTGCTGCTTGACCTCCTCAAATGTTTTCTGCCTTGGGGAATCTTTTTGGCAAACTTTAATAATTTCCCATCCCTTTTCGGTCTTGAACGGTTCCTGTAAAACGTCTCCCGTATCAGCGGCAAGGATTTTTTCGTTAAGCTCCGCAGATTTGCCGATACCCGGAACATCATCTCCTTTTTTGACATCAGCATCCATCATGCCGCCGCTGTCCTGGGTATTCGGATCGGCTGAAAACGCCTTCGCCAATTCGCCAAAATCCTCGCCGTTATTGATGCGTTTTATCAGTTCGTCGGCCTGCGGCCGGTCCTTGACAAGAATATGGCCGATTCTTGCTTTGGCGGGTTCAACATAATCCGCTTTATTTGCCTGATAGTATGTCTGAAGGTCAGATTCCGTGATATGAATTTTGTCGGCAAGCTCTTTATTCATCAATTGCTGACTCAGCGCGCCGCGGACCACCCCCTCGATAAAGCGCTTAACATCCGGCTGTTCGGACAACTCTTCTTCCATGGCCTGACGATACAGGACTTCCTGCACAAGCCAAGATTGAAGAAATTCCTGCCGGGCCGAGGGGGCCTTATACTGTTCGAGTACTTTTGTTTTCTGTTCGTCCCGCTGCTCTGCGGTCATAAAGGCCGCCAGAGGGGCAAGCTGGTCGTCAATGGCCTTTTCGATCAACGCATCAAGGTCGGCATTGGTGATTTTTTCCGCACCGATTTCGGCGACGATTTTGCCGCCGCTCATCCCGGAGGGCTGGATGCTGGTGCGGTCCATTAATTCGTATCGCAGGGCCGAGAATTTGCCGAGTTTTTCAAAACAATCCCTGATATGTGCCGTAATCGACTGCTCCAATTCGGGAAGCGCAGCGGTGATTTCACTGCGGTAGAAGTACTCAATCGCCTCATCGTACCTCCCCGCCTTTTCAAGCAGTGTACCGATCTGGAAAAGTATCTTGGCGCGCTCCGCATCCGGCATCTCTGCAGATGCCAGATAATCCTGCCAGACCTCGGCGGCTCGTGTGTACAAACTGCGGTCGGCCAGTTTGGACGCCAAGTCTTTGACTTTCTCCTGCGACAGGGACAAAGCAGGATTTTCGGACGGCGGGTTTTGACAAAAAGGATCGAAAAGGTTTATAACAGCCAAGCCGACCAACACAACAAGCAAAAGAACGGATATAATGGATGCAAAAGGCGTTTTCGATTTCTTCGCCGGCAGCGAAAAGTCCAGTTTTTCTTCCATAACATACACCTCGCAAAGTATACCCTGTTATCAACGATACCTGCGTTAATACCGTTTATGCCTCATATGAAAAAATTTCACCAAATCCCGTATATACGGCCTGTCGGTGCTGATACTGATACAATCAACATGGATGGTCCGCAACATATTTTTTAGATGCTCAAACCGCTGAGCACTGGCGATGCTGTATGTATTCCTGAAACGCCTGCTGGAGGTATCAATGAGAATCGTCTCTCCTGTCTCCGCATCCGCAAATTCGATCAGACCGATATTGGGCAACACCATTTCCGCAATATCCCGAACCGAAACGGCGATCACATCATGCCGCTTGTTAAGCAGGCTCAGGGGCTTCTTGAAATCGGTTTCAATAAAATCAGACACTAAGAAGATCGACGCTTTTTTTCGCAGAATCCTGGCCAGATAATCCAGCGCCTGGCTGATGTTCGTTTTTCGTTTGGGCATTTTAAAGTACAGCAGTTCCCGAACAAGCCGCAGCATGTGGCTGATGCCCTTCTTGGGCGGGATATACAGCTCTGTGCGGTCGGTAAAAATCAAAAGGCCCACTTTGTCGTTGTTTTTTGCCGCGGCAAAAGCTAGCACAGCGCAGAATTCCGCCGCTAGTTCGTTTTTGGCCTTGTTGACCGTTCCAAAGTCCCCCGATGCACTCAAATCAACGGCGAACAGGACGGTCATTTCGCGTTCCTCGACAAAACGCTTTATATAGGGCTTTCCGGTACGCGCCGTAACGTTCCAGTCAATCGTTCGGATATCGTCCCCCGGCGTGTATTCCCGGACTTCATCGAATTCCATACCCCGGCCTTTGAAAACGCTTTCATACTGGCCGGCAAAACTGGCATCAACCGCCTTCGATGTATAGATTTCAATCTGCCTGATCTTTTTTATGAGTTCCTGGGGTATCATGGTTCATGCTCTTGAGCGGTATTACGGAACCTCGATATTGTCAAAAATCATCTTAATGACATCGTCGCTGGTTTTGTCTTCGGCTTCGGCCTCATAACTGACGATGACTCTGTGCCGCAAAACATCCGGGCCGATGCTTTTCACATCCTGAGGCGTCACATACCCCCGCTGCTGAAGGAACGCGTGGGCTTTGGCCGCGATTGCCAGATAGATGGTGGCTCTGGGCGAAGCCCCATAGCTGATGAAGTTGCCCATTTCAATTTTGTAGCTGCCCGGATTGCGGGTGGCGCAAACAATGTCCACGATATAGTCCTTAATTTTTTCATCAATATAAATTTCATCAATAATACTTCGGACCTCCGTGATATCTTCAGGCGTGATAACGGGCTTAATGTCAAACTGCTTGTTGGTCACCGCCATCCGGTCAAGGATTTGACGTTCTTCATTTTTACCTGGGTAGTCGATTTTAAGTTTCAGCATAAACCGGTCGAGCTGAGCTTCCGGCAGAGGATAGGTTCCCTCCTGTTCAATCGGATTCTGGGTGGCAAGCACCAGGAAAGGGCTGGGCATCGGAAAGGTTTCGTCGCCGATGGAGACCTGCCGTTCCTGCATGGCCTCCAGCAAAGCACTTTGAACCTTGGCCGGCGCCCGGTTGATTTCATCGGCCAGAATAATATTGGCGAATATCGGCCCCTTGCGGGTGTAAAAATTCCCGTCTGACGGGCGATAGATCTGCGTACCGATCAAATCGGCCGGCAGCAGATCGGGGGTGAATTGTATTCGCCGGAAATTGGCGCGGATTGCCCGGGACAGCGTGGTCACAGCCATGGTTTTGGCCAGACCGGGTACACCTTCCAGCAAAATATGGCCGTTGGCCAATAGTCCGATCAGCATCCGCTCCAGCATGTAACGCTGACCCACGATGACCTTGTCGATCTCCCCAAGCAGTACCCGCACAAATTCGCTTTTTTCCTGTACCAAATTTCCGATCCGTTTGACATCTGTCGCCATAAAGAAATTCTCCGTTTGAATTTCACTTTTGTTAGATGTTTCAGACAATACGCACCCCCCGCCCTGTGCCGGCGAGGATTTTAACGGCACACCACCGTTAAAGTCAATATCTACGACCTGTCCCCGAAAATTGTTCATGTTGCCCCCCCCAAAAAAAACGACCTTCCGGGAAGCAGATTAACTCCCTGTCAATAAAGAAGTTACCGCACTGTTTGTCCGGGGAAATTTTCAGGCCGCTTACATGGCGAATCCTTGCTTCTTTCTGTACGTTCTTTTTTTTCAAGAGAATAGACGCAGAATTGGATAAAAAAACAGCCCTCCCCCCGCTTTGACGGCAAGGGGGCCATGGGGGCCCGGAAGCTACTTTGTCACCGCGATTGATTTGCGGAAGAGGGCCATACTGTACACAAAGAAGCCAAGGCCGACCCCGCCCACGATGAGAAATTGAGACCAGACCGCACTAATCCCGCCGCCGCGATAAATGATCACCTGCGAAAAGCTGACAAAATGCCGTGACGGCAGCAAGTATGTCATGCGCTGCAGCCATTGGGGCTGGCTCTCGACCGGTGTACTGCCGCCGGAAAGGAGCTGTATCACGATAATCACCAGCATGATTAGAAGTGCAAACTGAGCCATTGATCGCGAGATCGTTCCCAGAAATAAGCCCAGCGCTGTCGTAAAGAAAAGATAGAGGATGACACCGCAGAACCACAGCACGATTGAACCGGCAAATGGAACCTGCAGCGCCTTCATAACTACCAAAAAGAGCGACAGCCCCGTTGCGATAAGAATCACCAGGCCATTCGCCCAAACCTTCGCCATGGCGATCTCAAACGATGTCAGGGGCATCACCAGGAGGTGTTCCAGCGTCCCATGTTCGCGTTCGCGGATCACAGCGGCGCCGCACAGAACGATTGTCAGCAAACTTATCTGATTGATGATGGCCACGACGCTTTTAAACCAGGAGGATTCTCCGTTTGGATTGAACAATCTGCGAACGACTAGATTGATGGGCTGCGGCGGCGTTACATCCGTGCGGGAAAGAAAACTGGCGATGCGGTCATTGATGATGTTCTTGATATAGTTGGAGCCGATACCGGCCTGCTGCATGGCGGTTGCGTCGATATTCAACTGGATATCCGGCTGCTGGTCCGCTCTAAGATCACTTTCAAACATAGGCGGAATTATAACGACAAACATGAATAGACCTTTGTCCATCGCTTCTTCGACCTCACTTGCAGCGATCAGTTCAGGTACCTGAAAACGCGGCGGATAAAACGCATTGATCAGTTCCTTGGACAAGGCCGAACCGTCCTCGTCCACAAAGGAGATGGAGGCATTATTGACCTCACTGGAAGTCCCGGTCGCCTGGACATAGATCGCCAGCGTGAATGCGTAAAGGACGAACAGCACCATCACCAGATCGCACAACAGACTGCGAATTTCCTTGAGCCCAAGCCATAGGATGTTCAGCAACGTGGTCATGGTTATTTCTCCTGCTTTCTTAAGCCGACCAAACTCACTGCCCAGAGAATCGGGATGCAGCAGGCCAGAAAAACAAGGTCCTGAACCATAAGAGCAGGTCCAAGCCCTTTGGTATAAGCGCCGACACTGGAGTGCATGTAGTAAGTTGTCGGCCAGATCAAACCAATGAACCGGGCGTTGCCTTCAAGCGTTGAGACCGGCTGTAATAAACCAGAGAACTGGATCGTCGGCACAATGGTGAGAATCGCCGTGACGAAAACGGCCGCGACCTGGCTGCTGGTAAAGGTCGATGTTACCATTCCCACACCGGTTGTCGCCGTCACATAAAGCAGCGTACACAGGGTCAGCATCAGAAAGCTCCCCTTGATCGGTACGCCGAAAACGAGCAATGCCATGGCCGCTAAAATAAAAAAGTTTATCATCCCGATCACGATATAGGGTATCTGTTTTCCCAAGAGGTACTCCATTCTTCCGGTCGGCGTAACATAGAAGTTGATCATGGAGCCCAACTCCTTTTCACGGACGATGCTGACCGACATGAGAATCGCCGGTATGAGAATCAGCAGCAGGGCCGGAACACTGGGTACGATCGAGTAGATGCTTTCAAACGTCGGATTGTACATATACCGGTCCTGGATATTGGCGGTGAATTTCTTTTTGTCGGTATCGAGGCCGCTGGCAGGATCGTTAAGCAGGGTGTTGTGAACACCTTGCGCATACTGCGCAATCGTCTCTCCACGGAATGGGTTTGCGCCGTCCACTTGGGCCGAGACATCCGGTTTGGAGCCCTTGCGGACATCCCTGCCGAAATTCGGGGGAATCTCGAGGACCAGAGAAATGTCATCCGATTGAAGCCGTTTGAGGGCATCCTGGTCGGAGCCAATCGGTTCAGTCGGGATAAAGTAACGTTCCGATGCGGCGAACTGCTCAAGATAGGCGCGGCTTTCCGGCGACCGGTCGAGATCGAACGTCGCATAGCGAATATTTTCTACATCGGTCGTGATTCCAAAGCCGAAGACGAGCATCAGCAGCGCCGAACCAATGAAGGCAAAGGCCAATCGCACCGGATCACGGCGGATCTGCATGGTTTCATTGTAGGTGTATGCGAGCATCCGAACAAGCTGCAGTTTGAAGTCGGATTGCTTGGCCGGTGATGGCGGGGGCACAGGTTTTTCAACTGCCGGTGCGCTGATGGCCGCTTCATCCTTGCTTTTACCACTGGGCGCAGCACCGACAATTGCATCCTCCATATAGGCGATAAAGGCGTCCTCCAAACTGGCAGCGCCGCGCGTTTCTATCAGCTTCTGCGGAGCATCACAGGCCAGGACTTTCCCCGCATTCATGAGCGATATCCGGTCACAGCGCATTCCTTCATTCATGAAATGGGTTGTGACGAAGATCGTTACGCCCTGCTTTCGCGAAAGATCAATCAGCAGTTCCCAGAAACTGTCCCGGGCCACCGGATCGACCCCCGACGTGGGTTCATCCAAAATCAGGATTTCCGGTTCATGCAGAACGGCCACCGCCAGCGACAGCCGCTGACGCAAGCCCATCGGCAGATCCTCCGCCAACGAATCCAGATGCGGACCCAATCCGAATTTTTCGACCAGCTCTTCGATACGCGCTTTGGCCTTCTCAGGCGTAATGTGATACAGGCGAGCATCCAGGACCAGGTTCTGGCGAACGGTCAGCTCGCCGTAAAGCGAGAACGCCTGCGTCATGTATCCGAGGCGTTTGCGGACTTCGATGCTTCCGGCTTCAACCGAATGGCCGAAGAGCGTCGCGGTTCCCTCAGTGGGAGGCAGCAGTCCGGTCAGCATCTTCATGGTGGTGGACTTGCCGCAGCCATTGGAGCCGAGGAAGCCGAAAATTTCACCCCGCTCGATAGACAGGGTCACGTGGTCGACAGCGGTAAAGCTGCCGAAACGGCGCGTCAGGCCCTTGGCGTCGATGGCAATTTCCGATTCGGCGGCAGCGCGAGGCGGAATGATGAGTTCCGTATGACCCATGCGTTTCTCCTCGGGCAGCAGAGCAATGAAGCATTTCTCCAAATCCTTAGTGCCTGTCCGCTCCATCAGTTCCGCCGGCGTTCCCGTTGCCAGCACACGTCCGGCGTCCATCGCAACGATCCAGTCCCACTGCTGAGCTTCGTCCATGTAGGCGGTGGAAATAATAACACTCATACTGGGACGGCCTGCACGAATATCGTCAATAAGCGTCCAAAATTGCCGCCGGGAGAGCGGATCAACGCCGGTGGTGGGTTCATCGAGAACAAGAAGATCCGGTTCGTGGACCAATGCGCCGCAGAGTCCCACCTTTTGTTTCATTCCCCCCGAGAGTTTTCCGGCGGGGCGTCCGGGGAAAGGCCCAAGTCCGGTGGCATCGAGCAGTTCTTTAACTTTGGTCGAACGCTCCGCTGCAGACAGACCGAAGAGTCGCGCCATGAAATCGACGTTGTCATGAACGCTGAGTTCCAGGTAGAGGTTTTTGCCTAACCCCTGAGGCATGTACGCGATTTGCGGGCACACAATACGTCGATGCCGGACGTCAGCGATGTCTCCATCCAGAACAGTCACACTCCCGTGCTGCAGCTTCTTGGAGCCGGCTATCAGGGCCATAAGCGTCGACTTACCGACGCCGTCAGGCCCGACTATGCCAACCATGCAGCCGCTTGGAACATCGAGAGAAATGCCATCGAGCGCCACAACGCTCCCATAACGATGGGTGACGTCCTTAATGGAAACGACCGGCTTGCCGTCGGATTCTGAAACGCAAAACTGCATAGATCAACGCTCCTGTTCAGGATTTTCCAAAACGGGCTTATCCTCGGATAACGTCTCCACGTCTGCCTGCTTGCGCGTGGATTCAATCAAACGGCCCCAGTCCGTCCGTTCCTGCATCTCGGCCTGCGTGCTTTCTGCAATGATTGGTTGGCCCCGGCGCAATTCCCACCCTCCGCCCAGTGCCTTGTAAAGGGCAATCAAATTCGTGGCAAGGGAGGAGCGTGCCTGAGCCAAGTTATTTTCCTCCTGCAGCAGGGCGCGTTGCGTATCTAACACACGCTGATAATCCACCGCGCCTTCCCGATATTGCACCAAAGCAATCTCCACTGACCGCTGGGCAGCATTTACGGAGTTCTGCTCAAACACTGTCGCTTCCTGGTATTTGAGAAAACCGGTCAGCGCATCGTCCACTTCCTGGGCCGCCCGGAGCACGGTGCCCTGGTAATTGACGAGCAATTGCTGAAACCGTGCGTCCTGAATGCGCACGTTGTTCTCGATGCGGCCGTAATTGAAAATGGGCCACCGTATTCCCGGGCCAAAGGAATAGAAAAAGCTGTCGCCGTCCGACATATCGCCAAAGTCCGCATTGCCGGACTGCACCCCGCCGTGATCGCTGCTTTGAAACCCAACTTCACCGAAAAGCGAAAAACTGGGATACAGATCCGCCTTGACAATACCGATGTGGGCACACTGCGCAGCGGCGGAAAGCTCGGCGCTGCGGATATCCGGCCGCCGCCGCAGCAGTTCGGCCGGCATGCTGACCGCCACTTCACAAGGCGCCGCGGGAATTCCTTTGTGCTCACTCAGTAACGCGTCAAAGGCACCCGTCGGCTCTCCTAACAGCGTGCTCAAGGCATTCTGCGACTGCTGCAATCTGGCCTGCAGCTGAGGAATGGACGCCCGGGTGCTCTCTAATAACGCAAGCGCCTGGGTCACATCCAGTTCCGTGGTGGCGCCATTGCGGAAACGAGAGTCGGCAATCTGCAACCCTTCCTCCTGAACTTTGATGTTTGCACTGGCCAGCTCAATGAGCACCTCAAAAGTACGAATCACCGTATAGGTGCGGGCAACTTCCGCTGTGAGCGTGACAATGGCGTCATCATAGTCGGCCTCCGTAGCCATCAAACCGGCCTGAGCGGCTTCCACATCCCGCCGAAACTTGCCCCAGAAATCCAGTTCCCAAACCGCGTCAAAACCCACCTGGTAATCCCAGAAATTTCGGTCGCTGCCGTAATTGTTGGCCGCATTCTTGCTAAGCCCCACCCCTGTCGCACTGCCGAAAACCTCCTGCTGCTGGGGGTACTGCCCCCCGATGGCAACGGCCAACCTGGCGCGGGCTTCCAGAATCCTCAGACCAGCGATCTGCAACGGCAGGTTTTGCTGGTAGGCGAGCTGGATTAACTCATCGAGTGTCGGATCATCAAACGCTTTCCACCACAGTTTGTCAACGTCCGTCTGAGTCCTAACCCGCGGGTCGCCTGTTTCGCTCCAGTTTTCTGCAACGTTGGTTTCGGGTTTCGTGAAGTCAGGGCCGACCGTACACCCGCTAAGCCCCAACATCATACTCAGCAGCAAAACCGCACCGACAATCACCAACGGCTCTCCGGACATCGCTGACCTTGCATTGTTATGGTTGTACATCAAGGCGCCTCCTATGATTGTTCATTTAAGGGGTTCACGCTGTCGTCCGGCTGCTTTCGCGGCACCACAAGATTCTGCAGCCAGTCCGGCCAGACAGCGGATTCATCCAACTGGACATATCCGACACCTCGGACACCCGTCTTGATATACTCAATATAAGAGGAGACCAACTCTTCGGGCATCTTGATTTTGACGCGAAACATCAGCTTGTCACGCTCGCTGCGCGTCTCGACCTGCTTGGGAGTGAACTGCGCTTCCGGAGACACGAAGGTGACATTTCCGGCAACAGCCCGGCCGGAAGCATTGTCACCCAGCATCCTTGCTTCGGCGCCAATCTTGACTTTGGCGGCCTGTTCCGAAGGAAGGAATATCTCCATATAGACATCTTCCAGGTTCACCAGCGTCAGCGCCTTGCCGCCGGCAGCCAGTACCTCGCCAACTTCGACCAGGCGATAAAGCACCCTTCCGCGGACGGGGGACCTGAGTGTCGCATCGTCGATACGGGTCTGGATTGTCGCCACGTCTGCCTGTGCAACTTCAACTTCCTGCAGAGCCGTTTGCAGCCGTGCTTCTTCTTCCGTCAGAGAGGCCGTAGTTGTTTCCAGTTTTGTCCTGCGGACATCCAATTCCCGCTGCGAGCCGGCGCGTTCCTCGACAAGCTTTCGGGCGCGTTCGACCTCTATTCCGGCAAGTTTGATCTCACTTTGGGATCTGACAATGGCGGCCCGGGCGATTGCCAGACGTTCCTGGGTGGCTGCAACATTTGCCCTGGCAGAAGCCAGCTCCGCTTCCAGCGTGACGGTGTCAAGCTGAACCAGAATCTGCCCCGGATCGACGAGATCGCCTTCGTCAACGAGGATTTCCTTAACCCTGAGCGGTTCCTTGGCGGCGGCATCGACCAGTTTGGCCTCGAGCCGTCCGTTACCTGAGGCAAACCCCTCCGGCAGCGAGAATTGCTTCGCCTTCCAATACCGATAGCCGAAGAACACAATGCCGGCAATGACGACCGCAAAAAAGACGATCCTCCTTAGAGATTTTGGGGAAATTGCTTGGGACATAGGTGACTCCTGTGATTTTATCGTTCTCTCTTTTCCTTATTTCCTGCACTTGGTATCATTATAGTAATGTTTCCCATACAATCAAGATTTTTTTTACGGAAATTGACGGGCCCGATAGAGCATCGGGCCGGGGCGGAGAAAACTCCCCACGCCCCTCTTGCCTTGCAAAATCGCTCAGGTGCGTCAACGGCCTATATGTTCAACGGCTCTGAGAAGCGGGTCGCCGGAAACTTTCACAAGCCCGGAGAGCGGTCGATTCATCTCCTCAATCAGAAAAACAGCACCGCCAACCGAAATCGCGCAAACAATTAAAACTGTCAATACCGTTTTATTGGACGGCGCACAAAGCCCGATGCTGCCGAAAAGAATCACAAGCCAGGACAGCAGAATCAGATAAAACACCGGCGGCAGCGAGAGCTGCGCCCGCTCGATCGTCAGCCATCGCACTTGCAGTATTTCCCTGCAGAGCTGCACCGCTTCCGATTGAAACATCCGCTGCCAATCGTTTTGCGGGGTCAGCCCGAGCATCTCGACCATAACGGCCTCCGCGGCGGGCGGCGTTTCAAAGGCAAGTTTATCTATCTCCGCCGCCTGTTCAGGCCAGCAAATCTTTATCTGCTCAGCAACAAGGCTGCGGAGCATCTGGCGGATCGGCTCCGTTTCCGGACCGTACCGGACCATCGTACGGTCAAGCATGATGAGTTTTGCGCTGCCCTGCGAGATTGCCGCCCCCATTTCATCGAACGAATTCTTTGCCGAACTGACTAAAAGACTCAGCACCAGCGCACAGAGCGTCGCAATCAGACCCGACCCCATCTTCACCGCGTCTCTCGAATCGCCGGTCAGATGATGGTCCGGCAGGGTATTACGAAGCAGCAGGCCGGCGACCGCCCCGCCCAAAACACACACAAATGCACCTATCCCAATAACCCAGGCACTCATCATTCAATTCTCCCGCAGAATTCTTTTGCAAAGTATATTCATATATTCGTTCTGTGCAAGGTTTAAAATGGCTTTCCTCCTGACTTCCGGGTTCCTACCCCCAAATAAAGACGCTCCGTACAGCGATATGAGAAATTCCTTGGCGCAACAAAAAAGGCGAGGAAAAACCTCGCCTTTTCGTGCTTACTCATCGAATCCTCACGAAGCAAGATCAGCCATCAAATCATTAACTTTTGCGTTCAGCACCGATACGGCATCTCCCACAACGAAGTCCTGCGGTTTAGCAACGCCATCCATTTTCTTGGCGATATCGTCCAATTGCGCAGCTGCAAGCTGATAGGCGCCCGCATTAATCAAATCGCTGGCGGCTTCAATCATATTGCGAAGTGCATTGAGACGTTTTTCGGGGCTGTTGCCCGGACCGTAACCCAGTAGTGTTCCACCGGCTGCGGAAGCATCAAAATAGTTCAGAATATCCCGTATCTGCTGCTGGGGCGGAACATCCACAACAATGCCAACACCGCCCAGAACCACTTCCACCAGTGATTCATCCGCATCGTCACTGACAATCTGAACAATGGCTGCTGCAGCACCGGCAGCGTCCGGTATAAAGGTTACTTCAAAATCGACACCAAGCGATGTATTGGGAGCAATCACCAGCGGAGCCGCGGGGCCAGCGGTAATAGCGAAATCAGCGTCGCCGGCTATCGTCACCGAAGAAACATTCAGAGCGGCTGTTCCATAATTGTATATCTGGACCAGAACCGTTGTGCTCTGCCCGACTTCGACATCGCCAAAATCCCAGGAAAGCAGAGCCGGCTGCACATAAATCTCCGGGCTGGTCTGGGGAGGAACATCCGGCCATCCCAGGTTAATCCGTGCATCCGGGTCCAACACCACGGGAACCGAGAATGCGCCGCCGTTTTGGTAAAGGCCGCTCAATACAAACTCGGATGGACTGGCGGTGTTGTTAACAATTTCGGCTACCGATTCATCCTGCGGCGTTCCATTCACGGCAAAAGCCGACCCGTAAACCGTCACGATTGCCGTATATCCAACTACTAACGAATTTTCGATTGTCCCGCTGTGAATATCCACGGTGCTGCCTTCCAAGGCCAAAAGCCAGCCGTCCGCATAGCCCGGACCGCCTTCTGTAATGACGCCCCCATCAAGCGTCAGAGCCGCATCCGCAACCACGGTCTGACCGTACAAAACACACCCTTGCCCGACAGTGGCGGTTTGACCGCCGTAGAGAAACACATATGACTGACCACACACATCCTCCGCTATGGCCGCAGACGAAAGTCCCACGACCATCGCACACAACAAAACCACCCTGCCCAACATCTCATTTTTCTTCGACATTGTTACTTTCCTTAAAAAACTTTAATGAAATATTTTTGTCTTGATGTCAAGACATTACGGTCTTTATCGGAAAAACCACGACGTTTTCTCAAATAAATCGGCTTTGTTCTTCTTGACTCCTCGCCACCGGTATCAGGCATTAGTGTAAAGAAAATAAGGAGTTAGAACATTTTTAAAAAATTGGAAATTGGGTTTGTTTTTGAAAAGAGGATATCCACAAATTACACTGCTGATTGTGGACAGAGATTTGCCGCTTGTAAAGCCATAAACACAAAAGAGGCCGCACCAAACAACCTCACGAGTTGCCTTAAAAACCGGTGTTCTCCCTTTTTCCCTTCCATCATCCCTCGCTACTTATCTGAAAATCTCAAACTCTGGGTGTAATTATATAGGAATGTTTGAAGGATGTCAAACAAATTTTTCATTTTTCACCAGGATTAGCGAATTTTATTGGACATACACACTCGCCCGAGACAATACATAGGCACAATTGGGGGTATTAACCAGTTATTGTCGCTTTTCGTGTCGTAAATCCAATTCTTCAAATGAGAAATATTCCAAAATATTCCTTAGTTTAGGTATTTTTACCGATTGACTTATATTTTTCAATTTCGATACAATGTTTGCAATGAGATGTTCAAGAGAGGTACGAGCGTCGAAATCCGTCCCTAAAAACGTCTTTTATGGGTCGTTACGTTTTTCAGGGTGTGTGTGTGGTGCGGCGTTGCCGCTAACAAGGGGGGATCAGGAGAAAGCAAATGCTTTCGGTGTTTCGGAAAGAGAAGATTTCTTCAGAAGGCCGTCAATCCCTGTTTTCTTATCTATCTCCAGAGAAAAATATCCCAATGGACTGCGCAGGTGTTCTGCGCAGCTTTTGACATAAGAACGAACTAAATTTTATGGGAGAATTAAAATGAAGAATGTGCTGTATCTTTTAATGCTGTTTGCTGTTTGTGCCTCTGTGACGGCCGGTTTTTCCTATTCGGTCGGCGGAAAGGTGTACACCTCCGGGACAGGAACCGTTGTACCGAATGCGACAGTTACATTCGAGATCGAATTTGTGCCCGGATCCAACATCTGGACCAACGCTTCGACAATCACGGCCAATGATGGGTCCTATTCCTTCAGCACCACCTCGGATACCGACCCCAAGGGCAAGAATATGCGGCTCAAGGCGTCCAAGAATTTTCTTGCTGGCGGCAAAACGTGGGTATGTGCCGGTTATTCGGAAACATGGGACATCTGGATGTCGTCCACAGTCGGTATCAATCCAGATCTGTCGGTCGTAGTTGAACCATCCCATTTTGCTCATGTCGGCACACAATTACCGGTCACCACGGTGGCCTATCTGGATCAGACCGGCATGTCGGTTGAAGTCCAGCAGTTTGTGGTTAAGCTGGCGTGGAATCCGGCTCAAATGGATCTGGCACGTGTCCAACGCTCACTGGATTCATTTTTTGATGTTACCGACTTTGTTTTTACCGGCCCCGGTTCGGCTGATGTTTATGGGCAAGCTCCGTGGCCGGTGTCAATCCCGCCGATTGTGCCGGAGTCGTTTTTTGATGTGTTCTTTGATGTGATTCTGCCGCCGGAATCTATGCCCGCCATCTCAACAGTAACGGTGTCTGATAAGTCGGAATTGTATGATGGCGTGATGGAAATGCATTATCCTTATCAGCATCAGAGCGAGTATTTGCTCGGTGAACCGGAAAAATGCAAGGCGGGTTTTCTGATTGACAGCTACCATGAATGGGAAGAGGCATTGAATGCATCACGGCCGCAGGCCAACATCCGCCCGGCAACGGAGACCCATTGGCAGCAGTATATGAACTACTGGAACGACCCGCTGACAGAAAAAGATGGTATGCCGTATCCGCCCAGTACATTTATCCCCGCTGCCTGGCCTGATGGGATGCTGTACGTTTACGGCGGAGGCGGAGGCGGCGGCATGCCGGAGGATGCCGGTCTTGTGATGGCGTGGGGTACAAATCCCCCGCCGCAGGAAGGCAACTATGCTTCCGCATGGCAATGGGATTACGGACTGGACCCGGATTTGTCCAACTGCACGATTCAGGTTACCGTTTCTCCGATGACACCCAACATCAATATTGTGTCGTTTTCGATTGTGGACATTGCCAACCGGATGCGGACATGGTGGTGGAGTGTTCCAGCGGCTATTCCGTCGGGAGGCCCGACAACCGTCAAGATTAATACGGCCATTGCGGGCATCGGCGCCGCTACGCCGCCGGCAACGGGATATATGAATGTACCGGGCTTTGACATCACCCAATCGCAGTTCTTTGATGTGGATGAAAACTTCCAGTACATTTTCGGGCAGCAGCCGGTACCCCCGCCCGGACAGCAGGTTTTTGTCTATGGATGGAACTACTGGCACAACCTGCTGGTCACAAAAAATACACAGGCGTATAAAGGCACGTGGCCCAAGTATTCACAGCCGCCGGTGGTGCTGGACCCGAATGATACTGTACCGATGATTTCCGGCTGGGATGAAATCTCCGTTTACAAGCCGGGGCAATGGCCCATCATGGCCGACGATTGGGTCTGCCTGGATGAGCGGCCTGTTACAGACATTCACTGGTGGGGCTCGTTCAAGGGTTGGATGCAGCCGTATCTGCCGCCGGTGCTGCCCAAGGCATTCCATCTGGGCATCTGGACAGATGTGCCCGTCGGTCCGAATGAACAGTTCAGCCATCCGGGAACACTCATCTGGGAGCACGTTTGCGATAACTGGGTGTGGAATTTTGCCGGATATGATCTAGATCCAAGGTGTAATTATCCGGGAATGCCGTGCGAGAAAAACGAGGCCTGCTTCCAGTTTAATCAGCTTCTCAGCGAAGACGATTGGTTCTTCCAGAAACCCAGCGAGGATCCGGACCATCCGAATATTTACTGGCTCAGCATTGCGGCGATTTACGACGACAACGCAACTATTATGAATCCGTGGGGCTGGAAGACCCGTCCGCACCTGTTCAACGATGATGCGGTTCGGATTTTCATGACGACCGATGGCATCTGGCCACCCAATGTTGGTTCGGTCTATGGCAACGGCATCCCTGTCCAGATTCCGGAATATCCGGATCCCGAGGGCGAAACATGGGATTTGGCCTTTGAACTGACGACAAATAAGAAACCGCCCTGCCATAATCTGGATGGCGATATCAACCATGACTGCATCGTGGACTTGAAAGATTTTGCGGATATGGCAAGCGATTGGCTCAAGACCTCGTCATAAGCCGTCAAAACGGGGGCATGAAAACCCCCGAACCTGTGAGTGTTTTGTTATAGAGAGGCCGATACCCGTGGGGTATCGGCCTTTTAACAACCGATTTTCCGCTGTTTGGAAATTAGGTCTTGATTTTTTCACGTCTTTTCGTATCGTAGGACCCCTATACCAGGTAAAAAATACGGAGAGACCTTCTATGACCAACAGTACCATTACCGCCCCGAAAGGGTTTTTGGCGGCGGGGCTGCACTGCGGCATCAAAGAGTCCGGCCGTCCGGACCTGGCGCTGGTGTATTGTCCGACAGGCGCCCGGGCGGCGGCGGTCTTTACCACCAATGCCATCCAGTCAGCGGCGGTAACCGTCTGCAAGCAGCATCTCGCCGGCGGTTCCATCTGTGCCGCCGTCATCAACAGCGGCAACGCCAACACCTGCACCGGCGTCAAAGGACTGGCTGCGGCCAAAACAATGTGCAGCAGGGTTGCCGGGGAATTAAAGATTCATACCGAACAGGTCTTGATCGCATCGACCGGCATCATCGGCCATCAGCTCCCCCTCCCGAAAATTACCGCCGGCATTACTCAGGCCGCTCAGCAGTTAGGCGAGAGTCGAACTGCCGGACAAAATTTTGCCCATGCAATTATGACCACGGACACCCGCTGCAAACAGGCGATTCGCACCGCGGATATCGACGGCAAAACCGTCACGCTGGCGGGTACCGCCAAAGGCGCAGGCATGATCGGCCCCAATATGGCCACGACCATCAGCGTTGTTACCACCGACATCGCTATCAGCAAGCCCTTATTGGCAAAGGCCTTCAAAAACGCTATCGGAGTTTCTCTAAACCGCCTGACCGTGGACGGCCATCAGAGCACCAACGATACGGCCATGATACTGGCATCCGGTCTTGCGGAAAACAGCCCCATCAAAACACAGGACGCCGGCTATCGCCGTTTTGAACGTGTATTGGCGGATTTATGCAGCGATTTGGCCAAACAAATGGCCCTGGACGCCGAGGGCGCTACCCGGATGTTCAAGGTCGAAGTCAACGGCGCCTCCAAGCAAGATGATGCCCTCAAGGCCGCCCGCGCGGTCGCCAATTATGATTTGGTCAAATGCGCTATTCACGGCGGCGATCCCAACTGGGGACGAATTATCTGCGCAGTCGGCTCCAGCGGCGTAAAACTTGACCCCGAAAAACTGTCATGCAAAATCGGCCCTGTTTTCGTCTTTCGCCGTGGAAAACCGACAAAATTTAACGCCAAAAAGGTTTCGGATATTATTTGTCGAAAAGAACACACAATCACCGTTGATCTTGGTGTCGGGAAATACCACGATTTCTGTTACGGCTGCGATCTGGGCAGGGACTATGTGACAATCAATGCGGATTATCACACCTAAGTGGCTCAATAACCGCCATTTAAGGTGTTTGCGGCGGTCAAAATGCCCACCCGGGGCAAAATCTCAATGAATCAATTGAAAAACCTTTATAAAAAAAGGTTGAAAACGGTCTCGTAATCGATACACTGTGTGCAATTTTAAATCAAATTCTTCATTTTACTTAAACTTTGAAAGGAAACAAGAAGTGAAAGGATTATTAAAATTTGGAGCATTGGGGCTGCCTTTGCTGGCGCTCTCGGTAACTGCCATGGCGGCAGAGGACACCGCCCAAGCCGTAGCGTCTGTCGCCGGCAACAGCGACGGGATGATTCAACTGGTCTGGTGGCTGGCTCCTGTCAGTTCGGTATTGGCCATTGTGTTTGCCTACTATTTCTATAAGAAGATGATGGCCGCTCCGGCCGGCAACGCAAAGATGGTTGAGATTGCCATGGCCGTCCGCGAAGGCGCATTTGCCTATCTCAGACGGCAGTACTCGGTCGTCGGATTTATTTTCATCATACTGCTGGTTATTTTCAGCATTTTGGCTTACTTCGGCGTCCAGAACCCGTTTGTGCCTATAGCGTTTCTGACCGGCGGTTTCTTCAGCGGTCTGTGCGGCTTCCTCGGTATGAACACCGCCACTAATGCCTCATCGCGTACAGCACAAGGCGCCAGCGAAGGGCTTAATCGGGGTCTTCAGGTCGCCTTCCGTTCGGGCGCCGTGATGGGCCTGGTCGTTGTCGGCTTCGGCATGCTGGATATTTCGCTGTGGTACTGGCTGCTGGACCAGCTGATTTATTCCGCTGAACACATGCAGACCGGATTGAAACTGTTCGGCGTAACGCTGGTGCATGCCGGAATGAACCCGGATCACAAATTGGCGGAAATCACAACGACAATGATTACCTTCGGCATGGGCGCTTCAACGCAGGCCCTGTTTGCCCGTGTCGGCGGCGGCATCTATACCAAGGCGGCGGATGTTGGCGCCGACCTGGTCGGTAAAGTCGAAGCCGGTATTCCCGAAGACGACCCGCGCAACCCCGCTACGATTGCAGACAATGTCGGCGATAACGTCGGCGACGTAGCCGGTATGGGCGCTGACCTGTACGAAAGCTATTGCGGCTCGATTCTGGCAACCTGTGCATTGGGCGCAACATTGCCTGCCATCGCTGTAACGATGAGCGGCATCAGCCCGCTGAAGGCCGTGATGGCCCCGATGATTGTGGCCGGCGTCGGCAATCTGCTGTCCATTATAGGCATCTTTATGGTCCGCTGCAAAGAAGAAGCGACGCAGAAAAATCTGCTGCGGTCTTTGTTCATCGGCACCTTCGGAAGTTCATTTTTTATCTTGATTGCCATGGCGATTATGGCCTACATCGGCTGGATTACGTGGGGCGTATTTGGGTCCATCATAGCCGGTCTGCTGACGGGCGTCATTATCGGCCAGCTAACGGAATACTACACCTCCGATGAATACAAGCCCACCCGGGGCATTGCCGATCAGGCCGTCATGGGACCCGCGACTGTCATTATTGACGGCTTCGCGACAGGAATGCTCTCCAGCGCCCTGCCGGTAGTCGTCATCTGTGCCGGTATTCTGGCGGCGTTTATTTTTGCCGGCGGTCTTCAAAACTTCTCTCTGGGTCTGTACGGTATCGGCTTTGCCGCAGTCGGTATGCTTTCGACGCTGGGCGTTACCCTGGCCACCGACGCTTACGGTCCGATCGCCGACAACGCAGGCGGAAATGCGGAAATGGCCGGTCTGGGACCGGAAGTTCGCAAACGGACGGACGCTTTGGATTCACTGGGCAACACCACCGCCGCCACCGGCAAGGGGTTTGCCATTGGCTCAGCCGCTTTGACGGCATTGGCCCTGCTGGCGGCCTATATTGAAGAAATCCGCATCTGGATTCAGCGGCTTGCAGGCGACGGCATCTATAAAGTGGGCAATGTTGAGTTCACCGCCGAATCGGTCAAGGCCGCATCCGTTGACCAACTGGCCGCTGCGATGAACCTGTCAATTTTGAACCCCAAACTGTTGTGCGGCCTGTTCCTCGGTTCGATGATGGCATTCCTGTTCTGTGCCCTGTCCATGAAGGCCGTGGGACGTGCGGCCGGGGCGATGGTTGAAGAAGTTCGCCGGCAGTTCAGGGAAAAACCGGGCATTATGAAAGGCACGGACAAGCCGGATTATGCCCGCTGTGTTTCGATTTCAACAGCCGGCGCTCAGCGTGAAATGATTCTGCCCAGTTTGCTGGCAATTATTGTACCGGTAGCAACCGGTTTAATACTGGGAGTTTCCGGCGTGATTGGTCTGACGGCAGGCGGTGCGGCTTGCGGTTTTGTGCTGGCCGTAACACTGAATAACGCCGGCGGCGCATGGGACAATGCCAAGAAGTACATCGAAAAAGGCGCTCATGGCGGCAAGAAGCTCCCGGACGGCAGCAAGAACCCCGTTCATGCCGCAGCCGTGGTTGGTGATACTGTCGGCGACCCGTTCAAGGATACCTCCGGCCCCAGCTTGAACATTCTGATCAAGCTGATGACGATGGTCTGTGTCGTATTTGCCGGTGTGGTCGTTAAGTTCTCACCCATTATTGCCCAATGGCTGCACCTGGGAACGAATTATTGATTGACGCTCGATTGATTATCGATTAGCTTACGGGAGCGTCTCCCATTTGATGGGGACGCTCCTATTTTCTTTATTCTGACAGAAAAACAATGAAAGAAACCCCAAAAAAGACAACCAAAAAGAAACCGTCAAAAGCAGCCGCCAAGGCACCTAAATGGTCCTCTGACAAGGAGCTAGCGCTGGCGGCGGCCCGTATCGCCCGTGAACGGCACTGCACCGACATTACGGTTTTGGACCTGACGGGAATCAGTCCGGCGACCAACTATTTTGTGATCGCTACCGGCACCAGCAACCGGCAGAGCCGCACCGTGGCCGATGAAATCTCGCAGGAAGCCAAGAAGCAGGGACATCGGCGATTCGGCATCGCCGGCTATGAGCATGGCCAGTGGATTCTGCTGGATTTTGTCACGGTGGTGGTGCATATCTTCGACGCCGAACACCGGGACTATTACAATCTTGAGATGCTCTGGGGCGATGCGAAGCAATTGACGATTGACGACTGACGACCGGAACAATGAAACGACTTGCCGATATTCTGGAACAAAGGATTTCCGCCGCTCTGCAAAAAGTAACCGGGCAGGCGTTTGCGGCAATGGTGCGTGTGGCGGCTGAACCGAAATTCGGCGATTATCAGGCCAACGGTGTAATGGCCGCAGCCAAACAAGCCAAAACGAACCCCCGGCAGTTGGCAGAACAGGTCGTCGCGGCTTTGGATATTCAGGATATTTGCGAAAAACCTGAAATCGCCGGGCCGGGATTTATCAATCTGCGTCTAAAAGACAGTTTTCTCGCCGCCCGATTGCTTGAAATGAACACCGACAAAGACCGGCTGGGTGTCGAAAAAACCGACACGCCCCAAACCGTCGTCGTCGATTACTCCGGCCCCAACATCGCCAAACAAATGCACGTCGGCCACCTCCGCAGCACCATCATCGGCGACTGCATCGCCCGGATGTACGACTTCGAAGGCCACACCGTCATCCGCCAAAACCACATCGGCGACTGGGGAACCCAATTCGGTATGCTTTGCGCTCTTTTTGACGAGAGATTTTTACAAATAAGTGATGTAACTCCTACAAGAAAAATATTGGGTGAACTCGAAGCCTTTTACATAGAAGCGAAAAAAAGATTCGACTCAGATGAACAATTTGCAAACACTGCTCGTTTTGCCGTAGCTGGTTTGCACTCTGGAGAAGGACCATGGCGTACATACTGGGAAAGTATAGTAAGAGAATCTGAAAGGCACTACTGTGAAATCTATGAAAAACTTTCTGTGACTTTAAAAGACAAAGATATTCGAGGCGAAAGTTTTTACGCCGACAAATTGGCGGATGTTGTCCAAACCTTGAAACAAAATGGGCTGGCGGTGGAGTCGGAGGGGGCGATTTGTATTTTCCCGGAAGGATTTAAGAATAAAGAAGGCGAGCCGCTCCCTGTTATTATTCAGAAGTCCGATGGGGCGTTTTTGTACGCCACGACGGATTTGGCCGCCCTGCAGTTTCGCGTTCAGGAACTGCACGCCGACACGATTATCTATGTAACCGACGCCCGGCAGGCCCAGCATTTTGCGATGCTGTTTGCCGTCGCCAAAATGGCGGGCTGGACGGATGATACCATTGAACTGATGCACATTACCTTCGGCACCATGCTGGGCGAGGACGGCACGCCCTTTAAAACCCGCACCGGCGGAACGGTCAAGCTCAAGGACCTGCTCGATGAAGCCGTGCAGCGGGCTGCCGCCGTCGTGGAAGCAAAAAATCCCGACCTGCCCGCCGAACAGAAAGCATCAATCGCCCGCGCCGTCGGCATCGGCGCGGTCAAATACGCCGACTACTCCAACAACCGCAACAGCGATTACATCTTCAGCTTCGACAAAATGCTCGCGATGGAAGGCAACACCGCCCCGTATATGCAGTACGCCTACGCCCGCATCAAGTCCATCGAGCGCAAGGCGGCGGGCAAAGATGTTGATATCGAAGGCGAACTGGCGGGCATCACAACGCTGACCTTTACGGACGAGGCCGAAAAAGACCTGGCCAAGCTGCTGATTCGCTACGACCAGGCGATTGACGCTGCCGTGCGGGAATGCCGCCCCAACTATCTGACCGGCTACCTGTACGACCTGTCACAGGCGTTCAGCCGGTTTTACAGCGCATGTCCAGTTTTACAGGCGGATGCCCGACAGCGCCCCCTGCGGCTGCTGCTGTGTGATCTAACCGCACGCACGATTCGGCACGGCTTGAGTGAGTTGCTGGGCATTGAGGTCGTTGAGCAAATGTAGGAGCCGCGGTATGAAAGTGATAAACGAACCTCTTTCCGTCAAAACGCACAAGCGAAACGAGATGATTGATATCACCGCAGACGTAGCGGACATCGTCGCCAAAAGCGGCATTGATATCGGAATGGTTACAGTCTTCTGCCCCCACACAACCGCCGCCGTTACTATCAACGAAAACACCGACCCGGATGTGACGCACGATATTCTCCTGACCCTGGAGGAATTGATTCCACATCTGCGCAAAGGATACCGGCACAACGAAGGCAATAGCGACGCCCATGTGAAATCCTCGCTGTTCGGCGTCAGTCAAACCGTGTACATTCAAAACGGAGGGTTGAAGTTAGGCACTTGGCAGGCAATTTACTTCTGCGAATTTGACGGCCCACGGCATCGAAACGTCCATCTTTCGATCTTCGGCTAAAGATTGTACTTCCGTAATGCGCAAAAAAATGGCGAGGACAGCGGCTCCGTCTGGGGGGGAAAACGGACAGCCACTTCGCCTCGCCGAGGATTATAGTAAAGTCAGGTTATCCCGACCTGCCATTCTACTCACATCACTATATCGACATTTCTGTAAGTTGTCAATGGTGTTTTCGTAAAAAAGAACAAAAAAAGATTTATTTCTGTATTATGTATATCTTTATATACACATATAGACATTAGTGCCGTTCTGACGTTTGCGCTTGCATCCGGCGGGAATCTGGCGTACCATTAGCGATACCTTGGATTTCTGAAAACCATTAAGAAAGGACGCATTTGTTTTTATGGCAAAAACCAAACAAACTTCCGCCGCCGAACGCATTACGGACAATGCTCGGCAGGTATATAATACGATTCTGGCCCGTCGAAAACCCACGATGAATACCCCTATTCGCTCCCTGTCGAACGTGAAATATCACGCCAAAAAGGGGCATTTTGAGATGAAGGGCAATACCAAAAGCCGCACCCTGACGGTCAACACGGTCAAGACCTTTGCCCAGACGCTGAAAATGATGGCCCTATCCAAAGAACTGATCGACGATGATAACATGGCGACCAAACGAGAGGCCTACTACATCTCCAAAAACTGGGGCAAAGCCGGCTTTGACGAACAGCCCGAATCCGACACGGTCATGGACGATATGGAGGCCATGTTCGGCGTCAACCGCGAGCAGCTCCGGTTTGTGCCGGAGGAAAAAGGCGGCGACGTGGCCGGAGAACTGATTGTTCTGGACAAAGACGGAAGCGGAAAAACACTCAAAATCGACTGCACCCGTTTCGGCTCGGGGGCGTATTCCATCCCTATCAACGTCGAAGAACTGGGCTTTCAAAGCAAGGCCAAATTCATTCTGGCCATCGAAACCGCCGGCGCATTCCAGCGATTAGTCAAGTGCGATTACTGGAAAAAAACCAACTGTATTCTAATCAGCATGGGCGGTGTGCCAACGCGGGCCTGCCGGCGGTTTATCCGGCGGCTCAGCGATAAACTGAAGATTCCCGTCTATGCGTTTGTCGATGGCGACCCCTACGGCTACTTCAATATCTATCGAACTCTGAAAGTCGGCTCCGGCAACGCGGCGCATCTGAACGAGTTTTTCTGCGTGCCGCAGACCAGTTTTCTGGGCGTAACGCCGCAGGACATCATCGACTATAAGCTTCCGACCCATCCGCTGAAGGATGTGGACATCAAGCGGGCCAAAGACGCATTGAAAAACGACCCCTTTGTGGCACACTATAAACCGTGGCAGGAAGCCATCAACCAGATGCTCAAGATGGGCGTGCGTGTCGAACAGCAGGCCTTCGCCAAGCATGGGCTGGATTTTGTCGTGGATCAGTACCTGCCGGACAAACTGAAACATCCGAACAAGTTTCTTCCCTGAGCCAAAATAAAGAATGCGGAATCATGGGCGTCATAGCGGATAAATTGAAGAAGGTTCAGGACGACATTGCCGCTGTTTGTGCGCGCTGCGGCCGGAGCGAAAAATCCGTCAAGACCATCGTGGTCACCAAGACCGCCTCAATGCAGGCCATCCAGGAGGTCATTCGGGAAGGCATCGTCGATTTGGGCGAAAACCGCGTTCAGCATTTAAAGCAGATTTCCGATGAAGTGGATGCCTTTTTGAAAGAAAACAAAGACAACGCCGCGATCCCCGCCGAGATTCAGTGGCACATGATTGGCCACTTGCAGCGGAACAAGGTCCGCCAGACGCTTCAGGTCTGCCGGGTCATTCATTCGGTCGATACGCTCCGCCTGGCCGAAGAAATCAATACGCAGGCCCACAAGATGGGGATTCACGTCAATGTGCTCGTGCAGGTCAACTGTTCCGGCGAGGCCCAGAAATACGGGGCGCCGGTCGGGGCGGCCGTTCACCTGGCCGAACAGATTGACACGATGCCCAACCTGCGTCTGATCGGGCTGATGACGATGGCCCCGCTGACGATGGATAAGGACTGCGTGCGGGCCAGCTTTGCGCGGGCACGGGAACTTTTTGAGGAAATCCGCGGCGAACGCATCGCCGGAGCCAAATTCAAGCATCTCAGCATGGGCATGAGCCAGGACTACGAAATCGCCATCGAAGAAGGCGCCACGATGCTCCGTATCGGCTCGGCTATCTTCAGCTAATGTAACGCAGGCATCCCCAAAGGCCGCAATTGGCTTTGTTTCGTTTTTTTGCGTTTTTGCTTTGAAACCACAGATTATAAATAAATAATAGAAACAGCGTTTTACAAAAAAAATTGGGTTTGGTTGGCTTTGCTTTTGAATCAGCCGCCAGCTTTCAGCTTTCAGCAACCAGCTAAAGGAAAAGAACTTATAGCGATTTTGAAACTTAGAAAATTGGGTTTGCTTTTTAAAAAAAGCTGCCGGCAACCAGCTACCAGCTTCCAGCAAAAAACCACGGAGTTTAAAATTGTATATTGGATATTGCAGAGTGCATATTGCAATTGACGATTTTTTAGCCCTTTGCATCTTCTTCCCCCCCATTCCCTTCATTTTACAATACTCATTTTTCAATTTACAATTTATAGTGTATTGTAGCAGAAGTTTTGTAATTGTCAAACAAAAAAAGTCTATAGTCCTGAGGCATGAGGCCAGAGGATGGCTGTTTTTAACCGCGAATGAACGCGAATTTACGTGAATAAGGAAAGACCACAGATTACACGGATTTCTTAAATTGTAAATTGGATATTGTAGATTGTAAAATGTAATTGACGATGGACGAATGACGATTGATGACTGGTAACTGCTGACTGCTTTTTGCTCCTTCATATTCAATTTTCAAAGTTCAATTTTCTATTTTCAATTATTGCGTATTATACCATAAATTAGATAAATGTCAAACTTTTTTAAATATTTTTTTGACACCGATTAACATGGATTTTTTAGACGGGATTACAGGATTTTCTCTGAAAAGGTGCCTACCCTTTTATCTTTCTCGTGATTATCTTAATCATATCGCTGCCGTAAATCCACCGGCCGCCGTTCAATCTTGAAACAAGCGTTATCTGCGCTTTATCGTCAACCGGCAAAATACCTGTAACATCCGCCGTATCAAAAAATCCCGTCAGATACCATGCCGCATCTTGCACTGAATAAATCAGGGTCTGGCTTTTAGCTTCAATTTCCGACTGCCCGATAACCAAAAGCATCGGCTGGTTCGGAACGAACTCCGGCTCTTGCTGGCCCTCAAACACAAGCCGCCCGCTAATCTGGCCCCGATTGTTGTCGATATTGATTGTCTGCGGCAGCATTTTTGCCGGGATTTCTATCGCTTCGATTACTGTTACAATACACGAATTTGGCTTCGAATCCTCAATCCCGTCATTGACAATAAGTGTAATTGTATGCTCCCCAACCGGCAAAACCACATTGGGTTCGGCCTCCGTCGCAATCAATTCATTGGCGTCGTTGTACCAGGAATACTCCAACGCATCTCCATCCGCATCAGACGACCCCGTGCCATCCAACGTTACTTCCGCATACCCATCCACCCACGCAAAAGCCGTAACATCATTTGCATCCGCCACCGGCAGAGTATTCACAAATTCCCACCACAAGCGTGGATAATCTTTACCATTATGAATACCCCATATTTCATCCATACCATTTTCTGTCTCACCAATAAAATCCCATCCGGCAAAAATGAAAGTTGAAAGTGTCTGCATTTCAGACGTTGTTTTTCCAAGGACACCTGTGGGGTCGGGTTCCAGATTTCCAATACCACTAACTACCTCGGAAGTTTCAATGTCCCAAAAGCAGTGGCTAAGGTTTCCTTGCCTAACATATCCACACAATCCACCAAGATTTCGTGTGTTATCATCCTCTTTTACTGTGCAGGCAGAATAACAATTACTAATAACACCCCCTAACATTATTCCACATAGGCCGCCAATACCGTTAGACGATCTGGCATCATGAACTAATCCCATAGAATAACAATCCCTAATTTCACCATCATAGTTAGTTCCGCATAATAAACCCATCCCATTAGATTGGTATCCTTGCATAGTCAAATTTGTAACATTACAATTCCTGACATCGCCCCCATTTCCTCCGCATATTCCTCCAAGTGAGTTTCCATTTCCATAGAGAAACGATTGCGTGATATAGCAATTTCGGATACCGCCGTCATTTTTGCCGCACAAAACAGCGGCGAAAGACTGATAATTATATATCCTGGCATTGCTGTTTTTAATGCCGAGATTAGCAACCGTTCCATTCGGACCAAC
>JAKEGM010000016.1 GCA_022615575.1 Planctomycetales bacterium
ACGGCAAGGCCTTACTTATCACCCGCCAGGCAATGGGCCAGACGCAGGAACAGACGGTGGACTGGCCGGACGATGCGCTGCTCAGCGAGGGACTGCGGCTGTTTCAGCTTAAGCGCGGCCTGACGCCCGGCGATTCATTCGAGGTCCGCCTGTTTCGCCCGGATATGCTGATGGCCCTCACGGCACAGGCCCGCGTCGGCGAGAAAACAAAGGTCGATTTGTTCGGCCGCCTGCTCGAACTGACCGAGGTCGAGCTGACCATGCAGGTGGGAACACAGCAGATTGTGATGACCAGCTATGTCGATGAGCAGATGAAGGCGCTCAAGACGCAGGTGCCGATGATGAACATGGTGCTGGAGATGATCGCCTGCGACAAGAGCGTTGCCCTGCGGGACGACGATATCGTTGATTTTCTCGATAAGCTCAGCATAGCCAGCCCCGTCAAACTGATGAATCTCAACACGATTGAGGCGATTACCTACACGCTCAAACCCGCCGCTGACAAACGTCTGGAACTGCCGGTTTCGTCGTACCAGCAGATTGAAAATACGCCGGATCGCATTCAGGTAACGGTAAAGCGGACAGAGCCGTCCGGGCCGGTCGCCTTCCCCTACAAGGGCGACAACCCTGAGGCGATGGAGGCGCTGGCGCCGATGGATTATCTGCAATCCGACGACGCGACGGTCATTGATCTGGCCAAGCGGGCTGTCGGCGATGCGAATGACGCCGTTGCGGCCGCCATCCGAATCGAGGCGTTCGTGGACGGCTTCATCACACAAAAGGATTTATCGGTGGGCTATGCTTCGGCGACGGAGGTCGCTCAAACCCGCCAGGGCGACTGCTCCGAACACGCCGTGCTGGCTGCCGCGATGTGCCGGGCGGTCGGTATCCCGGCGCGGGTTGTCTGCGGGGTGGTTTATGCCGATTCGTTTTTGTCCAAGCAGAGCATCTTCGGCGGACACATGTGGACGGAGGTCTGGCTGGGCAATGCGTGGTTCGGGCTGGATGCCACCCGTTCCGAGCGGCAGGGATTCGGGCCGGGACATATCGCGCTGACACACGGCAACGGCGACCCCATCGACTTTTTCGGCCTGGTCAATACGCTGGGCTGTTTTGAGATTGAAAAAATAACGATTCAAAAAAAACCGGAGGCCGCTGAAACCGCCCCGGATCCGGTCATTACGGCCAATTGAACAAAGAGGAACACAATGGAAAAATGCACCTGTCCCAATCATGCCAATCACTTGTGCCGACTGCACGGCGCGGGCCTGCATCAAAAAGACCCCGACGGGTATGCCCTGTTGGTGCGCGACCCGAAATATGTCTGCAAAAGCTGCGGACGGGTGGCCGCCCAAAAAGGCAACCTTTGCGCCCCTGTCCCGCTGGGAACATGGGAGGACTAACCTGCCGAACAAAGTCCGCAGCCCATGGGGAAAACATAGAAAAACCCCGCTCTTGATTGACAAAACGGGGTTTTTAGACGAAAAACGGAGAGGGCGGGATTCGAACCCGCGGTACGAGTTTTTACCCGTACGACGGTTTAGCAAACCGTTGCCTTCAGCCTCTCGGCCACCTCTCCAAGCACACAACACCAGCCGACTGTTTTGCTGACTTTACCTAAAAGGGTTTTGGATTGCAAGCAAATTAGGGGTATGATTTACTTTTGACCAGATGGACACAAAAAAACCACGGTTTCCGGCCCGCCAAAAACGCAGCACCCCCTGACTGAAAGCCGCCCTCCGCCGCAGGCATTTTATTTTTCCGTCAGCCAGTTAGGCCCGATGGAAACATCCACCTTCAGCGGCACATCCAGTTTGATCGCCTCGGTCATTTCCCTGGTAATCCACTCGGCATGCTCTTTGGCCCCTTTTTGCGGCAGTTCGAACACCAGTTCGTCGTGTATCTGCAGAATCATCTTGACCGGCAGTTTATCCCTGTCAAGCCGCCGCTGAATATGGACCATCGCCATCTTGATTAAGTCCGCCGCCGACCCCTGCGCGACCGTATTAACCGTCAGCCGTTCGGCCTGCGAGCGGATGTTGAAATTCCTGCTGTCCAGGCCGGTGATGGGACGCCGCCGGTGCAGAATCGTTTCGGCATAACCCAGCGATTTGGCCTTCTTGATGGCGTCATCCATAAACGCGCGAATCGATGGGTAGCGTTTAAAATAATCGGCGATGAACTGCTTGGCTTCCTGCTGGCTGATGCCGATGGCCTTTGACAACCCGAATGGTCCCTGCCCGTAAATAATCCCGAAGTTGACGCCCTTGGCCTTGCCGCGCATCTCACCGGTAACCTCGTCCAGCGGCACACCATAGACCTGCGAGGCCACAAAACGGTGAATATCCTGTTCTTCGGCAAACGCCTTCAGCAGCGCGGCGTCTTTGGAAAAATGCGCCAAGAGCCGAAGTTCAATCTGAGAATAATCGGCACTCAGGATGCAGCCGGAGTCGTCGGCCGGAACAAACGCCGAGCGAATCTGCCGCCCCAGTTCCGTCCGCACCGGGATATTCTGCAAGTTCGGGTCGGACGACGACAATCGCCCCGTCGCCGTCACCGTCTGATTAAACGAGGCGTGCACCCGGCCCGTCCGCGGGTTAATCAACTGCCCCAGCTTGTCGGTATAGGTATTCATCAGTTTGATGAGTTGCCGGTACTCCAGAATCAGCGGCACAATCTCATGCGCGTCCTTTAACTGCTCCAGCACGTCCGCATCGGTGCTGCGCTGGGTCTTGCCTTCTCTGACGCTTTCCAGTCCCAGCCGGTCAAACAGAATCTCGCCCAACTGCTTGGTCGAATCGATATTGAACGGCACTCCGGCCAGCGCGTAAATTTTATCGGTCAGCTTCTGGGCCGTATGGCTCATCGTATTGGACATCTTCCGCAAAATCGCCGTATCCAGCGACACGCCGTTATGCTCCATCCGCGCCAGCACCTCGACCAGCGGCATCTCCAGCGTTTCAAACAGGGTCTTGAGGTCCGGCATCGCGTCCAGCCGCTTGGACAGATATTCATACAGCCGCCATGTTACATCGGCATCTTCCGCCGAATACCCGCAGGCCGCCTGCGTATCAACCATGTCGAATGTCAGTTGATTCTTGCCCTTGCCGATCAGCGCCGAAATCGGGATCGGCTCAATACCCAGGTAATCTTTGGCCATCGCATCCATACCGTGGCTGGCGCGGTCGGCGTGAAGGCAGTACGACGCAACCATCGTATCGAACACCCGCCCCTGGGCCAATGCCACCGGCATACCCGCGTTTTCCAGCACTAAGTAGTCGTACTTTAAGTTCTGAGCAATTTTGTACCGCTTTTTATCCGCTAAAATGGGTGCGATTAGTTCTTTTACCTTGGCCATATCCAACCGGTTTTGTCCCATCGGCGCTCGCACCGGCAGGTAATACCCCTTGCCCGCCTGCCAGGAGAAACTCAAGCCCACCAAATCCGCCCGCATGGGGTCAATATCCGTCGTTTCGGTATCAAACGAAAAACGCTCCTGCTTTTTCAGTTCCTTGACAAACTTTTCCAATTTCTGCGGCGTATCGATCAGTTCGTAATCGCCTTTGGCCCCAATCGAAAACGGCGCTGCTTCCGCCGGTTCTGCAAACAGCCCCCCCTGAGTACCGGCTCTCCCCCTGCTAAGGGGGAGTACCCGCGAAGCGGGGGAGGGGGTCGTCTTTATCTCTCCCCCTGCCAAGGGGGAGTGTCCGCCTTTGGCGGACGAGGGAGTTTCAACTTCCACCCCCAGCGATGACAGCAATTTTGAAAAGCCCAATTCCTTATAAATCGCCGCCAGTTTGTCCTTATTCGGCGGGCAAACCGTAAAAGTCTTTTCGTCCAGTTCCACCGGCGCGGCGCAGTTGATAATGACCAGTTCCTTGCTCAAATATGCCTGCTCTTTGTATGCCCTCAGATTGTCGCCGCGTTTGCCCTTGATTTCGTCGGCATGGGCGTACAGGTTATCCAGCGAGCCGTATTGCTGAATCCACTCCAGCGCCGTCTTTGGCCCGACATCCGGCACGCCGGGGATATTATCCGCCGCATCCCCTTGCAAGGCCATCATGTCGATAATCTGCTCCGGCGTCAGTCCCATCTTTTCATGCAAAGCTCTTATGTCCGTAACCGTATCGGTTTTCATATCATACGCAACTACATGCTTGCCCAATAACTGGAGCATATCCTTGTCCTTGGAGCAGATATAGGCGTCGATGCCCTTTTTGTCGGCCTGCTTGGCTAAGGTACCAATCAGGTCGTCGGCCTCCCAGCCGTCCATCCGCAACATCGGGATATTCATGGCCTCTAATATCTGCTCGATGCGGTCAATCTGTCCCGGCAAATCCTCCGGCATCGGCGGTCGATGCGCCTTATATTCCTTATACATCTTCGTCCGGAAACTGGGCGTCTTGGAATCCATCGTTACGACCAGCATATCCGGCTTGTGCTTGTCCATCAGCCCCAGCAGCGCCGTCGTGAACACAAACACCGCCTTCGTCGGCTCCCCCGAAGGCCCCGTCAAAGGCCGCATCGGAGCATAATACGCCGCATAAATATGCGCATGCCCATCAATAATATAAAGTTTCTTCGCCATTTCTTTCCTTTATGTCATTTCTACACAAGAACGCCTTCTACGATTCTTAAATTTTCGAACTAATATTTTAACAAGCAAAGCCAATCCCGCTGCGCCTAATGCAGGTATCCAGCCAAAAACAAAAAATGGAACAGCAATTATGTTATCAGGAAACACACTTTTGATAATCTCGATTTGTTCAGAATGGGATTTCCAAAGAGATTGTCCGATGAGTGAGAGGATAAACATTAAAATATACGAAAGATTCCAACCCCACAGAACACCACGATAAAACTTTCCACCGCACATAACATATAAAAAAGTAGTGCCATATGAAATCAGCAAAAAGATTAGCGTAATAACATTTCCCAAAATTATTATTTGTGTATCCGTCATAAACAATAACTCTCCACTTCTAACTTTTCAAGCACTCCCCTGCTTTCATTCCTTCCTTTATTATCTTGTTAATCCCGTTAATCCCGTCTAAAAAAACCTGTTAATCCTGTCGAAAAAATCAATATTTCTCCAAAACAGCTTTGGTTTCGGGGCTTTCGGTTTCTGTCTCTATGCCGTTCTGTTTCTGGATTGCGCGGATTTGTTCATGGATTTGCTGCTGCTCGGCCAGGAGTTCCTGGATTCCCTCGATGCGCTGTTTGTTGAGCGTCTGACGCTTTTCAAGGTCGGCAGGCCGCTGGTCTATGGGTTTAGCCAATTCTGCGGCAATGGCATTGTTCTCCTCCATCGCCGCCCACAGTTCGGCGTTGGCCTGCTTGCCTAATTCCACCCCCCCGGCCATCAACAACTCGATTTGATTCAGCATCTGATTTGTCCTGCGGACCGTCCGAACCGCCGTAATCATCAGCAGTACGGACAACAGCAGTAAAAAACAGCCAATATAAACCGCCACCCGCCCTGTCTTGGTCATTCGCTCCATAACAATTCCCACTTCCTTAACTGATAACTGTTCACTGTTAACTGGTAACTGACGTCGCGATCTGTCCGACGTGGTCGAGAATCAACCCCGGCCGATAAGGGAATTTTTCGACATCGGCTCGGCTCGTAATACCGGACAAAACCAGCACCGTCTGAATTTCCGACTCGATGCCCGCGATGATATCCGTATCCATGCGGTCGCCGATAATGACCGCGTCCTCCCGGCGGCACTGAATGCGTTTGAGCGAATCCCGCATAATCAGCGGATTGGGCTTGCCGATAAAATACGCCTTCTTACCGGTCGTCAGTTCGATCGGGGCGACCATTGCCCCACAGGCGGGCACAATCCCCTTTTCACCCGGCCCGCAGATATCCGGATTGGTCCCAATCAGCCGGGCCCCTTTGTGCACAGCCAGAATCGCCGTCTCCAGCTTGTCATACGTATAATCCCGCGTCTCGCCAATAACCACATAATCCGGGTTTTCGTCCGTCAGCACACATCCGACTTCCAGCAGCGCTTCTTCCAATCCTTTGCCGGCAATCGTCAAAACCCGCGCCCCCGGCTTTTGGGAATGCAGGAAACTGGCCGTGGCCAACGCGCTGGTCATGAAATGCGACTGGTTAACGTCGATCCCCATTTTGCCTAATTTGTGCCGCAGATGGGCGGGCGAGCGTTCTGAACTGTTCGTTAAAAACAGATACTCCTTTTTTTGGCGTTTAAGCCAATCGACAAATTCAGCGGCCCCGTCCAGCAGCTTCCTGCCGTGGTAAATCACGCCGTCCATATCGCAGATAAACGCCTTTTTGTTCCGAATCTGCTCAATCATGCCGTGTCCCTGCTTTTTCTCAATGTGCAATCGTATATACTGATTGCGATTGCAATTTCCTGTTTTTGCGCGACGATGCAGCATTACAATCGTCAGGTACGGGTTTCCTCGCGGGAATCTACTGCCCCAAAGGGCACGCCCTGTAAAAGATGTTTCTACTATAATACCCACGGCGTAATAAGTGAACGAAAAAGATGGTTGATTCGGCCACTTTGCGACATTCAGGATGCAAATAATTCCCTTGTCAATTTAAAATTTGGTTACTTGACATTTTTAAGCGAGTTTCTTACACTATAACGGGTTTTTTGAGCGAGAAGCGATGTGTGCAGCGATTTTCGTGACCTGTTAATGAATTAAGAGGATTCGGACGGATTAATGGCAAAAGCAAAACTCCCGGACGGCAGCATTATAGAGGTTGCTGACGGCACCGCCGCGGCAGATGTGGCCGCCCGTATCGGGGCAGGATTGGCACGGGTTGCGGTCGCGGCCAAAATCAACAATCATCTCTCGGACCTGTCGGCCCCCATCGCAGGGGACGCCGAGGTGGTCATCGTTACCGGCAAAGACAAAGACGGCTTGGATATTCTGCGGCACAGTTGTGCGCATATCATGGCCGAGGCCATCTGCTCACTGTGGCCCCAAGCCAGGCTGGTTTACGGCCCCAATGTTGCGGATGGATTTTATTACGATATCGATCTGGATACTCCCATCCGCCCGGAGGATTTTGAGCGTATTGAAGCGAAAATGACCGATATCATCAAAGCGGATGCCCGCTTTGTGCGGATTGAAATGAGCCGCCAGGAGGCCCTGCAAAAGATGGCCGGCGACGCTTACAAGCTGGACAACATCCGCAACGCCCAGGGCGATACCATCAGTTTTTACCGGCAGGGCGACGGCTTTGAAGACCTCTGCCGCGGTCCGCATATCCCGCGAACCGGCGCAATAGACCCCAAGGCGTTCAAAATCATGTCCGTGGCCGGGGCCTACTGGCACGGCGACGCCTCCCAGAAAATGCTCCAGCGGGTCTATGGCACCTGCTGGCGGAGCAAAAAAGAACTGGACGATTATCTCCACCAGATCGAAGAAGCCAAAAAACGCGACCATCGGCTCATCGGCAGACAGATGGACCTGTTCAGTTTTCAGGATGAAGGCCCGGGCTTTGCGTTTCTGCATCCCAGGGGGATGCGGATCTGGAACGGGATTATCGATTACTGGCGGGAGGTGCACCGGCGGTACGGCTACGAGGAAGTCAAGACCCCGATTATGCTGAATGAATCACTGTGGCACCGCAGCGGCCACTGGGACAATTACAAAGAAAACATGTATTTTACCACCGTGGACAATGTAACCTATGCCGTCAAGCCGATGAACTGTCCCGGCGGCCTGCTGATTTACAAGACCAACAAGCACTCGTATCGGGAACTGCCGATGCGGGTGGCCGAACTGGGCCTGGTGCATCGCTATGAGGCCAGCGGCCAGATGCACGGCCTGGTGCGGGTGCGGCAGTTCACGCAGGATGACGCCCATATCTTCTGCACGCCGGAGCAGATTGAAAGCGAGATCATCGGCGTGATTAACCTGGTTCAGGAGATGTATGCGGCGTTTGGGTTTGACGATTACCATGTGGAGCTTTCAACAAAGCCCGAAAAACACATCGGCTCCGATGAAATCTGGGAGGTTGCGACCCGTGCGCTGAAGGCCGCCCTGGACCACAAGCAGATGCCGTACAAAATCAATGAGGGCGACGGGGCCTTTTATGGGCCGAAGATCGATTTCCATATCAGCGACTGCCTCAAGCGCTCGTGGCAGCTGGGAACGATTCAGCTTGATTTTTCGATGCCGCAGCGGTTTGAGCTGGTTTATACGGCCCCGGATAACACCGAAAAAACGCCGGTCATGATTCACAGGGCGATTTTGGGGTCGCTGGAGCGGTTTTTGGGCATCCTGATTGAACATTATGCGGGCCATTTCCCGCTGTGGCTGTCGCCGGAACAGGTGCGCGTACTGCCGATCAGCGAAAAGACCAACGATTACGCCGCAACGGTTCTGGCCCAGTTGAAACAGGCCGGCCTGCGGGCGACGGTGGATATGTCGGATGACAAAATCGGAGCCAAAATCGCCCAGGCCCATGCCGACAAGGTGCCGTATATGCTGGTCGTCGGACCCAAGGAAGCCGATGCGGGCTTGGTGAATGTCCGCATCCGTCAGTGCCAGCAGACCCAAACGGCCTCGCCGGCGGAGTTAATTTCGATTGCTCAGAGGAAAATTGCCGATAAATCCATGGATTTATCCTTTTAAGAAATCTGTCCGGAACAGTTCCGGCAAACATATAGAACAACTTGTTTTTGGAAAGGTACACAGCCATTAGTAAAGATAATTTGCGGATTAACGATCGGATTCGAACCAGCCCGATTCGGCTGATTGATGAGAATAACGCACAGGCGGGCATTGTCAATACCAAAGACGCCCTGACGCGGGCGATGGAGGTTGGGCTGGACCTTGTGGAGGTGGCCCCGACATCGACCCCGCCGGTTTGCCGGATTATGGATTACGGCAAGTACCTGTATGAGCAGAAACGCAAAGTCAAACTAAGCCAGAAAAAGCAGCATGCGGTCGTCCTTAAAGAAATCCGGCTTCGTCCCAAGATTGACGACCACGACCGTGACATCAAGGTGGGCCATGCCGCCAAGTTCCTCGAAAAAGGGCATAAAGTCCAATTTACGATGCTCTTCCGCGGCCGCGAAATGATGCACGTCGAACAGGGCCACACGATCATGGACCAGATTGTTGAAACGCTTCAGGAGCAGGGCAAAGTGGAGCGCAAAACCCAGATGCTTGGCCGGCGGATGACGATGGTGATGACCCCGATCAAGGGATAGTGCGGGGCCGGCCTCAATCCGATTTTGCCATGTCCAGCGCGGTCGTCGTAATATAGTATTTGGTCAGCATGTTGGCGATTTCCCAGTCGGGCAATTTGCCTTCCTGAAGAAACCTGAGGTATTTTTCGGTTACCTGAGCAAAATGGGCCTCATGCCCGATGCGGTAGCGGTCGGGAATGATGATGCGCCAGCGGTCGCCTTCTTTGTGTCCCAGCACGCCCGGCCAAGTCCGCTGGAGATTCAGTGTTGCCCGGAAGACAGCCCCAGCCAGATTATCGGCGGCAAGCCCCTCGGCCGGCTCAACATACAATTCGGGGCGGAAGTTTTCTTCCTTTCCCTGGCGGATCACCAGGTTGGCCCGGGTGCCTTTCATGATCGAATAATGCGTGTCGCCGGCGCCCTCCGGGGCCTGGTAATTCCACTCCACCTTCGCCCGAGCGTGGATGCCGCGGACGGTAAAGTCAATCTGGCCGTTGGCATAGCAGGGCAAGGCGCCTTCTGCGTTCAGCCGGCTCTTGAGCGAAGGGGAAAAAACGCTTGTCTGTGTGGACCGGCAAAACTGCTCGGCAGTCAGCACTGTCGGCCAGCGTTTGCCCGCCAGCACCGATACTTCGGCGACAGCAATCGGCTGTTCGGGAAACGCTTCCCACAGTATCAGATCCACCAGGTGCGTCGTTACATCCACGATGCCCTCTCCCTGCCGGTCGGTATCAAAAAACCACGGCGGACGCTTGAGCGGGCTGCCGGAGACGATTTTGAAGAAATGATGAACGCTTTCCTTGACGATGGCGGGGTCGTCCGGCGAGCCGATCTTCAATTCGCCGAATAACTCCGGCGCATGAGCCAGTTCCTTTTGCAGGACGGTGGTAATCTCGTATCGTTCCGTCATGATGTCGTACAGCAGGACGTTGTTCTGCCGGGCGGTCTGGAACGCCTCCTTAAGCAGCTCATAGCCGGCGGCATTGATGCACATGGGCTTGTCCGAAAAGATATTCAGCCCCGCCTCCACGCCTGCCTTGATATAGCCGGTCTTCTTCTGGTTGTCGCCGGCCAGCACCAGGACGCTGCCTTTCTTTTCCGAAAATGCCTTATCGGCAAAATCCGGGCCTGTATAAACCTTTTCCTGCCAGCGGGTCGGATTTTCGGCGCGGCCGTTATAGCTTTCAATGAGTTTTAAGTGGGACGCCAGTTCATTGCCTTCGGGGGCATAGACATAAACGGTCGGATCAATCTGAGGGTACATGCCTTTCTGCACGAGCGCCGCGTGAAAATGCCCCGGATCGAGGGTTATCAGCGTTACCCGAGGCGCCGAGGTCTGCAAATCCCGTTCAACGGAGGCCTGCTGTTCCGCACACGACGCACAAAAAACAGCCACCGCCGTCAGCATCAGCGATGTCCCATGCCTTCCCATGGTTTATCCTTTCCCAAAAAATGCTTTTTTAGACGCGTCCTTTCAGCCCTGCGGCCCTGCGAAGCTTATTGGCCATATCCGTTTTTTCCCATGTAAAGTCCGGGTGATTTCGGCCAAAGTGCCCGTTGCGGGCGGTTTCCGCGTAAATCGGGCGCTTTAATTTCAGATACTTGATAATTCCCTTCGGCGTCAGCGGGAAAAACTGGCGCACCAGTTTTTCAATAAGGGCTTCATCCACTTTGGCCGTACCTTCGGTATCGACCAGAACGGAAACCGGATCGGCCACGCCGATGGCGTAGGAAAGCTGCACTTCGCAGGCATCGGCCAACCCCGCCGCAACGATATTCTTGGCGATGTAGCGGGCCATATAGCTGGCGCTGCGGTCCACCTTCGACGGGTCCTTGCCGCTGAACGCCCCGCCGCCGTGACAGCCGCGTCCGCCGTAGGTATCAACGATAATTTTTCGCCCCGTCACACCGCAATCGCCCTTGGGGCCGCCTACGACAAAACGCCCCGTCGGGTTGATATGGACAATCATTTTCTTGTCAACCAGCCTGGGGGGAAGAACCGGCAGGATAATCTGTTCAAAAACCGCCTTATAAAGGGTTCGATAGTTCACCTCGTCCGTATGCTGGGTCGAAACGATAACCGTATGAATGCGTTTGGGTTTTCCCTTATCGTCGTATTCCACGGTAACCTGGCTTTTTCCATCCGGCCTCAGCCAGGGAAGTTTTCCGCTTTGGCGCACCTTTGCCAATTGGTCGGTCAGCTTGTGGGCCAGATAAATCGGCAGCGGCATGAAGGCGGGCGTTTCCCGGCAGGCAAATCCGAACATCAAGCCCTGGTCGCCGGCGCCTTGTTCCCTATGAAGCCCCTGGCCTTCGGTTACGCCCTGGGAAATATCCGGGCTTTGTTCGCCGATGCTGTTGATAACGGCGCAATTTTCGTAATCAAAACCAATCGCCGGATCGCTGTACCCGATTTTTCTGATGGTCTCGCGGACAACGCCGGGAATATCCACATACGCCCGGGTGGTGATTTCGCCGGCCACCAGAACCATGCCGGTAGTAACCAGCGTTTCACAGGCGACCCGGCTGTCGGGGTCTTGGGCCAGCATCGCGTCTAAAATCGCATCCGAAATCTGGTCGGCAACTTTGTCCGGATGGCCCATGGTTACCGATTCGCTCGTGAACAGGTGCCCTCGGCCGTTGAATCGTGTTTTTAAAGTCATTTTTGCACTCCTGAACTATAATTTAGGTCCCAATACAACCACGACAAGCTGTATGATAGCCCTGCCCGGGAGAAAAAGCAAGATTATTAACAGCCGCTCCCGGCGGCAAAGGGGCGGTGCCGGGGGGAGGGAGTTTACGGGGCTTCGTTGAGATGCCAGTCGTAATTGAGGAATTTGATGGTAAAAGCGTTTGTTTCGAGATACCGGGCATCCGCTTCCGGAAGCCAGGGATGAATAAAATTGAGCCATGCCCGTTCTTCGGTTTTTCGTCCACGGAATTTTTTCACATTTGCCCAGTCCGAGGCCAAAAACGTACTCTTGTTTTCGGCCAGCGAAAAAACGCTGGACAGGTACAGCACCGCGCTGTCTTTGTCCAGCCATACCCCATCGGGTCGAGAGATGAATTTTTGGACCTGGTCGTCGAGCTGGGCTTCAAGAATTTGTGCCTTATACGGCTCGTCACGCAGGGTTGCCCCCCCGCGCGTCGCATACGACAGGGCAAAACACAGCCGCGGGTCCGCATATCGGGCCAGCAAAAGCTCAGTCCTGATTTCCTTCAGGTTGTATTGCTCTTCACTAATCCAGAAGAAGTGATTGGTCCACGGTTTGTCGATCTGCATCACGCTGTTATCGGGATACAGAATCATATACCACTTCGGCTGGATGGGGTAGTTGTCGATAATCAACTGAAGCATGCAGACGTTGTAGGTATTAAGCCAAAAGGCGATTCGCTCTTCCTTGCTCATCCCCATCAGGACGGCCGGATGAAGTGTCTTCAAATGCCTAGCGGCAGTCAGCATGTCGGAGCGAAGCCGCCGCAGCGTACCGTAGCGGACAAGGCCGTCACTGGTAATCAGTTCCGGCGTGAAAATCCGTTCGTAGGCCTCATTGATAATCACCAGCGTCGAAAGTTTTGGGGCAAAACTGTCGCCTTCTTCATCGGCGTTTTTGTCTCCCTGGGGCAACGCATTAGGGTCGGATGGCTGCGGTTTATCGGCGGCGGGCTGTTTTGTGATATCGGCAGGGAGGGGTGGATTAACGGAATTGGCGTCATGACCGACTCCGGAAACAACGGGAAGCCGTCCGCCCCAGATGCCCGCCAGGACCATCAATAGTCCGGCAAAAGCGATTTGGGTTGTTTTTTGTTTAAAAAATCTCATTTTTTGAACAGGGTTCCATCAAAGAACCGGCAATCATCGACATCGTATAGAAAAAAAGGATAAAATTGTCGTTAAATCTCTAATAATTATACTTGTTTTATACCAGAATCGTTCGGACGGTCGAATAGATTCTTTTTCCTGAATAGGATGTATTTTTTCTATATCCTTTGTTTCGGCAGGAAAACATAGCGGCTTAAAGAGAATCCGAAGAAACGGAAAATCTGAAAATTTGGCTGTTTTTGTGTATTTTTCTTGATAAACTATATGACGGTTGCTATTTTCGTGGAACTTTTGGGTCGGAGGTGTAGCTCAGTTGGTAGAGCAACGGCCTTTTAAGCCGTTGGTCCTGGGTTCGAGTCCCAGCACCTTCATTGAAGTTAGCCCGCTTTTTGCCCCCCCAAAAAGCGGGTTTATAGTTCAGAATCGCCGTTTTCCATTAAAGCACCTGAAGGTCCATAATTCCTCTGATTTCCGCTGCTGTATGCAGCGCTCTGTCCAGGTAAATGTCATCGGCTTGATTGGCGCTGCCGTGGTCGGTCCCAGTGGTCTTCCGCTGCCGGGGTGTATGGTTCCCCAGATCGGGCAGGGATTCTGTGAAGCTTCAGTTGGAAATGGACAAATCCTTTAAAAGTGTTATTCTTTTGTGGACATTTTTGAAAGGGATTTGTTGTGAAAAAGGAACGCAGACGGTTTGAGG
>JAKEGM010000145.1 GCA_022615575.1 Planctomycetales bacterium
GTACACTGACTACGGCCGACGGCGTCAACAGCGACTATATCCGAACGCTTGCCGGACAGGTCGCCTATTTAAGGGGTTTGGACAAACAGGTGCTGCTCGTCTCCAGCGGCGCTATCGGCATGGGCGCCAAACGGCTCAAGTTATCCGGTCCCGTAATGGATATGAAAATGCGTCAGGCCTGCGCCGCCATCGGCCAGCCCCTGCTGATGCATGAATATCACAAGTCCTTTGCTGAAGTCGGCCTGATTGTTTCTCAAGTGCTTCTGACCGCGGAGGTGCTCAATCACCGCAAGACCTATTTGAACCTGCGAAACGCCCTTGAGCGTCTCCTGAATCTGGGCGCAGTGCCCATCCTCAATGAAAATGACTGTGTTTCGACAGCAGAAATCGGCACGGCCTTCGGCGACAATGACAAACTCAGCGCTTTGGTTGCCAGCAAGATAGACGCAGACCTTCTGATTATGCTGACCGATATTGACGCCCTCTATGACAAAGACCCCCGCAAATATGACGACGCCAAGCCCGTGCGTCTGGTCGAGGAAATCACCGATACGCTGCTCAAAGCCGCCGGGTCCAAGGGCAGCGCCTACTCCACCGGCGGGATGAAAACCAAACTGCTGGCCGCAACCATCGCCGCCGCCGCGGGATGCCACATCGTACTGGCCCACGGAAAAGAACCTGACGTCATTCGAAAAATTATCAACGGACAGGCCATCGGCACGCTCTTTGCCGCCCGGCCGCAGAAACTGAGCAACCGTGTCCGCTGGATTCTTAACAGCCGGCCGGAAGGCACCATCCGCATTGATGACGGGGCACTGGCCGCCATTCGCAAACACAAAAGCTTATTGCCCAGCGGCGTCAAAAGCGTGGAAGATACATTCCCGGCGGGGGCCGTTGTGATGCTCAACAACGTTGCCAAGGCCGTCGTCAACCTCAGTTCGGAAGAACTGCATCGGCTTGCCGGATTGCACAGCGCCAAAATCCGTGATCTGCTCGGCCCCGACCGCCGCGATGTCGTTGCCCTGCCCGAAGACATCGTCTTCCTCGAACCGGACAACCCCGCATAACTGAGGTGTTTTGACAAAGGTGGTGCATCCCTGACATATCGGGATGCACCACCTTGCATTTTGCTCATCCTGCCCGGCATCGAAGTTATTCATTTTTTCGGCCAGACATTTTTTTGCACACGATGCACGTTCTTAATCCGTTGTATCGGCTGTTTTATCAACGGCATTTTCGTCTTCTTTTTCAGTATCCTCAGCAGCCGTTTCCATCGCCTGTTTGGCAATCTTCATAACATCTCCGGCCGGAACAATCACCGCTTGCAGTCCTCTTAGTGACATGCCGGCTGAATCCCCTGAATTCGCTTTTCGTATCGTAGAGATTCCAAGAATTTCACCGTTTTCGGTAAAAACAGGCGTTCCCTCGTAATCGGTCCCGCCGCAATAAAAAGTTCTGGGTTTTTTGACGACTGCCGAAATACGCGACAGAGCGACGCTGCATTGACGGTCCAGCAATTTACCGAGCCGGGTCAATGTAATAATGGAATCCAGAATCTCAGCTTTGCCGCCCTTGTCAAGCGGGATACAGGAAAATGCCGGAAGTTTGGCATCCCCGCTTTTCTCCGGCATAATAAAAGCCAGATCCAGATCAATATCCTTCATGACAAGCTTGGCGTCCATTTCGGTTCCATCTGCCAGCGTAATCTTTACATCAGAGAACTCGCTTTTCGGATCGATCTTCTGGGTGTTGTCGCCGATTTGTACTGAAATGTTTCCGATAGCGCTCATAGGATCTAGCGCTGTATATGAAACCACCGTCAGACCGGATGGATCAATAACCGTTCCCACCACTTCGACCTTTTGTTCGTTCCCGCTGCCGAGAATGACTCCTAAGCCGCTCACTTCGGTCTTTGATACCGCACTGACCCACACCAGCGCATCGGCATATTTACTCATCACACCTTTGGCTGCCTTGATTACAGAGGCCTCATCGGCCAGAACGACAGGACTCAGACAGCTTAACAGAAACGCCATTGCAACGACTTTTTTCATTGTTGAACCTTTCTTAAATTTAAATAAGCAGTTATTTTATGTCAGATTCTTTCACGCCGTCAGAATCATCCGAAACATCCCAACTAGGTTCTAACTCAAGGTACAGGGTATGGATACCGCGTTTGACAAAAAAGACCAGCCGTTTGGCTTTGTTTTCACGGGCTTCGGTCAGGATAGCCTTAACCGTGTCCACATCCGGCGTCAGTTTGCCGTCAATTGATAACAGGATGTCATCCAACAACAGAAAACCCAAACTGGCCCATCCAGACGGTTCCACGCGTTCAACAAGAACGCCCTCGACGCTCTTGTCCACTTTTTGTCCAATGCGATCCTGAAACGCCAATTCACGAACGGTCATTTCAAAATACTCGTCCTTGTAACGTTTCAGTTCGTTGGAGGACTTCAAGGGGGCCTCCAGAGTTACGGGAACTTGCAGGGTTTGTCCATCGCGGATAACATCAAAGGTAACCTCGCTTCCGACTTGGTATTGGCAAATCATTTCGTCAAAAATTTCCGACTCTTCCGGCCGAGATACCTCTATACGGGTTCCGTCCAGTTTGGTCAGAATATCGCCTACTTTGAAGCCGGCTTTTTCTGCGGAGTGTCCTTCGAAGACCCGGACAATCCGAATCCCTTTTTGCTTGCCAAGCTTCATCGCGTTGGCTAAATCTTCCGTCAGGACCTGCGTTGCAGCCGGAAACCACGGCTTTTTGGACAGCAGGGGCTTATCTCTCTCCGAAACCGGCCCCAGTTCAACAACAGTGAGATACTGAGAGTCGCCGCGGTCAAATCCGACGAGCGTAGGCACGGGTTTGTTCTGATCCCGGGTCCGAGTTTCGGTGATTTCCTTGACCTGCTGGATATTTTTCACCGGTTCCTGATTGACTGTTGTAATGATGTCGCCATCTCTCAACGGCAGTTTGGCCTGACTGCACGCACCGCCGCCATTAACACTGGTGACAAGCACGCCATTGGGGTCCGCCCGTTTTAACTCCAACATCTCCATTTTAGTCAGGTTGCGTGCCGTGATCCCCCACTGCTTTAATTCCGCATCATCATCCTGCGCGCGATCTCGCGCGATTGTTGTCAATTCAAAGGTCTTGGCCTCTCCGTCCCGTATTGCCGTAATCGTTACCTTTTTTCCAATCGGCGTGGAGAGAACCAGACGATTAAACACGGGCAGATCTTCCGCAATTCTGCAGTTGACCTCAACCCCATCATAGGATGTGATAATGTCGCCTGAACGGAGGCCGGCCTCGATGGCGGGAGAATTTTCAATCACGCCGCTGACTAGGGCGCCTTTGGCAATGGGGCTGTCTTTAAGCTGCGGCTGGAATTCCAGACCAATCCAGCTTCGCCGGACGGAGCCGGTTCGGATCAGTTGGTCGGCGATGGATTTAGCCAGATTGGCCGGGATTGCGCCGCCCAAGCTACCGATGCCAACCTCATTGATTCCGATGATCTCGCCCTCCGTGTTCACAAGCGGTCCACCGCTGTTGCCTCCGTAAATAACCGCATCGTGCCCGATCCAGCGAACCAGCGAACCGGTATCTTCTCCGTCCAGTTCAAATCGGATGGGCAGGCCCAAATTGGGCAGGATCATGGCGGTATTGCTGACGATTCCCTGAGTAACCGATTGGGACAGCGCCGCCGGGCTTCCCATAGCGAAAACCATATCCCCAACCTGGACCTTATCCGAGTCGCCGAATTGAGCAACCGGCAGAGGGGTATTGTTCTTTCGCTGGTCCAGTTTAAGCTTAACAATGGCTATATCCGCCAGGGCATCGGTTCCTACCAGGTCCGCTTCGATCTCCTCGCCGTCAGGCATCCGACAAGTGATTCGGGTGGCTTTCCCTGCGACGTGATGATTGGTAACGATATGTCCCTCCTGGCTGATAATCGCGCCGCTGCCCGCTGACTGGTGTTTTTCCATTCGACCGTCGGAGGCGCTTTCAACAACCACATTTATTCGCACCAGGGATGGATATACACCCTTCATAGCCCGTGCCAGAGCATCAGAGAAATTGCCTTGAATTCCCTTATCGGGCCCTGAAACGGTTTTCGAGGGTGTGTTTCCGTAACAGAGAGCTGCTCCGGTCAGTGCGATTACCGCAGTAGTCCAAAAAAGATACTGTCGTTTGATCATGCTTTTCCTTTCTTAACTAATTGTACTGTGTAATTTATTAAAGATTTGTAAGTCATTTATACGAATAGCTTTCCAGGGGAATAGTCCCCATGGAAAGGATACGTCATGGAACGAC
>JAKEGM010000146.1 GCA_022615575.1 Planctomycetales bacterium
ATTCACCCGGATGAAGGGCGATTTCAGGCTGGACTGTGGGGTGTTTGCCACTCCGTTTTTGATCGTAAACGGAACATCCAGTTCGCTGAAATCGGTTTTGGGACGTTCACCTCCTTTTTGAGCCAGGCCGAAAGCGGCGGCGGCATTGCGTACCATTCCGGCCAGATCGATGCCAACGATGGCGCCGTCATTGAACTTTAAGCCGCCATTTCCGTTTAAGGTCTGCTTGATTCGCTCGGGGTCATCACCCTGCATGGTCAGCTGGATGTCGGCATTGGTGCTGCCCTGCAGGAAGTCTTTTTCCAGGACGTCCTTCAGCAAGGGCTGCGCCTGGACATTGTTGATTCGCAGATTCAGACTGTTGCTGGGAATATCTTTGGCCACGTTCAGTGTGGCCTTACCGGCGGCATTGCCCTGATACAGGTTCAATTTCATCGGATCCAGGTTGAATATTCCATTCTTCGCCGTGATCTGAAGGAAGACATCCTGGACATTGGCTTTGCTCACGGTCAGCTTTCCGATTTTCAGGCGGCCGTCCAGAACCATTCGCCGCAAGGGGGTGTAGTCGGTTTTTGATTTGGCGGTCTGCGCCGGGGTGGCTGTTTTTGCTTGCGAGGGCTGTTCGGATTTCGGCGGCAGATAGCGATCGAGGTTGATCTGGTCCAGGTCCAGATCAAATTTGAGATTCGGTTTCGAAAATTCAGCCGCCGTCAGTGCAAAGGTAAGCTTGGATTGATCCAGATTCAATACGGCGTTGGAAACCGACACTTTGGTTGCATCCGCTTTGACGTGTGCCGTGAGCGCCACGCTGCCCAGGGCTTGGGGGTCGGCGGTGGCGATGGGTGATGTTTGGCCCAAGGCGGCCATCAGCTCTCGCGGTGAAAACGCATCCACGGCGATGTCCAGATCGACTCCCGGGGTAGTCGCCGGGTTTTCAAGGCTGCCCTTCAGCCGCATCGCCAGCTTTTGCAGTGCTTTGAGCGACAGACCCAATGGGATAGTCCCTTTTTCGAAACTTTTGCCCACGGGTCCCAAGGTGCCTTCCAGTGACAAGGGTTTTTGGTCTACAAGCGCGGATACCCTCAGCTGAACGGGACGCTCCAGGGATACATCTTTTAAGATGACGCTGATATCCGATATTTCTTTGCGGATGTCGGCGGTGTGATCGATCCAGACCGCGGATCCGTCGTTGATGGCAAAATCCCCAACCGTCAGCGAGCTGATGGGTAATCCGCCCTTCCCTGCCGGTGTTTCTGTTTTGGAAGGCTCGCTTTGTCCGGGTTTTTTGGGTAGCTCCCAATTCCCGGTGCCGTTTTTGTTTTTCACCAGCACGATATGCGGTTGGTTGAGTACAAAACGGTTGACTTGGATATCCTTGCGGATAAGCGGCAGCAGCTTTACTCTGACTTCGAAAGATTTGACGGTGACAAATTCCTTTTCAGCGTATCCAGCCGGGTTGCCCAAACGCAGATCGGAGAAAGACACTCCCGCCCAGGGAAAAAGGGAGAGACTCAGATCGCTGCCCACCGAAAAAGGGCGGCCGGTGGCCTCCGCCACCTTATTTTCAAGAATCGGCTTGTATTTCTGAACATCGACAAACATCGGGATGAGCAACAGGGCGGCGATGACGACTGCAACGAAACATCCCAAAATAATGAGCCCCCATTTGAATGCACCCTTCATGGTTTTTCTCCTTTCACAGGCAACCGCTTGGTTTCGTATACTTGGCTTCCGAATTTCCGGTTTCCGATCAGCGTTTCAATCTTGTTTACTGTAGGTACCGTCGTCATCGGTGTCAAGCCTTGCAGGAATCGGTGAGGGCAGGCCTGCCCGGTGCGCCTCGGCGGCTTCGATCACATGGGCCAAAAGGTTATCGACAATCCGGCGATATCCCTCGGCCGTAGGATGAATGCCATCGGCCTGGTTCAGCCTCGGATCGGCCGCCACGGCCGAAAGAAAAAAGGGCATGAATATAACCTTCTCTTCCCGCGCCAGCTCCGGATAAATCCCGGCAAAAGCGGTGGTATAATCTCTTCCCAGATTCTGAACGATTTGCATGCCGCCCAGCACAACAATCACCTTATTTTCTTTGAGCTTGCGGATAATCTGGCGGATGTTGGCTTTGATCAGCGCGGGATCGATTCCCCGCAGCCCGTCATTGGCTCCGATGACGAGAATGACGATATCCGGTTTCAATGTCAGCACCCATTCGATTCTCGAAAGGGTACCGCTGGAGGTTTCACCACTGATCCCGGCATTGATGACCGGGTAGCGATATCCCTGAGCACGTAATTTTTTCTCCAGAATCGCCGGGTATGCGACTTCCTCTTCCACTCCCAGACCTTCCGTAAGGCTGTCGCCCACCGCGATGATAATGCCCTCATCATCCGCTGCCGTTTGCGGGGGGGCAGAAGTCGTTTCTTCTCCGCAGCCCGCAAGCGCTAATATGAGAACAGCGCTGATGGTCAACGGCAGCCGCCTGGTGTTTTTCAATGCGCGCGTAATGGCCCTGCCATGGCGAAGCGGCCGTATGGCTTGCTCGGCCTCTCTCAACATAACTACTCCTGGGTTTGCTCTCTCAGAAAAATAACCGGTTTTTGGCGCAGGATGGAAATGGACGGTATCAATCCAATCGCAACCACCAACAGAATGGTTGCGGCAATCAGCAGGCAGCTCTCGCTGAGCAGCGGTTGATAGGCAATGTTCAA
>JAKEGM010000147.1 GCA_022615575.1 Planctomycetales bacterium
CACCCGGTGCGGCAGCAGCAAAAGAACAAGACCTGCCGTCAAAAAGGAAAAAAACCAACTTGCGTTTGAAAGATGAATATGTCTGCCGGTCATAACAGGGAATTTCTTTCTGGTTACCGCCCATGCCCTTCCACGGTCAGGTTTTCAGGACCGCAGGGCCGCTGCATTAACTCCATCCCTGATCCAGCGTGTCTTTCCAGATTTCCAGATTTTCCAGATAAACGCTGGTTCCGCGGGCCACACAGGTCAGTGGGTCTTCGGCATGAACCACTTTCAGGCCGGTGGCATTGGAAAGCACCCTGTCCATCCCGCGCAGCAGCGACCCGCCGCCGCAAATCGTTACGCCGTTGTCAATCAGGTCGGCGGCCAGTTCCGGTTCGGCCCGTTCGAGGGTTCGCATCACCGTTTCAATGATCCCGGCGATGGGTTCCTTGAAGGCCTCGCGGATTTCTTCGCTGGTGATGACAATCTTGCGAGGAAGGCCGGAAATGGTATCGCGTCCGGCGATTTCCATGGTCATTTCCTGTTCCAGCGGGGCGGCCGAACCGATTTGAATCTTCACCAGTTCCGCGCGGGGTTCCCCGATTAGCAGGTTGTAGGTGCGTTTGAGATGGTTTATCAGGGCTTCGTCAAAGTTATCCCCGCCGATGCGGATCGATTCACAGGTGCTAATGTCCGCCAAACTCATAATCGCCACTTCCGTAGTCCCGCCCCCGATATCGACAATCATCGATGCCGTCGGCTCGGTGATGGGTAAACCCGCCCCGATACCGGCGGCCATTGGCTCATCGACAAGGAACACCTTGCGCGCGCCCGCCCGTTCGGCGCTGTCAATCACTGCCCGTCGTTCGACAGCGGTTATCCCGCTGGGAACGGCAATCACCACGCGGGGGCGAAACAATCCGCCCCGGCCGTGAACTTTGCGGATAAAATAGCTGAGCATCGCCTCGGTAATTTCAAAATCGCTGATAACGCCGTCTTTGAGGGGGCGAATGGCGGTAATGGACCCCGGGGTTTTGCCAAGCATTTCCTTGGCCACCAGGCCCACGGCCTCGCCGTTATTCAGGACCTGATTGGTGCCCCGGCGAACCGCGACAACAGAGGGTTCATTCAGGACGATCCCTTCGTTGCGAACACACACCAGCGTGTTGCACGTGCCCAGATCAATCCCCATGTCTTTGCTGAACCAGCCCAGAATTGTATCCAGTATCACTGTGAATCCCTTCAAATTGGATTGCCGGCACGAATCGGCCTCGACCCCGCACATTTTAAGGTTTGCGGTCCGGAACCTGCCTGCGTTTTTCTTTTGCCGTCGGTTTTTTGCTTATCTCGGGGCCGCTGCGATTTTTAACAGCGACTCGGAACCGTAATAATCGATGCATCTCATCGCTACAAAGACAACCGTGGCCAGAGCGGCTAAACACGCCAGCGCAAGAATTGCGGTATAAACGTCACTGCTTGGACTTGCTGATTTTTTCGCCATTGTACACCTGTCTTACAACTGCGTGCTTGCCGTATCGCCGACCTGCGGGGGCTGCTGCACAAGATCCAGCACGCCGGCACACTGATTAATATCGACATCGGTTACCACAACATCACACAAAAACCGGTCTCCGCGGGTAATATGGAAAACCGTTTTTTCTTTGACTCCGTCGGCCGAACCAATTGAAAGAGTAATCAGGTTTTCCTTGACGTCCGTCACCAGCCCCTTGATGTAATCCCCTGCGGCAATAGCCGTTGCGGGGGTTGCCGTGCGGGGCAGCGGTGTAACCGGAATTACTTCCCGGGCGCCCGCCGTGCCTGAAGAAAACTGGCTTTCGAGGTCTTTTTTCTGCTCCAACAAACGCCGGCGTTCCGCCTCCATGGACTGAAGCTGGACAATCTTTTCATACAAATCCGCGGTAATCTGGTTCAGTTCCTTCTGGTCTTTGATTCCCTGGGCGCGGGCATGGTCCAGCTGCTGCTGGGTTTGGCTCAGCGATGACTGCAGGTTGCGAACGCTCTGTTCAAACCCCGCCATCACGCCTTTCCAGCTGTCGGCTTGGGCCTGGTACTGCTGGGCAAGCCGTTCGGCCTTGTGAAGGTCGGCAGCCAGCAGGTTTTTCTCTGCTTCAAGATTTTTAAGATCGCCCTGCAGATTGCTTTCCAGCTCCTTGTATTTTTTGTCCAGCGTGTCATATTGTTCGTTCCGGGTGGTCAAGTCGGCCTGAAGCACCGAGTTCATGCTTTTTTGTTCTTCACACAAGGCCTTGTAATTATTGGAATTGCCCACAAAGGTTACGACCATGCCGCACAGGAGAATGGAAAAGATCGACAACAGTACAACCATGATTTTCGTTAGAATACTCAAAATAAGTCCCTTTCGACACAAAGGTTAAACATAAAGCACATTCCCGTCCACACGCTTGGCGGCTCACCGTGAAAAACCGCCAAAAACTCACAATTGGTGAGTCGTACGGATTTTACGGTACGCACCAGAACAGGTCAAGAGTTTTTTCCGCCCCTTAAATACTTTATTTTATCCCGATTTTGGGGGCAAAATCTGTTTAGTTTGTCTGCAGCAGCACTGCCTGTGCCCCAATAATCTGTAATTCAGGCGAGGGGCTGTCCAGTACCTGGGGCAGGTAGCTGTTCAGCCGGCTGCTGCCGAGGTACCCGATGGCCATGACAGCCATCCCATTGGCCATATCTCTTTTATTCAGGTCAGGAAGAGTCTTGAAATACCCCCAAACCTGCTCTTCTCCGCGTTTGTCTTTGAGACGGGCCAGTTGCTCCGCAGCGGTCAGGCGAACCTCTACGACATCATCCTGCAGCATTGTTGCAATGGCGTTGCGCGATTCCGGGGTATTCAGTGCGCCCATACCGCGGATGCCCATCACACGGTCATCGGCAAACTTGCTGATAAGCAGCGCCCACAGTTTCGTGCGGTACATCCGCTCATCCCCCAGGCGGGCAAGGGATTCGACCGCCTGCATCCGCACTTTGTCGGCGGATCCGTCGTCGTTCAGGACGTCATAAAGCAGCGGAATGTCGTCCCGATTGCCAAGTTTGCCCAACAGCAGGGCGGTGTTGGCACGCACGGTGGGGTCGGGGTGCCGTGCCGCTTCAATTACGTGCTGGCGGTACTTGGGCTGGTTCAGTTTTGCCAGTGCATAAGCCGCTGCGATGCGGACATTCATGTCGGTGTCGTTGAGGAGAGGGAGAAGCAGATTTTCGCAGCTGAAACACTGCATGTCTCCCAGTGCCG
>JAKEGM010000148.1 GCA_022615575.1 Planctomycetales bacterium
CATGTTTAGCAATCCGTTTGGCCTATTATAACCGAAAAGCTGGATTTATTCACTTATTAAAAGAGCAATTTCTGGTAATTATTTATGCAACAGGCTCAGAAACGATAATTATCTTTTTCACAATTTACACCTCTCAAAAAAGCAGCGGTTAACAATCTCATTAAAACACAATTTCTTAAACAACAATGGCTCATCCTTGCCGACATGTTCGGTCTGTTTGGTCGGGATGTCAGGGGAGGCGGATTTTCGGATCGAACACAGAAGCAGGGGCCAAAGGTGCGGCGGCGTATCCCGGCCGGAGCGAGGGATTGAGCAGAATGCTGGCGACAATTGGAAAGTGGTCGGAGGGGTAGCGGCCGTTTTCGGCACAGCGGCGGTCGATTATGACATCGATAGGCCGGATGCTTTCACAAAGGGGGATATGATCGATGGCCGGGCCGGTGGTTTTTCCGCGAAAGTCGTGGCGGGTGCCCAAACTGGGTTTGCCCGCATGAACGGCTGACCATGCATCAACCATCCGAGGATACGGGGTCTGAATCCCCTGCTTCTGCAGATACCGCATCGCGGGATTATCGAGTTCCATATTGAAATCGCCCATGACGATGAAGGGGTCGCGGGTTTTTCTGGCCGCCACCTGACAGGCAAGCAGCTGAGCGCTTTTTTCGCGGGAGTTCTGCGAGAGATTATCCAGATGGACATTATAGACATAAAAGGCGCCGCCGGTTCCTCTTTCGGCCAGGTGTACCCAACTGCAGATCCGCGGCCACAGATTGCCCCAATCCTTGGTTCCGGGCACTGACGGCGTATCGGAAAACCAGAAGGTGCCGGAATCGAGCAGGCGGAAGCGGTTTGTGCGGTAGAAGATCGCGCAGGTTTCGCCTGCAAGCCGGCCGTCGCTCCTGCCGACAGCGTAGCGGGTATAGTGCGGCAAGGCAATCTGAATATCGCGAACCTGATCCTCTTCGGCTTCCTGGAGGCCGATAACGTCGGGGGTATGGTCGCGGAAAATGTCAAAAACAATATCCCTTCGGCAGCTCCAGCGATTGGAGCCGTCAGTCAGGGTATCGGTTCGGATGTTAAAGGTCATGACTTTGACCGTTCCGGCATGAGGCGGCAAAACTCGAATGTAGGAAGAAACGTTTTTTTGCGGCCCGGAACAGCCGACAGAAAACACGAATAACATCATTACGGATAAACAGATTCCGCTTACGCTAATTCGGTTTACACCCATTTCCCAAGTCCCGCAAATAAAATAAGTCCATCGTTCCTGCCGCACAAAACACACAGCTGTCCCATAACGACAAAACCAAGCCGGCCGTATTTTTTTATACAATACGACTATAGAACGTCTCTTCCGGGTGATCTTTCACGATTCGGAAATGGATATTACACTCAGGGTGACAAGCCTTTCCTGATCACAAGATACTTTATCGGCATTTACAGCGACATACTGAAGCACCGGACAAATTCCTGATATTGTCCGTTACCAATCCCCTCATTTTGCAAGAACAGCAAGTATAGCCAAAAACTTGAATAATTCCAGAAAAAAATCGCCGCATACAAAAAGCTGACAATGGATGCATTTATTTACGGATAGAGAATGTCCCGTCCACCGGCTATTCAAAAAGTTTCAGGCGGGCCATCACAAGGAAATGATCGGAAGGCCAATGTCCGCTAAAAGATCGGGCATCAACGGCAACTTCAATGATTTCGGTGCCGGGGCCGATGAGAATGTGATCGATTTTAGGCCCGCGTGCGGTTCCTTCAAAGGCGTGGTAGGTGCCGGGCGGATTTTCGCTGGGGTGAATCGTTTGCCATGTATCCGCCATGCGAAGCGGACGGCTGGGCCGGAGCAGGTCCGTCATGGAAGGTTCGTTTAGCCCCATGTTAAAATCGCCCATTACAATACAGGGGTTTCCATGCGGGCGATGGGCGATTTCTTTGGCCAGCAGTTCCACACTTTTTTGACGTGAAAACTCGGATTGATGGTCCAGATGGAGATTATAGATATAAAAGGCCTTGCCGGACTTTTTTTCGGCAAGGCGCACCCATGTGCAAATGCGCGGCACTGTATTGCCCCAATGCGCGGAACCGGCAACCCAGGGGGTATTGGAGAACCAGAACGTGCCGGAGTCAGACAGGACGAAGCGGTCACGGCGATAGAAGATGGGGCAGGATTCACCCCCCTGCTTTCCATCGTCGCGTCCGACGGCGACCGCGCTGTACTGAGGCAGGGCACGGCGAATCTGGTCGATCTGGAAGTCAAGGGCTTCCTGGAGGCCAATGATATCAGCGGCGTGGTCGGCCAAGAGGTCAAAGACAATCTCTCTGCGGTTATCCCAGTGGTTGGAACCGTCTTCGGCGTTGCCGCAGCGGATGTTAAAGGTTACGGCGGCAATCGCCCCGGCCGGTTCATCCGAAAATATAATCTGACGCCGAACAATTTTTTCCTCCGGCAGACAGCCGGCCAGCATGAGCGTTAAAAGAACACCTGTTACCGCAAATCCCTTTTTGGGTTCCAAAGCAGACCTCCTGTGTCTATTTGCTTTTTGCCAATATCACATTCACGGGGGGCATTGTATCGCTTTCAGGACTCTTCTTCAACTGTCCGCAAAATACTTTTTGCCGTAAGACGCTTATGTCCGGCTTTTATATTTGTCGGGGTGAATGCCGAGCGTACCCAGCAGGCGTTTGATGCGCTCCATCGGCAGGCCCATAACGTTGGTGAAGGAGCCGTCGATATAGTCCACAAATTCGTCGCCGGTTTCCTGGATGCCGTAGGCGCCGGCCTTGCCCTGCCAGTCGCCTTTGCGGATGTGTTCGGCAATCTGCGCCTCGGTCAGCCGGCGCGGATAGACAATGGTTGTATCGGCTTGGACAATTTCAATATTCTTTTCGATACACACCAGCGCCAGGCCGGTAATCACCTTGTGCGGCCTGCTGAACAGTTTGCGGGTGATTTCTTCGGCGTGGGCGGCATCATTGGGCTTGCCGATAATCTCACCCTCTAAATCCACCACGGTATCCGAGCCGATAACCAGCGCATTGGGAAAGCGGATGGCCACATCCCCGGCCTTGGCCAAGGCCAGAATCTTTGTGTGGTCTTCAGACGTAATGCCCTTTGTCGCAAACGCCGACTCATCCACCGCTGACGGAACAACCTCGAAACAATAGCCCGCCTCGGCGAGCAAATGCTGACGCCGCGGCGATGCTGACGCCAAAATAAACTGAGATTTTCGGCAATATTCGGCCATTGTTCTTTACCCTGAAGCACGCGGAGAGCATGAAGGGGGAAAAAAAGATTTTAAATTTGAATATCGAACGATTGAAAACAACTTCGTGTCCCTCCTGTTCTTCATGGTTATTTCAACCGCACATGATAGGTAATCTTACTGCAAAATGCCCGGTACTCCGCTTCAAACGGCTGAATATCCTCTCCGATATAATAGCCAAACAGCGCCGGCGAGACCTGCATGTTCCAACCGACGGTCAGCGGGCGGGTGCGGTCTGCGGCCAAGGCCGCCGTTTCGGGACCCAGCGGCCACGTGCCGTGCGCACCGCCCAGCAGGAGGGCGTGATATTTGCGGAGATAGACGCCGTAGTTGTGTTCGCGGAGGAACCGCACGAGGGCATAATTCTGGGCATAAAAGGCCACAACAGCGTCATCACTGCCGCCATTGCCGTTGAGCACCTGGCCGGGATTGAGCATCACCAGCGAGCGCAGCGGGATGAAGTTATCCTGCTGGATGGTTTCCTTCAGCGAACCAAGCCGCATCAGGTTGCGCTGCGGCTCAAAGACAAACCGGCCCTGTGTATAGCGGCAGGTCTCAAAGAGCGTTGCGATGCCTTCATCCAGCCAGCTCGGAAGCCGATAAACAAACAGCCGCTGATTGAACTGATGCCAGCCCTCGTGGCCAATGACGGAAGCGGTCTGCTTGCGGCCGATATTGTAGGCCACCACGATGCCGTTAAGGGTATAAGCGCCGCGCTGAATCTTCAGATAAACCCCTGCATCGGGCCCCGTAAACTGCCGGGTGAACCGCTCCCACTGGGCACGGGTATCGAACAGATAGATTTCAAGCGGGGTCCTGACGGGAATCGGCTCGGGCAACTGACTCTGATAGGCCTTCCAGGCGGACTCCAGAAACGCCGGAAGCTGCCGAAGCATCAGCGGCTCCATCAGCGTTGTGCGGAGAGCGTAATGGTCGGTGCGGATAAGCAGGCCGGCGGCATCGCCGCCTTCCCACAGCTCAACACTGCGGACGGACGGTTCATCACGCAGATAATCCCTCATCGACCGGGGGCCGTCCAAGGCGGGAGACGACGGCATAGGTTTAGATTGCGAGGATTTCTGGCAGCCCGCAAAAAACAACGCACCCCCTGCCAGCAGAAGATAATAGACCTGACTGTGTTTCATCATCGCTGCCTTTTTATTCAATTTCGTTCCAACCGGCGCCGAAGACCTCGGCAGAAAACAAGTAGGTTTCCACCTCGGGGTCTGTCTTCCATGCGTCGGCCCGCAGTCCGGCTTTGTGAGCGCAGCAGTAGCTTAAAAATTCTTCGGCGCTCCAGCCGGTTTCGGCCGCCACCTGCGGCAGGAAACAGCCGGAGCGAAAGCCGTCCGTGATATAGATGCCGTCGATGCCCAGCCGCAGACCCAGGGGGTCGTCGGTTTTTTCCAGGGAGGACAGGACGGAAATTTCGATGTCCAGCCGGGGCAATTCGCCGGCGGTAATACGGTCATCGCTGAATCGCGAATCGCGTCTGCAGGATGAAACCGCCATTTGGGAAACCAGTTCAATCAGCGGACGGTCGGCAGCAAACTGACCGATGCAGCCGCGAAGCTGGTCGCCGTTTTTGAGCGTCACAAAACAGCCCTGTTCGGCCAATAACGCCGGATCGTCGGTATGGGGCGCCGGAACCGGCTTGCGATTGACCGCAGCCGTAACGGTTTCCTTTGCAACCTTCAACAAAATTTTCTTCTGCGCATCATTCATCAAAGTTACCCTGTATTCCTACATTCCTACATTCCTACATTCTTGGCTAATGATGCAGCAGTTTTATCGCCGCGAAGCCGCCTATCAGCAGCAGGAAAAACAGCAGCGACAGCCAGTTGAAATATTTTTCAATAAACGGCCGCACGGTTTCTCCCTTCCAGCCAAAGAGTCCTGCCACCATGTAAAACCGCGCTGACCGGCTCAATACGGATGCTATCACGAAAACAAGAAAATTGATTTTGAAAATTCCTGATGTAATCGTAATCACCTTGTAAGGAAACGGCGTAAATCCCGCAAAAGCGACAATCTGCCACCCATATTGCCGGTACTGGTCGCCAACGATACTGAAGGTCTTCACTTGCACATCAGAGACCTCCTGCTCGGAAAGCTCTCGTTTTTCGCCGCCCGGCAGGGTGATAACGAGAGGATACTGGATCGTGGTTTTCAGGTTCATCAGAAACCCTTCCGTGCGAACGCAGTCGGTGTCAACGATACATTGGATTTGGGTGTTGTCTTTCAGCGTAACCGTATCCCGCGAAAACCCCGGCACATACGTATGGAAGAAATTGCCCACCAGAAACCACAAAAATATCCCGATACAATAGCCGAAAACGCCGCCCAGCATGGACGCAATGGAGCAGAGCGTCGCAAAACGGAACCATTTCTTCGGCGCTCCCAGGGCCAGCGGGGCCAGCAAGACATCCGGCGGCACGGGGAAAAAGCTGGATTCGGCAAAACTCAACGCAAAAAGAGCGCGCTCGCCATGCGGCGTATCGGCAAAATGAATGACCCAGTTGTACAGCCGGCGATGCAGGTGCCACCATGTCGTTTTTTCGGTCGAAGATTCGGTCACGTGAGTCCCTTTACAAAAAAGTATTGATTCCCGACAACAAAAGATGATATAGTACGGCAATGGGAAAGTCAAGAAAACTCGTGAGACAGGAAAACGGGGACTGGTACGTTCTGCCGCAGGCAGGTTGTACCTGTCCCCGCTTTCCTGCAGGACTTCCGTGTTATGCTGACGCTCAAATACCATTGTTTTCATTTTAGAATGCCCGTATAAGGACAGCGCCGCATGAGTAACAACTGCCGTCAATTTGAACAAACCGACGCCGGCCTCTTAGTTCGCGCCCCGGCCAAAATCAACTTGTCCCTGCTGATTACCGGCAAGCGACCGGACGGCTATCACGGTATCGAAACGGTAATGGCCAAAATCAACTGGTACGACGAACTGTTGTTCGAGCCGGGACGGGCCGAGGGCATTGAATTGGTTTGCCAGGGCCCCTGCTGGGCACCGGAGGGGAAAGACAACCTGGTGTACTGGGCGTGCGAAATGCTGATGGAGGAGGCAAAAAGACGGGTGCCGATTCGTGTTACCCTGACCAAAAAGATTCCTGCCGGAACCGGGCTGGGCAGTGCCAGTTCCGATGCGGCAGCGGCTCTGATGGGGCTAAACCGTTTTGCCCGTTTTAATCAGCCCCAAGAGGTCTTAGACCGGATCGCGGCGGCATTAGGAAGCGATATCAACTTCTTTCTGGGCGGACCGCTGGCCTTTTGCTCCGGACGCGGGGAAAAAATCGAACAAATTGACGACAAATGCGAGTTTCGCGTTCTGCTGCTGCTCCCAAATGTAACCACTTCAACCAAAAGAGTTTACGAGAACTATCGCCACTGCGAAGAAGAGTATCAGCGGCTTTCGGCGAAAATAAATCCGCTTCTCGCCAAAAAGAGTATTGATTCCATAGCCAAAATATGCGCAAATATGCTCGAATCGAGCTGTTTTGGCCTGCATCCTGAACTGGAACGGCTGAAGCGGGCCTGTGAACGACTTTGCGGTTTGAAGGTATGCCTCAGCGGCAGCGGGTCGGCCATGTATCTGCCGGGGGCAGACCTCCAAACTGTGGGTGTACGACTGCAAGACCAATTGAAAAATGAGTACAACTGCGAAAGCAGGTTTGTCAACAACAATAGATGGTAGGTTTTTCATGAGGCAGTCAAATGGAAATCAGCGAAGTCAGAGTCAAGATCGTGGCCAATCAGGATGATCGTCTCAAGGGGTTTTGCTCGATGACCCTTGATAATGAGTTTGTCATCCGGGACATCAAAATCATCGAAGGCACCGGGGGGTTATTTGTCGCAATGCCCTCCCGCAAAATGAGCGACCATTGCCCCAAATGCGGCGGCAAAAATTACCTTCGGGCTAAATTCTGCAGCAACTGCGGCGCCAAACTTTCCGAAAACCGTGTCAAACCGGATTCCCAGGGGCGGATGAAGCTTCATGCGGATATCGCGCATCCAATCAATGTCACATGCCGCAGAAAAATCCAGGATGCCGTCGTTAAGGCATTCCATGAGGAATTTGAAAAATCCAAACAGCCCGGCTACAAACCCGTCGAACTGGACGACGAGGATTATTCACCGGATGATCACGAATCGCCCTCGTCTTGAAGCGGTTTTGTCAGAATTGCTGCCCTGCAGCACACAAGAAGGAGGGTGTCGCAGAAGAGGGATTATTCTTCTGTAATCAGTTCTTCAAGAACTCTGTCCAGAGCCACATCCATTTGAGTATCCCAGCAATCCCCCTGACATTCGACATGCCTGCGGGCTTGTTCGATTTTTTCGGCTCTCACTTCCGGCAGCCCGGCAATCACCTTCAGCAGCCGCCCCAGCGGATTGGACTGCATCTGCTCCAGAAGTTTTTCCGGCAGAAGCTCTCTGGCCTCTTCCGGAAAGGATACATCCATCCGGTTCTGGGAAAGCCGGTTGGGGTCGACTGTTTTTGTGTGGTCCATACGCGTGTTTTTTGATGTTTCCATTGCACTCACCTGAGAGCATGGCCAGCATGATTCAGGCATCCTGCCTAACCCTGCTGCCCAGCAACCGAAGTCCTTTCAACCTCGATCACCTCTTTGTTGACGTTCCCACGAGTCCCTTGAGAAGCAGTTTAAATGCTTTTTTCAAGCCCTTTCAAGTCCACCCACAACATATAGTGTGTGCCTTTGGGGGTTGATTGGGCCTTTTCGCCCTTTACACTACTGGTATCGTCCGGGCCATTGGGGTTTCTTCAATCTTTTTTGGAATTACCACAACCCATTTGAAATAAAGATGTTATGTAATTTTTGACGATTTTTTGCTTCTTTAGGTCTCATAAATGAGTTTGCTAATCTCCTATTCTGACCCAATCAGTCCATCCAGATGTGAAGCTGGGAAAAACAGGGAACACACAAGATGTAGCAAAATGAAAATTTTTTCGAAATTTTTTCCTGCTATCGTTTTTGAAAATGTTATCGGTCTATTCGTCCAGGGGATATATTTCCACCCGGCGGAATTCAACCGGATGGCTTTCAGCTTGAAGTGCAATATACCCCGCGGAAAGATTCAAGCCGCCATCACGGATAAGCTTCTTTGCGTCTGCATCATTGGGATCCAGCTGGGGCTGCTCGTACTCCATCACGGTTTGGCCGTTAATTTTGTGACGGATGATGCCGCCGCCGTGCACTTCGACTTCCACCGTAACCCACTGGTCCCCGTGACAGGTCGGCGAGGTTGACGAGATGCAGTGATCGGTTACGAGCTTTCCGCCGATAACAACATTTGTACCCGGCGTACACAGGTTGCCGGTCGTCCGCGGATGCGTGCCGTCACCGCCAAGAAGCTGCACCTCAATGCTGACGGGAAAACTTTGATCCTTTGTCATGCTTTCGGGCGTTTGGCAGTGAAGCATCAGGCCGCTGTTTCGGAAGGCCCAGCCCGGCCCGCCCGGAACCTGCTCTCCCACGAAACGGTATTCAGCACGCAAGCGGTAGTGTGAAAACGGCTGCTGGTAAAAAAGATGCCCGAATTGGCCTTCGAACCGATCATAGCGGTCATAGGCCGCCTTGAGCAGGCCGTCTTCCACACGAAAGGTGTTCTTGAAATTGTCATTCGGGTCGCAGCCGGCAAACTTGGGAAGCCAGCCGTCCAAGTCCTTGCCGTTAAAGAGGGCAATCCAGCCGCCCTTGCCGCTGGTGTTGGGGTCATCCTGCGGCGAAGCGGCGCCGCATCCGGAGACCCATAAAACCATACATAGAGCCAATTGAACGCGTGGGACATATTTTACCATCATGGTCATTCTCCTGTGATAAATGTTTCCCGGCTTTAATCTGCCGGTTAATTCAGCTGCGTTTTTCAAGCCGCTGCTATTTCATCAAGGCAATAATTTTTTGCAGGTCGTTTTCGACCTGGACAGGCGGGTTACTGAATTCTCTGGCCATTTTGCTGTGGTAATTCACCGTCGCGTTCGGGTCTTTAAGAAGGTGGCCCGTCAGAATGCAGGCAACACGCGCATCCTTATCGACCGTGCCGTTGGCCAATAAATACTTCAATCCCGCAATCGTTGCCGCCGAGGCCGGTTCACAGCCCAGACCGTATTTGCCAACCTGTGCCTTGGCGTCCAGGATTTCCTCGTCCGTTACATCCAGCACGACGCCGTTACAAACCTCCAATGCCCGCAGGCATTTTTTCAGATTCACGGGGCGGGAAATTTCGATGGCCGAGGCAATCGTATCGGGGCGATAACCCGTTGCGTCCAAATGGGCAAAGTAGTCATCGGCAATCGTGTCATTCACCTTCCCGCCGTTCCACTTCAGCCCCTTGTCGTTGACCAATTCGGTCAGCGTATTGGCGCCATGGGCGTTAATGACCGCCAGCCGCGGAACACGGTCAATCAATCCGATTTCTTTCAGTTCGGCAAAGACCTTTCCGAATGAGCTGGAGTTGCCCAGATTGCCGCCGGGAACGATAATCCAGTCCGGCACCTGCCAGCCGAGCGCCTCGATAATCCGCAGCATAATGGTCTTCTGCCCTTCCAGCCGGAACGGATTGAGCGAGTTGACAAGGTAGATATTCAGTTCCGTACAGACATCCTGCACCTGCCGCATACAGTCATCAAAGTCCCCGGCCACCCGAATTGTATGCGCCCCGTAATCCATCGACTGGCTGAGTTTGCCGAAGGCAATTTTGCCTTCGCCGATAAAGACGGTGGCCTTCAGGCCGCAGCTGTGGGCATACAACGCCATCGAGGCGGACGTGTTGCCGGTCGAGGCGCAGGCACTGGCGACGGCGCCAACCATTTTGGCGTGGCTGAACGCGGCAGTCATGCCGTTGTCCTTGAACGAACCGGAAGGATTCAGCCCTTCGTATTGCAGAAACAGCGACGCCGGATTCATTCCCAGCTCCTTCGCTAATGCGCCATTCTGCTGCAAAAGCGTCTGGCCTTCACCGACAGAAACCTTGTACCGGTCGTCGCAGAAATCCAGCAGTTCCCGAAACCGCCAGACGCCGGAAAAGTCCAGCTGGCTGCCGCGCGTCACCCAGCGTTTGGCAAAGTCGCCAAGTTTTTGGGGCAGCTTGATTTTGTCCCAGTTATATCGAACATCCAGGGGGTCGCCGCACCGAGGGCACTTGAAGAGCACCTGGGCACAATCAAACTCGGCCCCGCAGGACGGGTTGATGCACTTCTGATAGGCGCGGTCGCTGGGTACCATAGGCATTATTCCTTTATACGGGCGGGCTGGTTTGTGGGGGATTTATCCGGCAAAAGGGAAGTCCCGCCGAGCTGCCGGATGCACTGGGGCAGCTGGACCAGTGTCTCGATTTGTTCAATGTGGGCAGGAATGTCCCTGTCCTTGTTCGTGTAGGCCCTTTTGAGAATCGGCAGCATGCCGGCGGCCTGGGCGCCTCTGACGTCGTTATCCATCCGGTCGCCGACATAAACCGTATGCCGGGCCGGAACACCCATTTTTTCGGCGGCGGCGGCAAAAATCCGCACATCGGGTTTTCGATAGGGGAATTCATAGGAATAGACCCGCACCGGCAGCAGGTCCAGCAGGCCTTCCTGCTTCAGATGGCGTTCCAGGCTGCTTTTGTGGACAAATGTATTGGACAGCAGCCCCAGTTTTAGGTCCATGTCCCGCAGGCATCGCAGCGCGTCGGTTGTTCCTTTTTCGACGGCGCCTCGCCGGGACAGGCCGGCATACCACTGCCAGTTAAGCTCCTCCCACTGCTGAGGCGAAAGCATAAAGCCCCGTTTCTGCCCATAGGCCTTCAATAATTCCAGCGAGTTGAAATCATCCCCGGTCAGCCAGGACCGGAACAAATGCCAGCGGATGCCCCAGATATGGATATGCCGATAGGCCCGCATTGATCCCACCGGCTGTGCCAGTTCCTTCAAATAAGCGTACGACCGGCTCACCGCCTCATCAAAGAGAGCCGCCCTCTCCAGCTTGCCGAAGTTCAGCAGCGTTTCGCCCAAATCAAACAGAACCGCCTCGATCCGCCGGCTATCCATGGATTACCTCAACGGGGGAAGTTTATCGCCAAAGAGTTCCTCGGCCCAGGCGATCATTTCCTCATCCGAGATAGCCGACATGCGATCCGCCGCATATTCGGCGTCGATTCTGTCCTTGATGGCAATGACGCAAGGATCCTGCTTGGGAATTTCGATAACGTACCGCCCTTCGATCCAGTGCTTGATGCCCGCAGCGCCGGATTTATCGGTAATCGCCACCCCCACAGTGCGGTTCAGCAGGGTCTGTGTGTCGAAACAGTTGTAAATTTCCTCGTTTTTCAGAAGACCGTCCGCATGGATGCCGGCTCGGGTAACATTAAAATCCCTGCCCACCAGCGGATAGTTATGCGGCAGATTAAATCCCAGCTCCTTATTGGCATACGCCGCCATTTCGGTAATCGCCTGGTAATTGACCCTCGGATTCGTGCCGAACAGTTGGGCGTGCTCAACCACCAGCGCTTCCAGCGGCGGATTGCCGGTGCGCTCGCCGACGCCGAAGATGGAACAATTGGCAGCGCAGCAGCCGTACAGCCAGGCCGTGGCGGCGGCAATTTCGACCTTGTGGAAATCATTGTGCCCGTGCCATTCGAGCCATTCGGCCGGAACGCCTAACTGTCGAAGTCCAGCCACCAGCTTGGGCAGCGACCGCGGCAGTTTGGCATTAGGATACGGAACCGCAAAGCCCAGCGTATCGCACAGGCGCATCTTGACCGGCACATTGTACTGGCGGGACAGCTCCAGCAGTTTGGCGGCAAACGGCAGAACAAAACCATCATAGTCGGCCCGTGTAATATCTTCAAAGTGGCAGCGAGGCAGAATGCCGTTATCCAGAGCGGCCTTGACGATGCCCAGGTACGCTTCCATCGCCTGCGAGCGGGTTTTCTTGAGCTTCAGGAAGATATGATAATCGCTGGCGCTGGTCAGGATGCCGGTTTCCTTGAGGCCCAGTTGGGTGACATATTTGAAATCCGCCGCGACCGCGCGAATCCAGCCGGTAATCTCGGGGAAATCGTACCCTCGTTGGCGACAAAGCTCAACCGCTTTACGGTCTTTATCCGAATACAGGAAGAATTCGCTCTGGCGAATCAGGTCGGTGCCGCCGTTGATTTGATGAAAGAACTCATAAATCCGCAGAACCTGTTCGGGCGTGTACGGCGGACGGGCCTGCTGGCCATCGCGGAAGGTCGTATCTGTAATCCAGACCTTTTCGGGGATTTCCATCGGTATCGTCTCTTTCTCAAACATAACCTTTGGAAACTCCGTATAGGGAAAGACCTCCCGGTACAGATTCGGCCGGTCTACATCCTGAAGCTGAATTTTCTGGGTCATCCAAGTATCTCCACAGAAACTAACACCGTCCAATTTCTTTGTCCTTGTGGGTCACAGGCCGGATTTTAAGGTTTTTTCCGGCAATAGCCGAGGTGGGAGTCGAACCCACACGCCCATTACAGGCAGGGGATTTTAAATCCCCAGCGTCTGCCATTCCGCCACTCGGCCAACCCTGCATCCGCAAACTGCGGAAAGTTCGGATATCCCGAATACCGTAATTATAGGGATGAAAAACCGTTTTACAAGAAAATCCTTTACCCCTCGGTTTAAATAATGGCTTGGGAACATATTTTCTAAATGGAAACAGATGATTTTGTGGAACACCGGCGATTATCTGTCTCAACCCGGCGGCATTGGGTCATGAGGCATAGTTGTGCAGTCCCGGAAACAGCTTTGAAAGATTCACCCACAGCAGCGTAATAATGATGCACAGAAACCCCGTGACATTCAGGATATGCTGCATCGAACGCCGGCCGGGCCAGACCAATCGAACATGTAAATAGAGCGCATAAATCAGCCAGCAAACCAGCGACCAGAGTTCTTTGGGGTCCCAGCCCCACCAGTCGCCCCACGCATACTTGCCCCAAACAGACCCCAGAAACAAACCCAGCGTCAGCAGGGGGAAACCAGCGGCAATCAGCCGATAGCCCGAGCCAGCAGCCGTATCGCCCCATCGCCGGCTGTCGGACGGCAAAACCAATCCCCCCGCGCCCCACACCGCCGCTTTGGCCATAAAGATATACGCCAGCATATACGCCGCAACATGCGGCCCAAAAAGCCAGCATTGCAGCGCGGGCGGCAGAAATTGCAGGTGGTGATCGAACACAAAGCCCGCCGGAAAAAGCACAATCAATCCAATTACGGCGTCGATTATCATCAGAACGGAAGGGGCGACGCAAAGGATTTTCCTGGAAAAGAGATGAATCGGCCAAATGCAGAAACCCAGAAAAAGAAAGACCTCAAACATGTTCTGCATCGGCAAATGCCCCGCCATTCGCCAGCGATAAACCACCGCCGCCGCACTCAGCAGAAAGGAACAGATAAAAAGGGCCTTCGCCTGCTTTGGATATCGCAGCGCCGTACACAAAACGGCCGCATATCCCAGCATCGCGGCATAAATCATCCCCCCCTGCATATCGGCTTTAATTTCCATCCGCCTGTCCTTTCACATCACCGGGATTTGTCCTTTTTATAAAAAGCTTCGTCCCCAATTGCATAACAAGCCCGGCAAAAACAAGCGCGTACCCCGAAAAAACAAGCCAAATACCTCGGGCCGAAACAACCATAATCCCGCTGACCGGCCCGGATTGGTCTTCCGCAAAGGTATGCTGGTAAAAATGATAACCCCCGTAAAACAGCGGTTTATTGACCTCGATGGTCGTCTGCTTGAGCACCTTGCCGTCCCGGACAATCTGCAGCGTGCTCTTGTAGTCCTTTATCATTCGCGGAGCCATATATTCGGCGCGACAGGTCCTGCCGGCAATGTCATGCATCCTCCCCAACCGTTCAAAAACGTAAATCGTTTCCGCCGTTCCTCCGGCGGGCGTGAAAATAAGCTGATAAGCGGGATTGATTCCGGGTTCCGCCGATTCATAGGACACCATACGGCCATTGTCCCGCTTCATCTTAAAATTCTTATAAACCGCGCCGACCTGAACAGTCCCCCGGCCATCGGGTATTTGAATCTCTTTGCCTGCTTCGGCGGCGATTGCCCAACGCGCCCCGTCATTAAAATAAAGACCAATGGCCGGCTTATCATAGTATTCAACAAACGTCTCTTCGAGCCGAACATTGAAGGGCAGTTTGCCAACGGCGCCTTCCGTTTCCAAAACCACCTCTGCCGACGATTGCCCCGGACCGAGCAGCATTTGCCCTTTTGCCCATGCGGGCCTGTCAAGCCATCGGGCGATCAGCCGGTGTGCGCCGGCGGAGTTCAGCATCCCGCCGACAAGCACCCCCAAACACCCCAGATGAATCAGCATCAGCGCGGGGCGCTTCCGCAGCAGCGGATACGCAAAAAACCCTGCCGCCAAAAACAGCGTCAGGACGCACCAAAATATCATCATGAGGGCGGAATTAAAAAAAACCTGCGCCCGTGAAGCCCCCATAAAGGCCCCGCATACGGCAAGAACCGCAAACATCGCCAGGAACAGCAGAATGGCGGGATTCATAAATCGTTTAATATTCATACCATCAATCCTAAAATGCCACGCACCCCCAATGCTTTACCTGAACCGGGCATCAAGCTTAAACATCTTTTCAACCGGCAAGTTCATTATGTCCCCGTCTGACAAGCCGAGTTTAGTGCGTATTTCATCCAGTATAACGGAGATCATCTCTTTGTTCTTTGTAATCACCGTAAACCAGATATTAAACGCATCATCCCTCAGATAGCTGTGCGTAATCTGCGGGTACGCCGCCAGCAATTCCGACGCCTCCAAAACACGATCGGGCAAAACCCGTATGGCCGCCAATGTACTGGAACAACCCATTTTTTGCGAATCCATACTGAACCCGATCCGCCGGATAACACCTGCTTCAACCAGAGCAACAACCCGACGCCACAATTCATCCGCACTGATGCCGATGGTGTTTGCCAGGATTTCATACGGATTGATCTCCAGCGGAAAGTTTTCCTGCAATTGGTCAATTATCCTGCAATCCAGTTCATCCACCGAATCCATCTCCCGGCATAACTTTTTTATTGACGGAATTTGCGATAAATACTATACATGGTATTATTATATCGACTCTGATACAAAACGAAATGATGTTTTTCGGGCAATTTGGCTTTTCGGGATTTATGCATGCCAAAAACGATGGTTTACCTTGTTGGGGCCGGTCCCGGCGATAAAGACCTGATTACTGTAAAGGGATTAAAAGCTCTTTCGCAGGCCGATGTCGTCCTCTACGACCACCTGATTTCCCATGACCTGTTAGCCATTGCCAAACCCGGCGCCGAAAAAATCTCCGTCGGAAAATTCGCCTCCGACCATACGCTGCCGCAGGAAGAAATCAGCGCCCTGCTTATCCAAAAAGCCAAAGAGGGCAAGGTTGTTGCCCGGCTTAAAGGCGGCGATTGCTACCTGTTCGGACGCGGCGGCGAAGAAGCGCAGGCCTGTTTTGAGGCGGGAATTGCGTTTGAGGTCATTCCGGGCATTACCAGCGCCCTGGCGGCCCCCTGCTATGCGGGAATCCCGCCGACTCACCGGGACTGCACATCGAGCGTCGCCATCGTAACCGGACACCGCAAAAAAGGCGACGACCGGCCGATTGATATTCCCCATGCGGGCACGGTAATTTTTCTGATGTCGGTCGGGAACATTCAAAACATTATCCAGTCGCTTCTGACAGCCGGTTATGCGGCGGACACTAAAATCGCCGCCGTCGAGCACGGCACCTGCTACAACCAGCGGGTCGTCAAGGGCACACTCGATAATTTCCTCGATTGTCTCAAAGACAAGCCCCTGCGAACGCCGGCCATCTTCATCGTCGGCAAGGTTGTCGAGCTTCAGGAACAACTGGACTGGTTTTCCAAAAAGCCCCGAATCCTGCATTTGGGCAATCACCCCGAACGATACGCGCATCTGGGAATTATCGTCCACCGGCAGATTATTCACTGCGTTGAGGCAGCCGACAACGAGCAGATAAACCCGTCTCTGCGCAAAGCCGGACAGTATGACTGGATCGTCTTTACCAGCGGCAACGGCGTAAAATTCTTCTTCAAAAAGATCCATGCCCTGGGGCTGGATGCCCGCATCTTTTCAAAAACCCGTTTTGCGGCCATCGGACAGGCAACCGCCCAGCGTCTGATGGAATTCGGCATCAAAGCCGACATCTGTCCTGCCGATGAATCCAGCAAGGGACTGCTCGAAATGTTTGCCGAAATCGATGTGGCCGGACTGTCCATCCTGCTGCCGCAGGCCCAGGTCAGTTCGGACGAATTGCCGGAAGGTCTGTCTAAAAGAGGAGCGAAGGTTGAAAAACTCGTCGTCTATCAAACTATCGACAAGGACATCGAGGATGTGGACTTCGATTATATCGACCAGATTCTTTTTACCAGCGGTTCGACCGTCCGGGCATTTGTCAAAAAATTCGGCGGTGTGCCCAAGCACATTCAGGCCTTGTGCCTGGGTCTGTCGACCCAAGCCGTCGCCAAAGAACACAACATCGACGCCAAAATTTTAAAGTAAGAGTTCAAGCTTCAGCTTGTTCGTAATGTGCGGCCTGAAAGGCCGATATAACTTAGCCCAGGGCAACGCCCTGGGTCTTGGAAGCAACAACATATATTCGCCCTGAAGGGGCAGCATAAAAACCGGATTAGTATTATGAAAAATAGTAAGAATATGCAATTATTCAAACAGGCCCAAAAAGTCATCCCCGGCGGCGTCAACAGCCCCGTCCGCGCCTTCAAAAGCGTCGGCGCATCCCCGATTTTCATTCAAAAAGCCAAAGGCGCGTACCTGTGGGATGAAGACGGCAACCGGTACATTGATTATTGCCTGTCCTGGGGGCCGCTGATTCTCGGCCACGCCGACCGGCGGGTACTCGCGGAAGTCAAAAAAAACATGGCCAACGGCACAAGCTACGGCATCCCGACTGCGATTGAGACGCAATTAGCCGAAATGATTGTCGCCGCGTTCGACTCCATCGACAAAGTCCGATTAGTCAGTTCCGGCACGGAAGCCGTCATGACCGCCATCCGCCTGGCGCGCGGGGCAACGGGGCGGGACAAGATTATCAAATTCATCGGCTGCTATCACGGCCACGTCGATTCCCTGCTGGTCAGCGCCGGCTCCGGCCTGATGACGCTGGGCACCCCTTCCAGCCCGGGCGTGCCCAAAGATTTCGCCCAAAATACCCTGCTGGCCCCCTATAATGATGCCGACGCTGTCGAGCGTCTTTTAGCAAAATACGCCGGCCAAGTCGCGGCCGTCATCGTCGAGCCGGTCGCGGGCAATATGGGAACCGTCCTGCCCGAACCCGGTTTCCTGAAAAAGCTGCGTAACCTATGCACGAAAAACAAGACATTGCTGATTTTTGACGAGGTGATCTCCGGTTTTCGGCTCTGTTACGGCGGCGCTCAGACCGTGTACAAGGTAAAGCCAGACCTTACAACCTTGGGCAAAATCATCGGCGGCGGTTTTCCCATCGGAGCCGTCGGCGGCAAGGCCGCCATTATGGACAAACTCTCGCCGCAGGGAAGCATTTATCAGGCCGGAACGCTTTCCGGTAATCCTGTCTGTGTCGCCGCCGGAATCGCCACGTTAAAGCAGTTAAGGGCTTTGAATCCCTATAAGAAGCTCGGCTCCCTGACCGAACGTTTGTGCGGCGGGATTTGTCAAACACTCGCCGCCAAAGGGATTCCAAACACCATCAACCAGATCGGCTCAATGTTTACGCTGTTCTTTAATGATGCCGCCGTAACCGATTACGACACCGCTGCTAAATCCGACACAAAACGCTACGCCCGGTACTTCCAACACATGCTGGAAAGCGAAATATATTTACCGCCCTCCCAGTTCGAAGCCAACTTCCTCTCCGCCGCCCATACCGAAAAACACCTCGACCAAACGCTGAAAGCGATTGACAAATGGAAGCTGTAATGTGGCCGAAGCATCTTGCTTCGGAATAACAGCGCCGTGGCGCAAGCCGCCCGATGTACCACCGGCATCCTGCCGGCATTTTGCGTCATTCCGACCCCGACGAAGGAGGGGGAGGAATCCATTGAGAAATGTAAATGGAAAAGTAAGGAATTTTTCTATTCAAATAGATTCCGTGTCCTCGGCGTCCTCGGCGGTTAAAAATCATTCGGGGAGTGTAAAGATTTCGCCGCAGCGCGCAAGTTCCTGCTGTTTGGCATCGTCGAGGCCGATTTCGTCGTCGGTCAGGTAGCAGGCCGGTTCGGGGGCCCAGGGATCCTTAAAATACAAATCCGCCCGCACCCGCAAACTGCCGCCGCAGGCATCGAAGAATTTGCACAGGCGACAGCGGCCCTTGACATACTGCCGGCGGTTTCGCAGACCCTTCAATAACGGCTCTTCGTCGTTGCTCCAGATTTGGCTGAATTTCTTTTCGTGGATATCGCCCAGGTCGTAATGCCCCCAGAACTGGTCGGCGTGAACCTTGCCGTTATAGTCAATACACCCGATGCCGACGCCGCTGCTGGCCAGCCCCCCGCCGTTCCAGGTGAGGAGTTTCCACACATCGGCTACCCGCGCGGGGTCTTCGGCTAAGAGTTTGAGGTACAGGTAAACGCCGTCGGCGTGATTGTCCACTGTCAGGATATCCGTCTTGCGGCCTGCCTGCTTAAACGCCTTTGTCTTGACCAGAATTGTCTCAATGGCTCCCCGGCTCTGGGCGTGCGTCAGGTCGTCGCCGAAGATATCCTGCCCGCGTCCGCTTGGAACCAGGTGATAAAAACAGGCCCGCTCGATGCCCTCTTTCTCAAAGAAATCAAACAACTGCCCGATATCCTGCACGTTGCGGCGGGTCAGCGTCAGCCGTAATCCCACCCGCACATCGGCGCCCATGCAGTTTCGAATACCCGCCGCCGCCTTGTCAAACGCACCTTGGACGCCCCGGAACTGATCGTTGACCTTGCCGATGCCGTCCAGCGAGATGCCGACATACGAAACGCCGATTTGCTTAATTCGCCGCGCCTTTTGGGCGTCAATCAGCGTCCCGTTGGTGGAAATGACCGTGCGAAGTCCCTTATCGACGGCATAGCTGAGCAGTTCAAACAGGTCGCTGCGGGTCAGCGGCTCGCCGCCGCTGAATAGAACAGACGGCACACCATATCCGGCCAAATCGTCCAGCACGGCTTTGGCTTCCTGCGTCGTCGGTTCATTGCTTTTGACATTGGCGCCGCTGTCGTTGTAACAGTGGACACACTTTAGATTACAGCAGCTGGTGATATTCCACACTACAATCGGCCTGCGCTGGGCGGCCGATGGGGGAACGGTTTCGCCGTCTTTCTGGCCGCCGGAGATACCGTATCGAAGCCAGTCGCCCGGTGTAAGCTGGCCGCAGTAGAGTTTGGAGATATTAATCATCGCTGTCCTTTCGCGGCGGCGCGTAAATGCACATCGGTTCGGCTTCCATATAATCGCCCGCAGCGGCAAACGCCCGCGCGCGGCAGCCTCCGCAAACCGCCCGATAGCCGCAAATGCCGCATTTGCCCTTCAACTGCTGTGTGTCGCGCATCCTGGCAAGGTCGGGGCTGTCGGCCCATATTTTTGCCAGCGGCGTTTGCAGAATATTGCCGCAGCAAATCGGCAGATAACCGCAAGGAAACACGTCGCCGCTGTGGCCCACGAACAGAACACCCGAACCGGCAAGACATCCTTTGGACATGCGCTTGGGCTGCGGTTTCTCCTGACGGATAATTCGTTCATAATGCGGGCCGCAGGTTACCTTTATTTCGATTTCAGCGGCACGTTCTTTTTCGGCAACCCGCTTCAATAATTGCTCGTATTCGTCGGCGGAAAGCATCTCTTCTTCGGCAAACGATTCCCCGCAGCCGACCGGCACCAGCATAAACAAATGAACCGCGACGGCGCCCAGCTCTCTGGCCAATACAAAAACAGCATCCAGTTGATGGACATTGTGACGGGTAACGGTCATGTTAATCTGGAACGGAAGCCCGCATTCTCTCAAACACGCGATTCCGTTAACGGCGGCCTCGAAAGACCCTTCCAGTTTGCGAAGTTTGTTGTGGATATCACTCGTGGCGCCATCCAAACTGACCGAAACGCGATGAGCACCGGCGGCCTTGATCCGGGCGGCAAGCGGTTTATCCATTAATGTCCCGTTGGTGGCCAGGGCACACGTCAAACCCCGGGCCGCCGCACCTTCAATCAACTCAAAAACATCGCCACGGCACAGCGGCTCTCCCCCGCTGAATACCAGAATCGGCATAAAATCCTGCGTCCTGCCCACCTGCGCCAATTGCTCAATCAGCTGCATCGCCTGGGCGGTCGTCAAATCAGACCCGGCGGCCTCATCTGCCTCCATCCGCCGGCAATGGGCACAGGACAGATTGCACCGGATGGTGCTTTCCCAGAACAGGAGCCGAAGCGTCCGCATACGGTCAGGGTATGGCGTCATCATTGATTTTTCTTTTGATCCTCGGAAATAATCTGCTGAGCGTTGTCTAAAATATGCTGCGCAAACCGTTCTGCCTCTCCGGGGCTGCGTTCTCTGGAGAGCGTGTCAATATTTTTAATCACACAGTGGCACAATTTGTTGACCACCCGCCCGATCGACGCTTCCATCTGTCCCCTGCAATGGGCTTCCTGCCGGGGGCCAACGAAAAACCTTTCCATCTCCATTTCAGAAATTTTCTCAAAGGCATCTTTAATCTGCCCGACGACAGGCCCGACCTGGCGCGTCTGAAACCAATCCATAAACGCCGACACCGCTTCATAAATAATGCCGACGGCCAGTTCCATGTCGCCTTCACGGAGTTTGATGTTATCCTGAGCAACCTGTGCCAGGTCGTCAATGCTGTACAGGTACACATTTTCGATCTCGCCGACGGCCGGATCGAAACTTCGGGGAACCGTAATATCAATAATCAGCAGGATGCGATGGCGCCGCCGCATCAGCAACTTTATCCGGTCTTTGCTGAACAAATATCCCTGGGGCGCGGAGGCCGCTCCCACTACAATGTTCGCCTCGGCGATTTCCTGATCCAGCCGGTCCCAGGATGTATCGGCAACGCCGTGCTCTTCGGCAATCCGACAGCTTCGCTGCCGGGACCGGTTGACGACCGTAATATCCCCGCATTTTTCATGCCGGAAATGCTCAACCAGTAAATTGCCCATCTGTCCGGCACCGACAATAACCACCTTCGCCGATTGGAGGTCGGAAAAAAGCTGTTTAGCCAATTCCACGGCCACACCTGCCACGCTGACCCGGCGATTGGAAATGGATGTTCGGGTAACAATCTCCTTGGTGGCGCGGAAGGCGTCGTGGAACAGGCGGTTCAAAACCTTCCCTGTCGTTTGACAGGTGCAGGCCATTTTGTAACTTTCCTTGACCTGAGCGGTAATCTGGCTTTCTCCGATCACCATACTGTCCAGGCTGGCCGCCACGGTAAACAGGTGCGTAACCGCGTCTTCGTCGGTTTTGATATAAAGATATTGCTCGATTTGCGAAAACTCCACAGCCCTGAAATCCGCCAGCCACTTGGCCAGTTCGGCGGGTTTGGGCCCCGCGGCCCTGTCAACAACCGCGCAGCACTCCACGCGATTGCAGGTGGATAACAGGAAAAATTCAGAGCCGGGATAAGCGGCTCTCAGCCGGGTCAGCGCATCAGATACGCGCGCGGCATCGCACGCAAGCCGTTGGCGAATAGCCACTGGCGCGGTTTTATGATTAATGCCAATCAGTATAATCTGCATTGCACGATTCCACCTGACTGTGAAGGGCCGGGGATTCCTTTTCAAAGTCGTGACTTGACTTACAGAATATCCTGCTGCCGATAAAGGCAAACAAAATCAAAAAACAGAGAACCAGCGCCGCCTGAGCCGCTGTTTTGCCGCTGAACACCAGCCGGTGATGCAAAACCAAGAGAGCCAGCAGGCCAACCCATGCGACCGCAATCAGCACAACCTTTGAATCCGCCAGCCAGTCGCCGAGCGTCATGCCCAGCCCGGCGGATTTGACCGCCACCAGTCCGATGCCGCTGACAAGCCCAAAGGTCAGGGTGACGAAACTCAGACGAAGCCCCAGCAGATTCAGTGCCTCCAGTTTTTCAATCGTCGGCATTTTCCCCAATAACGGCAGGAACTGCCTGCTTTTGAGACGGTTGCGGCTCCACAGAAAAAGCAGGCTCATGGCCGCGGCAAAAACAATCATCGCCCCCGCCAGGGTCATCGATAAGGCGTGAACAATCACCCACGGCGTCCGGGCCGCCTCCTGAAGAACAGCGGCGGGCTTGGCAACAACCGCCGCTAATAACACAATGATAAAGAGCACCCAGGTCATTCCCGCCGAAAACCAGACCTGCTGCATAAACGCAGATAGAAACAGAAACGTCATCCCGATGAACACCATTAAGATAAGCACGGATTCGAAAATGCCGGTGAGGGGAAACGCCCGGATGGCGACGGCCCTGAGGATTAACAAAACCGCCCCCAGCGTCACCTGGAGCGAGGCCATCGCCGTCAGCAGATGCCGGACCCTTGCATCGTCCCGGGCAATCTGCCTATAAGCCAGCGCCGAAGAGACCGCCGACAATATCACGATTCCCCAAAACACCTGTTTTTCCAGCGGCAGGAGTTCAAGCATAACAGCCCCCCGATCAATTAGTCCTCAACAATGTACACGGGCGGAACTTTCTTAAGTTCCCGAACGGTTTTTAACGCACGAAATTCCCGAATCCCGCTTTGTCGGCTCATGGTCTCAATCGTCTCCTCAAGTTCACCGTCGCCGCAGGCATGAACCATCGTATAAAGGGTATAAGGCCATTGTTCCGCCAAGGGTCTCAAATACGCGTGGGACACCGCCGGAAACGAAGCAAACAGTTGTCCAATCGAATCCGTCCTGCCTGGGGGAACCTTCCAGACTACCATTGCGCCGACGCCGCGGCCCATCTGAAAATGATTCACGATGGCCCCCAGACGGCGAATCTTTCCCTGGGCCTTCCATTGCCGAAGAATGGTCAGCAACTGGTCCGCAGGGATTCCGATTGTCCGGGCAAGTTCCTGATAAGGGGACGGGGACAACGGCAAGCCGGATTGTACGGCAGCTAAAATTTTTCGCTCCAGATTGTTCAACATCATACTCATGGCAAAAACACCCTATACCGTCAGCCGCTGGGACTTGACCGTAAAGCAAGAACACAGGGAACTATACCCCCAATCGCCGAGATTTTCAAGAATTGCCCGGAACAAACCTGCCTCCCCTTAACTCGACCTGTCGGAGGTAAATTGTCTGCATTGCTGATTTCCAGACAATCAACCACACTTTACTTTTACAGAAGGAAATTCATGGCTTTTTGGCAATCTTTGGCAATCTGTTTCTGGAGAAGCTGATACGTTTCAAAACGCCTCTGATGACGGATAAACCGCATAAAGTCCATCGCCAGCCATTTGCCCTTGAGGTCTTCGACCCGATCTTCAAGGAAGTGCGCCTCCAGGAGCAGCGGATGGTCGCTGATAAATGTCTTGGCCCGGCCGATGCTGATTGCCGCCGGCCGCCGCAGACCGCCAAAAGCGACCTCTTCGACGCTGTCGCCGACGACAGCATAGCCGGCATAAACCCCCTCGGCGGGAACGATTTGGGGGATGGGCTGGATATTGGCCGTGGGAAACCCCAACTGTCTGCCTATGCCGCGTCCGGGCACGGTCTTGCCCGCTAATCGATACGGCCGGCCAAGAATCTGCGAGGCCTGCCAGACGTCGCCTTCTTCAAGAAGCTGTCGAATTGCCGTGCTGGAACATTTCATGCCGCGGCGGTCATTTTCGGAATAAAAATCCTCAAACGGCACTTCCACCGCCTCAAACCCGCGGCTGACGGAAAGCTCATGCAGGGTACGGATTGTCCCGCTGCGGCCATAGCCAAAATTGAAATCCGGCCCTTCCACCACCACCAACGGCGACAGGTTCTTCATCAGGAGCTGATCGACAAAGTCGTCCGGCGACAGATTCAGCACGGCCATGCTGTCCCTGATCACAATCAGCACATCAACGCTCATTGCCTCCAGCAGCATTGCTTTGATCGGCAGCGGCGTCAGGATGCCCGGCGCCCGTTCCGGGTGCAAGACCGACATTGGGTGGGGGTCAAAGGTTATCACCGCAAAAGGGACCTTTCTTTCGTGGGCCAGTGTCCGTGCGGTTGAAAGAATCGCCTGGTGGCCGCGATGCACCCCGTCAAAGTTGCCGATGGAAAGCACCATCCCCTTAGGCAGGCCGGAAATCTGTTGTTCATCGTTAATAATCCGCATTTTGTGTCTCCAATACGTCAGCATCTTATCGCTCAATCCACCGGATGGCAAGCATATTTTTGTCCCTTGTTTCTTTAGCCCGCGCCAGCGGGCGAAATGTTGTAGCCCCGCTCGCAAGGGCGGGGGACCAGGGTTTACGCTTCCTATTCCTAAAGCTCGCGCAGCGAGCGGAAGATTGTAGCCCCGTCCGTAAGGACGAGGTATCGAAACGCACGCCCCTTTTCGCGCATCTGCATTCCGGCCTGAAAGGCCAGGATAACTTAGCCCAGGGCAACGCCTTGGGTAGCCAAATCCATCCACAAAAATTACGCCCTGAAAGGGCAGCATATCCCATACAAAACCCTCCCCGCCCGCACTTTTTCCCCATAAAATTTCCATTTGAAAAGCCCGCAACAACGCCTATACTAATACCTGAATCAATCTTATTTTGCATAAAGGGCTTTAACATGCAGAATCAAAAGGGAATAACAAAACTTGAAATGACGATTCCTTCCTGGGTATCTAAAGGAACAACATCTTCTTAAAAACCGAAGGTTTGATATATTCGTAGCCGGCGGTGTAAAC
>JAKEGM010000149.1 GCA_022615575.1 Planctomycetales bacterium
ACCGTTGCCCATGACAGACCGCACCGTCGAAGAAATCATCGGCTACCACGAAGCTACCAAACATCATTACGATCGTTATGCCAGATCCCCTGGCTATATGGATTGGGAGAACCAGCCGAATCCGTTTCGTTTCTATGAAGAGACCCGTGTAATTCCCCTGCCGCTTCTCAAAAAAGATCCGCATGCCGGTCATCAGGATTTATACGAACGCAACAACAACCATCCCAAAGAGTTCACCATCGCAACCATTGCAGGATTTCTGGAACTTTCGCTGGGTTTATCCGCCTGGAAAGCCGTGGGTAAATCCCGCTGGTCCCTGAGAATGAATCCGTCCAGCGGAAACCTGCATCCCACCGAAGCCCATCTGGTGTTGCCCCAACTGGAGCCGGTGGAAGCAGGCGTATATCATTACAATCCCTTAATGCACACACTGTCGCAGCGGGCTGCCATTTCCCAAGATGTTTGGCGAAATATTCGGTCACACTTCGGCAGCGAAGGGTTTCTGATCGGTTTAAGCAGCATATTTTGGCGCGAATCCTGGAAATATGGAGAGCGCGCGTTGCGCTACTGCCACCATGATGTCGGACATGCGCTGGCGGCAATCAGTTTTTCGGCCAATCTGTTCGGCTGGAAGGCCGTTTACCTGAACGGGCTGGCGGATGAGGCCATCGCAGCCGTGCTGGGATTTGATAGAACCCGTTATGAGGGATTGGAAGAGGAACACCCGGACCTTTTATGTTTTATTCATCCCCATCAGCACGGTGTTGTTCCCCGAGACTTACCGCCTTCGATAGTCTCCGCCTTTGCACGTCTCCAGTTTCGGGGAAAACCCAATAATTTGAGCAAAACGCGCTTAAACTGGGAGATCATCTATAAAACCGCCCAGCTTACCCGCAAGCCGGCAACCGCGGCAGTACAGTTCAATTTCGGCCGCCGCGATTGGCTTCGGAAGGCACCCTGCCAACTGTCCGCCGCTGAAATCATCCGCCAAAGAAGGAGCGCGACCGCATTCAACCGCGACGGCACCGCCGGCAAAACCGAATTGATGGCAATGCTGGACAAAACCTTGCCGCGTTACGACTGCGCACCCTTTGATGTCGGCCTCATCGACCCTGCGACGCATCTGCTGATTTTCGTCCACAATGTCGAGGGCCTAAAGCCGGGTCTGTATTTCTTTTTCCGCAATGAAAAGGACGTCGCTGCCGTGAAAAGGATCGCTCGATCCGGCTTTCTGTGGCAGCCGGTCGCAGCCGACTTTCCATTCTTCCTGCTGGAAGAAGGTAATTTCAGACAGTCGGCCATGATGGTCAGCTGCCATCAGGAAATTGCCGGCTTCAGCGCGTTTTCATTGGGAATGATTGCCGCCTTCAGCGAACTGATCACCCACCAGCCGTTTCGTTATCGTCACCTCTACTGGGAAACGGGGATGATCGGACAGGTTCTGTACCTGGAAGCGGAAGCGCACGGGCTGCGCGGGACCGGCATCGGCTGTTTCTTCGATGACGCCGTCCACGAAATCGTCGGCATCGCAGATCACCGCTATCAAAGTTTATATCACTTCACCATCGGCCGGCCGCTGGAGGACCCGCGACTCACCACCTACCCTCCCTATGACCACCTCAAGGACCGTTAAATTTTCAGCTGCATTGCACACCTGGATATTCATGGCTATATTTCGAATTATAATTCTTCTGATCTATAACTCAAAAAAAGGTAATCCAGATAGCGTATTGAATTTAATCTGATTATGAAGTGCTGGAGTGCAGGAGTAATGGATAATCCGCCTCCGGTGGAGATGTCTTTTTTCAATACTCCAATGCTCCATCACTCCAGCTTCAAGATCGAGACTTTCAAGAACTTATGGCAACCAAACATAGGCTTTAATTGTTCATGGTTCCCTAAATCCTTTATTCAGGAGTTTATCATGCCGCCGAATCAGCTCATCAATGAGAAAAGCCCCTATCTCCTCCAGCATGCGCACAATCCCGTCGACTGGCATGCCTGGTCCGATGAAACGTTTGCCCTCGCCAAAGCGCAAAATAAGCCCGTTTTCCTCTCCATCGGCTATGCCACCTGCCACTGGTGCCATGTCATGGAAAAAGAGTCCTTTGAGGATGAAGAAACCGCCCGCTATCTCAATGAGGTGTTTGTTTGCATCAAGGTCGATCGCGAGGAACGCCCCGACATCGATGCGGTCTATATGGCCGCCTGCCAGATGCTCACCGGAAGCGGCGGTTGGCCCTTGAGCATTTTTATGACCCCTGCAAAAAAACCGTTCTTTGCCGCCACCTACCTTCCCAAGCGCAGCCGCTTCGGCCGGGCGGGTCTGATCGACCTCTGCCAGCAGATCGACCAACTTTGGGCGAACCAAATCGAAAAGATCGAAGATTCGTCCGCCAGCATAGCATCCCATCTGGGCAAGGTGTTTGCATTTTCTTCGGCCGATGAACCCGACGAGTCTCTGCTGGATCAGGCATTTAACCTGATTAAACGAAAATTTGATCCTCAGCACGGCGGATTTGAATCCGCCCCTAAGTTTCC
>JAKEGM010000150.1 GCA_022615575.1 Planctomycetales bacterium
AAACAGGTCGGCAGGCATACGGTGATTTGCGGCCTTTCGGGCGGTGTGGATTCCGCCGTCACGGCGGCGCTGCTGCATAAGGCAGTTGGTGACCAGTTGGTCTGTATCTTCGTGGACAATGGTTTGCTGCGGAAAAACGAGCGGCAGGGCGTGGAGTCGATGTTCCGCGGGCATTTTCATATCGACCTGCATGTGGTGGACTGGGCCGATAAATTTCTTGCTAAATTAGCGGGAGTAACCGATCCGCAGAAAAAGCGAAAAATTATAGGCGCCGAATTTATCGAGGCCTTCAAATCCGAGGCAAAGAAAATCAAGAATGCCAAATTCCTGGCACAGGGCACGCTGTACCCGGATGTAATTGAATCGGGCAATAAGGACGGCAACCTGGCCGCCAATATCAAACTGCATCACAATGTCGGCGGCTTGCCCGAACAGCTTGGGTTTGAACTGGTCGAGCCGCTGCGAGATTTGTTCAAAGACGAAGTGCGGCTGGTGGGCGAGTATCTGGGGCTGCCGGAGAATATGGTCTGGCGGCATCCGTTCCCGGGACCGGGGCTGGCAGTGCGGGTTATCGGGGATATTACGGAAGCCAAGCTGGCGCTGCTGCGGGAGGCCGACGATATTTTGATTGAGGAGATTAAAGCGGCGGGGCTGTACCGCAAAATCAGCCAGGCGCTGGCCGTACTGCTGCCGGTCGGGACGGTGGGTGTCATGGGCGATGAACGCAGCTATGACAATGTGATTGCACTGCGGTGTGTGGAGACGACCGATTTTATGACGGCGGATTTCTCACAGGTGCCGCATGAGGTCTTAGGGCGTATTGCAAGCCGGATTATCAACGAAGTGCGCGGCGTCAACCGGGTGGTGTATGATATTTCGAGCAAGCCGCCTGCGACGATTGAATGGGAATAGAAGCACGTCAATGAAGAAATTCGAAAGCGTGAAAAAGACACGATCAACGACCCAAAGTTTTTTTGTCTGCCTGCTGTTTTTGTTTCCGATTCGTTATGCACATGCGGCGGATGCGGTTTCGCTGTATCTGGAAAATGACAGCAAACGGATGAAGCCCAACCACGCTACGGACCGGCATTATACAAACGGCACAAAGCTTGTTTATCTGACGCAACCGGACTGGCAGTGGCTGGAGGATTTTTCTGTGTGGAATTTCGACACACTGGATCAGCCGGTGGATACAGCGGTCGGATTCTTTTTCGGCCAGAATATCTACACGCCGGATCACGCAGATGAACCGGCCGAACGCAGCCCGGACGATATGGTTTTTGCCGGCTGGCTTTACACCGGGCTGTTTGCAGAGCGGGCTGCGGATGATATTCTTGATCATATTGAGCTGAATGTGGGGGTCATTGGTCCCTCTTCCCGTGCCGAACAAACCCAGCAATGCATTCACGATTTGTTTAGTTCGGGCGAACCGATCGGCTGGGATACCCAATTAGACGATGAGTTTGCGGTGGATGTCAGCTATCTGCGTCAGCAGCGGATTACCGAGGGGGTGCTGGCGCCGACAGAAAAGACGGACTTTATCACCGAATACGGATTCACCGCCGGTTCTGTGCATCGTCATGCCCAGGCGGGGGTTACATTCCGCTATGGATTTAATCTGGGGCGGACGTTTGGACCGGGCCATATGAGCCAGCCGGACGGGATTTCCGTGCTGCGGCGGGACTTTGAAAAGTCCGGCTATCTGTTTATTCGGGGGGCGGCCAGGGCGGTCGAGTACAACCGATTTTTGACGGGTCTTGACACGGAACCGCTGGTAGGCGAATTCCAGGCGGGGATTGTCTTTCGCCATAAAAAACTCGACATAGGATATGCTCAAACCTTTTTTACCCGTGAATTTGCGGAGCAATCGGGTAAAGACAGCATCGGGGCAATTACGCTTTCATGGCAATTCTGATTTTATTTGCTGCTTTAAGCCGATAAGTTTAATAGGACAAATGCGGGATTTTTGGAGTGTGACGGTTAAATTTCGCACATGCAATAGAACCTGAACTCTTTTTAGTAGGTGAGACGATTTATGGCCTCTGAATTTAAAATTGAGGTTTCTTCGCGGATTAAACGACTGCCGCCGTACCTGTTTGGGCGATTGAACGCTTTGAAACTGGAAAAACGCAGGCAGGATATCGATATTATTGATTTGGGGATGGGCAACCCCATGGATGGGGCGCCAAAAATAGTAGTGGATAAGCTCTGTGAGGCCGCCCAAGACCCGCGCAACCATGGCTACAGCGTTTCCAAGGGGATTTACAATCTCCGGCGGGAAATGGCCTTAAAATACGAACGAAAATGGAATGTGACACTGGACCCGGATACCGAGGTATTGGCATGTATCGGGTCCAAAGAAGGATTCAGCCACATGTGCCTGGCGATGCTGGGGGCGGGGGATACGGCCATTGTGGCGGATCCGGCGTTTCCGATTCATATTTACAGCGTTGCTTTGGCAGGGGCCAATGTCATTACGGTTCCGCTGGGGAATGATCAGAAGTTTCTGGATACCATAGGGTACGTTTGTGAGCATTTATATCCCAAGCCGAAGCTTTTGATTCTTAATTACCCCCATAATCCAACAGCGATGACGGTTGACTCAGGTTTTTTTGAGACCGTCGTGGATTTAGCCGGACGGTTCAGCATTGCTGTCATTCATGATTTTGCTTACGGCGAAACGACGTTTGACGGGTATAAGCCGCCCAGTTTCCTTACGGCCGAGGGGGCTAAAGAGGTGGGAATGGAGTTCACCACGATGAGCAAACCCTACGGGATGGCGGGTTTTCGAATTGGCTTTGCGGCAGGCAATAAAAAAATGCTTGATGCCCTTGCGACGGTCAAGGGGTATTATGATTACGGGATTTTCCAGCCGATTCAGATCGCCAGTATTATTGCGATGCGGCATTGTGAGGAGGCGATTGCCGAGCAGAATGCCAAATACCAGGCCCGGCGGGATGTGGTGTGCGAAGGGTTAAAACGCATCGGCTGGGAGGTGGATGTGCCGCGGGCGTCAATGTTTGTCTGGACGCGATTTCCCCAGGAACATTCCAAGGGCAAAGGCAGCATCGATTTTGCGATGGAATTGCTGGAGAATGCCAATGTTGTCATTTCGCCCGGTCGGGCTTTCGGCGAAAACGGAGAAAATTATATGCGGATTTCGCTTGTCGAGAATGAAAATCGTCTCCGGCAGGCCATCCGAAATATCGGACGTTATGTTCAGGGCAAAGAAGTCGCCGGAAGTCGGCGAAAAAACGCATAAGGACTCTTTCCCCAAAACCCTCAAAAAATGTATTTTTCAATACTAATATAGGGGTTTCAAAAATATCCGTAAGTTCTTATTTTTTCAGAAGATGCGATCAATCTGTCGAGCCGATTTGTTAAGAAAATCGCTGAAAATTTTGAAACGGTTGTTTTTTTCGCTTGACTCAGGACCGTTTTTTTGCTTTAATACATGCAACATCGAATATCGGGGGAGTTGGAAAGAGAGTAATATCTTAAGCACAAGCACTTTTTGAGTGAATTTGTTTTTGGCAACAAGCATGTGTGTCTGATTTTGGGGATGTGTTGGAAAGACTTTCTGTGAGGAGTTAGGATTCGAAACGACGAGCTGTTTTGTGTCGTCGGGTGGCTGGAAAGAGAATCTTAGTTTGGTACGGGAAGTTTTTTTGACCGAGTGGTTTTCATCAAAAAACTTCATTTCAATCTTTCAGGAGCAGTGCTGGAAAGACGTTTACGAGGCGAGGACAGATGAAAAGTATCGACTCTGCGCCAACGGGCGCGTCGGTATGCGAGGAGAGGAATTGATCGAGCCGCAAGGCGGATGAATTGCTCTTTTGGAAATGTAACAATGTCCTTTTGAAAATCGTAAAAGTTGTTCAGTGCTCATTCAGTGCTTTTAATTCATCGAGCAGGACTTCTTTTACCTTCGAAGAATTCGGATTATTTTGCATACTCTGTTTGGATTGTTGGGAGTTCGATGATGAAGAAGTTTAGGGAAGAAGTAGGGATTTTTCTGGCAGGATTGCTCTGTATTCAAACGGCCTTTTCCGCGGCTGAACCCATCACGGATGTTTTTGTATCCCCGATAAATCCGACTGCGCAAGTAACGCTTGAAAGCAAAGTTGCGGAGTTGCCATCAGGTCAGGGCTATGAGTATTCCTACCGTATTGTTTCCATCGACTATTCAAACGCAAGCGTGACGCTGTTATCGGTTCCGTTCCGTGTTCCGCTGCTTTTTCCCGGCGAGATTTTTGATTTTCAACCGCAATTTACAGAGCCGACAAGCAGCTATTGGTGGATTATTGATAATCCAGCCGTGGCGGCTCATGCCTTTTTTGCTCCTCTTCCTTTAACAGGCGGCGGCACCGAATATTTTACCTTCAGGAGCGCCTTCGGTCCTGAAATTTCGCAAGGGTATGTCAACGACGCCCGATTCGGCAGTATGTTCGGCGATCTTTATGCGCCGATTCCCGAACCGGCAAGCGTCGTTTTTTTGTTTCTCGGATTAGGAAGCGTTGTCCGTGAATTTAAGAAACATGACAGGGGCTGAAAACCTTTAATAACTATCGGAGGTTGTGTTCAATGAAAAAGATATGCATAGCAATCGTGCCTGTTTTGTTGATGGTTCCGGCGGTTCAGGCGGGGCTTCTCCTGACAGATTTGGCGAGCACCTATTACAAGGGGCAGAATGTGCAAACCTTTAATCTGGGGGCTGAAGGCACGTTTACGGTCCGACTGGAGTTTTCTGTGTACAAGGACAACGAAGCCCAGCTTATGCAGGACTGGACCGGCTATACGGGCGATGTGAAAGATTATGTATATGCCTACCAGGTGTTTTGCGATTCGCCCACTACGGCAGCGCTGACCAATTTTGCCCTGACAGGCATCAATCCGGCCTCTATCGCTTCGATCACCGAGGATATCGGCCAGTCGGGTTCCGTCGGGGGGCACAATTCCGCGGGTATTGAGCCGAAGGAGGACGGCTATTTTAACGCCGATGTGACAAAAGCAATCTGGAGATTTGAAAACAGCACCCTCGTTCAGGGCAATAAATCGTGGTTCCTTTTTTTGTACAGCGACCATGACTGGATCAAAGGCGATATGGAGGTCCAGGTCGCCGCAAATGATGATATTCCGATTCCAGGGGTCCCGGAACCGGCAACGCTGGCGCTGCTTGCAGGCGGAGCCGTGTTGCTGCATCGGCGAAAAAACAGATAAGGCGTCAATACTGCTTATCTCTGGGGGAAGTTTTATGAAAAGCCAGACAACGATAATGCCAAAGTGGACTGTGATTGCGGGATGGACAGCGGCTGTAGTGCTTGCCCTGACGGCAGGGGCGCAAGGGGCCGATGACAACTATGCGCTTTTAATCCAGGTCAGCCCGCCGGACGGCGGCGTTGTATCGCCGGGCATGGGGGTTTTAACGATGCCGGTCGGGCAGAAAGTCCCTCTGTCGGCGACGCCGAAACAGGGTTATCGTTTTCTCTACTGGCTGGGCGATATTTCATCCAATGACGGCACCGCTGCAGTCGTATCGATTGATTCGCCCAAGCTCGTGGTCGCTGTTTTTGCCCGCGAAAATTTTGAAGAAAACCTGCCTGGCGTCGGCGTGATTGACGGGCAGCCGGGCGACAGCGGGCAGCGCTATATCGGAAGCCCGGTCCAGCCGGCCGGCAGCGCCAACCCTGGGGGGGGAGTCGCCGACAGCCCTTCTTACGATTGGCCGGATGGTAATGAGAACCCGGAAGACGATGATATCCCCGTTCCGGGAGACGGCGAGGTTCCGGAACCGGCGACGGTTCTTTTACTGGGATTGGGTTCTGCGGTTCTTTTAAGACAAAAACGACACTAAAATCCTCCTCCTGGGCCGACAGCACTGATAGGATAGCATTTTTGAAGCGTCCAAGGAAAAACGGAGATTGGCGCCGGAGGAGGTGCTGCATGATATGGCCGAACGACGGGTGCGTTCGGCTGTATTATTTTAAAGGGATTGCAAACGCATACAGTCATTTGCGGAAGACGGCGACGACGTTTTCCACCTCCACCACAAACAACCGGTTATCGCCTTCAAAATCCACAGGGATGGCCCCCTTGGGATTGAACAGCACCTTGTCATATTGTTTCAGCGGGAATTCGCTGGACATTTCGATTTCGGCGGAAACCGAAACGATGCGCCCGGTGATAGTCGGGATTTCGATGTTGTCCGGGAGCTGAATACCGCCTTTGGTTTGCTTTTTATCCTCGTCTTTGCGGATCAATACGCGTTTGCCAATAGGTTCGACGGTCTCAAAAGTTTCCTTTTTGCCGCCGTTGGCTGACTTGTCGTCTTTATTGGTCATGAGGATGCCCCGTTTTTTGGGAGGACGATTTTTTGCGTTTTGCCGGCGAAGGGGTCTTCGTATCCAGCGCAAGCATATTTTGGGCCTGTTCTTCGCTGGCCGGCGGCCATTGACCTTCGGCCTGAAGCTTTTTAAGCTCGTCCATGTTTTTCATGCTGACAATCGTTCGGCAGCGAGGAAATTTGCTGCAGCCCAGAAATGGTCCGCGCTTGCTCTGGCGAATGACCAGCTCGCCGGTTTTGCACTTGTGGCATTTCACGCCGGTCGGTTCGGCTGGGGGCTTGGGCGGCAGCGGCTTGCCCTGTTTGTCCAGTTTGAGAATTGTTTTGCACGCCGGATAGTCCGAACAGCCCAAAAACGGACCAAAACGCCCCATCTTCTGTACCATCGGTTTGGAACATTTCGGGCAAAGATGCTCCGTTGTTTGCTCCTGGACCATTTTTCCGTCTTTGTCGCAGGGGCAGGCAAACTTGCAGTCGGGATACGCCGAGCAGCTCAGGAATCGCCCGTTTTTGCCGAGCCGGTACACGAGGGAGGCACAGCAGTCCGGGCAGGTGTACTCGCTGGGCTGGGTCTGGGCTTTGGCATGTTTCATGGTTGCGGCCTTGTCGAGATTATCCTTGAACGGGCCGTAAAACTCGTTTAAGACCTCCACCCAGTTGAGATGCTGCTCTTCAATTTTATCGAGCCGTTCTTCCATGTGCCGGGTAAAGGTGATATCCATCACACGCGGAAAACATTCGTCCAGTTTGTCGGTCACTACGTCGCCCAGATCGGTTGCGTGGAATTTTTTGTCGATCTGCTCGACATATTTGCGATCCTGAATGGTTGAGATAATCGACGCATAAGTACTGGGTCGGCCAATGCCTTCTTTTTCGAGCGTTTTGACTAGCGAGGCCTCCGTATAGCGAGCAGGCGGTTTGGTGAAATGCTGGTTGGCCTGAATGGCTACGGCGTTGAGTGAATCGCCGGCCTGTATGGCGGGCAGTTCGGGTTCCTCCGTGGAGGTCGGCCATATCTTCGTAAAGCCATCGAAGACAAGTACCCGGCCGGTCGCTCGGTATTGGCAGGTGAAGCCGTCTTTTTGTCCGCCGACTTCCACGTGAGTCGTATCCCACTGGGCGGCGGCCATCTGGCAAGCGACAAACCGCTTCCAAATCAGGTCGTACAATTTATACTGGTCGTCCGTTAAAAACGGTTTGATGTCCTTGGGGGTCAGGTCGGGATCCGTCGGGCGAATGGCTTCATGGGCTTCCTGCGCGCCTTTTCCGGCGGCAAAGTAGTTCGGCTTTTCGGGAAGATAGTCCGTCCCGATCTGTGCGCCGATATAATGCCGTGCGGCATGGATGGCCTCCGCGGACAAATGGGTGCTGTCGGTACGCATATAGGCAATCAGTCCCAGTGCCCCCATCGACCCCAGATCGACGCCTTCATACAATTGCTGGGCGACCATCATCGTCCGTTTGGCGGCGAACCCCAATCGGTTGGCGGCGGCCTGCTGAAGCGTGGAGGTAATAAACGGCGGGGACGGCCGGGATTGAATCCGCCGGGTGGTTTTATCGGTCACCGTGTACCTGGATTCCCGCAGCGAGGAAAGAATGGAGTGGGCCTGCTGGGTGTTTTTGGCCTGAAATTTTTGCCCGTTGACCGTCGTCAGATCGGCCCGAAAGGCCTTGCGGGCGGCCAGCCACTGGTCCTGTTCCGAAAGAGAGCGTCCTTTGTCCTTGTCGGCGGCGGAATCAAGAAACGCATGCCAGTCGGCGCCCAAATTGGTCTTGGGATCGGTCGTAAATATTCCCGGAATCAGCCAGTATTCTTCCGGTACAAAAGCGCGAATTTGCCGCTCGCGTTCAACGATGATTTTGACGGCAACGGACTGAACCCTGCCGGCGCTGAGGCCGTAGGTAACCTTTTTCCACAGCCAGTTGCTGACTTGATAGCCGACGATGCGGTCGAGAATCCGGCGGGCCTGCTGGGCCATCACGCGGTCCATATCAATCCTGCCGGGATTGGCAAAGGCCTTCTGGATGTCGTTTTTCGTGATGGCATTAAAAACCACGCGATAGGTATTTTCGTCCGCCAGACCCAAACATTCCTTCAGATGCCAGGCGATGGCCTCGCCTTCACGGTCGAGGTCTGTTGCCAGATAGACCCGCCCGCATCCCTTGGCGGCCGCCTTTAGGGCGGTGACGGTGCGGCTGCGTCCCGGCGTGATTTCGTAGGTCGGCTCGAAATTATGCTCGATATCCACGTTAAGCCCTTTGGAGGGAAGGTCCCGCACGTGACCCATGGAGGCCTTGACCTCAAAATCGCTGCCGAGGTATTTGTTGATGGTTTTCGCCTTTGCCGGCGATTCGACGATCACCAGGGATTTTCCGCCTGTCGCTTTTGCCATAAATACCTTACCAATTTCTTCGATTTATTATTGCTAACAAATAATATCTGCTCTTGTTTTCCCTGTATAGGTCTGAAGATAGACGATACTAAACAACCCGTGTGGGGTTATGTCAAGGATTTTTCAAGGGATTGAAAAAACAGGTATAATCGGAACGGTAAAAAACAAAATCAGTTTTCGGTAGAATTACCGCTGTGACACGAGCAGCGCATCAAGCAGGGGCTTGAGCTTTCGGATAGCGTTGCCGCGGTGAGAAATTCGGTTTTTGGCGTGGTTTTCCATCTGGGCGGCGGTTTTATTGAGCAGGGGGATGTAAAAGATGGGGTCGTAACCGAAGCCGTTTTTGCCCCGCGGCTGGTCGATAATGACGCCTTCCACTGTTCCTGTTGCTTCCAGCAGGATTTGTTTCTCATCAGCAAGACACAAATGACAGATGAATCGAGCGGTGCGCTGCGAATCCGGCACATCCTTTAGCATCCGCAGGACTTTTTGGTAATTGGCTTTATCGAGCGTTTTGCGGTCGGTGCCGGGATATTCGTCTGCGGCAAATCGGGCGCTTAATACGCCGGGTTGTCCGTTGAGAGCGTCGATGATTAAGCCGGAGTCATCCGCCAGCGTCCACAGACCGGATGCCTTGGCATAGCTGAGCGCCTTTTTGCGGGCGTTTTCGGCGAAGGTGTTCCCATCCTCAACGACTTCTGGTATTCTGGAAAAATTCCGCAGCGAAACCCATTCAATCCCGCCGGTACTATCCCCCAGCAGCATCGACAATTCCTCCATCTTGCCGGGATTCGTAGTTGCGACGAGAATTTTCATTCTGTTCTCTTTGATAAAGCTGTTTGAGTTCGTTGCACGGTTTCAGTGCTGCTTCCCGTTCGTCCGCTGAATAATCCCGGAAAAGAATTTTATGCCTGCTGTCCCTCTGCCAAAACGGTATCCAGTATCGTTATCGCTTTATCAATTTCCGCCTGCGTAATCGTCATTGACGGCATCAGCCGCAGGACGGTTTCCTGGGTGCAGTTGACCCGCAGTCCCTTTTCCAGGCACCGGCTGACGATTTTGGCTCCCGGCATATTCAATTGAACCCCAACCATCAGGCCTTTGCCCCGGATGTGGTCAATAATCGGGTATTTTTCCTTCAATTGTTCCAGCCGGGTTCGCAGGTAGTCGCCCATTTTCTGAGCATTGTCCAGAAGGTTATCCTCTTCAATGGCCTCGATGACGGCGATTCCCGCGGCACAGGCCAGCGGATTGCCGCCGAAAGTAGACGCATGGGTTCCTGGAATCAGCGAGGCGGCGATTTCGGACCGTGCCATCATGGCGCCGATAGCCACGCCGCCGCCCAGGGCTTTGGCCATGGTCATAATATCCGGGGTGATTTCATAGTGCTGATAGCCGAACCACCGCCCGGTTCGGCCCATGCCGGTCTGGACCTCGTCGAGAACCATCAGAGCGCCGTGTTCGTCGCACAGGTCGCGAATGGTCTGCATGTATTCGGGCGTGGCCTCGTTGATGCCGCCTTCGCCCTGGATGGGTTCGATCATGACCGCGGCCACTTCCTCGTCGAACGCCTGGTGCAGCGCATCAATGTCATTGTAAGGTACATATACAAAGCCCGCCGGCAGCGGCAGAAATCCTTCGTGGTACTTAGGCTGACCGGTGGCCGTAACAGCGGCCAGGGTTCGCCCGTGAAAACTTTTTTCGGCGGTGATAAATTTATATTTTTCCCGAGGCGTGTGCCGCCGTGCCAGCTTGATGGCGGCTTCGTTGGCTTCGGCGCCGCTGTTGCAGAAAAAGGTTTTCCCGCCGAATGCCCGCTCGGACAGCAGTTTGGCCAATTGGCCCTGCTGGATGGTATAAAACGTATTGTCGATATGCAGCAGCTCGCCTGCCTGTTTGCAGATGGCCGCAACGACCTTCGGGTGACAATGCCCAATGCCGCTGACAGCCCAGCCGGGGAACAGGTCGAGAATTTCATTGCCTTCCAGGTCCCGGAGCATGTTGCCCTGTCCACGGGTAATGACCTTCGGCAGCCGGCCGTAATTGGCGATGACATATTGGCCAAACATCGAAAGAACATCCTGTGTATTCATGGCTGACTCCAAAATAGAAAAATTATTTTATAATCTGTGTGCCGATTCCCTTGTCCGTGTAGATTTCCAGCAGCAGCGAATGAGGGATTCGCCCATCGATAATATGGGTCTTGCCGGTTCCGCCGTCCAGTGCCGTAAGACACGACTCCACCTTGGGTATCATGCCGGACGAAATAACCTTGTTGGCGATCATGCCGGCAACTTCCTTTTCGCTGATGCTTGAAATACAACTGTTCGGATCATTGACATCTTTGCGAATACCGTGCGTATCGCTGACGACTACGAGTTTTTCGGCTTTGACGGCGGCGGCGACATGCCCGGCCACGTTGTCGGCGTTGACATTCAGTTTGCCGCCGGTCTTGGCGCGGGCGACCGGCGCAATCACGGGGATAACCCCGCTGCCGCACAGAGTAATCAGCAGGTCCGCATTGACGTCCGTTACTTTGCCGACCAGCCCCAGGTCGATTTTTCGCCCATCGCCGTTTTCCAGCCGCAGCGGCTCGGCGAAAACGACACAACTGCTCATGGAATGCAGCCCCATGGCCCTGACGCCCATTTCCTGCAGTATCTGGCAAACCGGCTGGTTGACTGTTTTGATCAGCGTGTGTTCGGCGATGGCCAGCGTGCGTTCATCGGTATAACGCCGGCCGTGGACCCATACCGGTTCAAGCCCCGCCTCATTCATCGCTGCGGTGATGGCCTTTCCGCCGCCGTGCACGAGGATGGGCCGTATCCCGACGGTGTACATAAAAACAATATCCGTCAAAAGGTTTTTTTGAAGCTGTACCTCGTCAAGGATACTGCCGCCGAGCTTGACGACGACAATTTTATCCCGGAATCGGCGAATGTATTCCATTGCCTCAATCAGGGCGCCTGCTTTTTCAATGGCCTGTTCCATCTGTATTCCTCAAACACCTGAAACCAATCGGGTTTTTCCTAAAAACACAAAAAAGCCAACGAAGGGATTTGAACCCTTAACCACCGGTTTACAAAACCGGTGCTCTACCATTGAGCTACGTTGGCGCAACCTGTTATTTCAACTTGCGTTAAGTGTTTTCGTCCGGGATTTGGCCCCGATAACACGCACACACATAATTAAGCCGGGAGACCGATTCCAAACTTAGCGGCTTAATTTACATAAAACAGGGCAATTTTGCAAAAAAAATCACGGCAAAATTAATTATTTTGGTCCTGACAAAAAGCGTCATTTAATTTTTATAGTTGCCCCCGGCTGTGATTGTTGGTATTGTTATTTATACAAACGGCAGTGTGCCGAACTTTCTCAGCCCGATGAAAGCAAAAATGCGGCCTTAACAAATCGTAAAATTTGGAGAACGGTTTATGATGGAACGGAGAGGATTCACTCGACTGAATTACATTGTGATGAGTTGTCTGGTGTGTGCGCTCCCGTCATTCGCTGAAACCATCTGGCTGTCGGAACTGGATCTTTCAAAGATGAAGACCGGCTACGGACAAGCGCAGGCGAATCAAAGCATTACTAAAAATCCGCTGATGATTGCTTCTCAGCGATTTGAAAAAGGTGTTGGAAGCCATGCTGACAGCATCTTTTACATTAATCTCAATGGTGGATCAACCCGATTTTCGGCCCGGGTCGGCGTGGATGATCAGGCACAAAGTAAAGGGAGTGTTACCTTTAGAATTTACGGTGATGGGAAACTTCTGTTTGACAGCGGAATCCGCAAAGGAGGTCAGCCGGACAAATCCGCTGAAGTATCAACCATTGGCATCAGCACCCTGGTCCTGGCGGTAACTTCGGCAGGCGATGGTATTGAATTTGATCATGCCGATTGGGCGGATGCACGCTTTGAAGTAACCGGTTCGAAACCTCAGGCCATCGATCCGCCCGTTCAAAAAAAGGAAATCTGGACGCCTGCCCCCGGTACGGCTCCACGGCTCAATAATCCCTGTGTTTTCGGTTCACAGCCGGGGAATCCCTTTATTTACCGAATTCCGGCCACCGGTAAGCGTCCGATGAGGTTTGATGCTGAAAAACTGCCTGAATCGCTTAAACTGGATCCGGTAACGGGGATTATCACCGGAAATTCTCCCCAAAAACACGGCGAATACCCCATTCTCTTGAAGGCGCAAAATGCAAACGGTCAAGACCAGAGGGAATTTAGGCTGATTGTAGGCGATAAACTGGCCCTGACACCGCCGATGGGCTGGAATAGTTGGTATATCCATTATGATCGGGTAACCGATGAGAATATGCGTCAGGCCGCCGACGCCATGGTGGAATCGGGAATGGCCGACTTCGGCTACATGTACGTCAATATCGACGACGGCTGGCCGAAGAAACGACAGGACGAACCCTACCGTGATAAAGACGGCGCCGTCTTGTGCAACGCCAAATTCCCCGACATGAAGGCCATGACCGATTACATCCACGGCAAGGGCCTGCGGGCCGGCACCTACATCTCGCCGGGCCCCTGGACCTGCGCCGGTTACGTCGGCAGTTATCAGCATGAGGAAATGGATGCGCGTACGTTTGCCGAGTGGGGATTCGATTTTCTGAAATACGACTGGTGTTCGTATAGCGGTATCGCCAAAGATAACAGCCTCGCGGAACTTATGAAGCCCTACCAGGTCATGGGCGACATCCTCAAGGGCCTTGATCGCGACATCGTATTGAACCTGTGCCAGTACGGTATGGGCGAGGTCTGGAAATGGGGCGGCAAGGTCGGCGGGCACTGCTGGCGGACCACGGGCGACCTGGGTCTGTCGCCGGGCTTCATGCAGATCGGCCGGAGTAACGCACAGCACTACGAATACGCCCGGCCCGGCCAGTGGAACGATCCCGATTACATCCTGATCGGCTGGGTTGGAGATGCCCACACGATGGGTGAGGGAGCGCCTGTGAAACTGTCGCCCAATCAGCAGTATCAGTATATGTCCATGTGGTCGCTGATGGCGTCGCCTTTGTTTTTTTCCGGCGATATGACCCGCTTGGATGATTTTACGCTCAATGTGCTGTGCAATTCTGAAATCATCGCCGTCAATCAGGACCCTCTGGGGCAGCAGGGCAAAATTGTCACAGAGACAGACGATTATTTTGTACTTGTAAAGCCCCTGGCGGATGGTTCAGTGGCGGCAGGATTGTTCAATAAGCTCGATCTGGCGTTTTCCGTTGAACTAAGATGGCAGGAACTTGGCCTTAAGGGGCCTCAATCTGTGCGGGATTGCTGGCGACAGAGGGACTTGGGAACGCATGACGAACGTTTTGAGACGATGTTGCCCGAATATGGTGTGATGGTGCTGCGGCTATCCTCTTCAAAACAGGATTGAATCGCTGAAATTGCTATAGTGTATAGAGTATGAAGGAATGGACAGGCGATAATACGGGTGAATTTACCGTGATGACAAGGGAGCAGGTGCGGGCGTTCGATGCGTGGGCGACCGGCCGGATGGGGATTCCCGGTGTGGTTTTGATGGAAAATGCCGCTCGCGGCTGTACCGAAGTGATTGAGAAAATGTTTGCCGGCCTGATTGGGCAGGGGGTTTGTGTGTTCTGCGGCGTGGGCAATAACGGCGGAGATGGTTTTGCCATTGCGAGGCATTTATACAATCGCCGGGTTGCGGTCAAGCTGGCGGTATGTGCCGACTTGGCCAAAATCAAAGGCGATGCCAAGGTCAATTATGACATCTGCCGGACGATGGGTCTGCCGATTGAAACACTGGATAGTACAGCCGCGAACTTGGGCAGGGCGGTCCGGAATGCCGTTGGTTCCTGCGGTTTGGTAGTGGATGCCCTGCTGGGAACGGGCTTGCAGGGAGAATTGAGTGATGCGCTGGTACAAACAATCAGCGTCCTGAATGCCTGCGGCCGGCCGATAGTTGCGGTAGATATCCCCTCCGGGCTGGACTGTGACGAGGGACTTCCGTTACCCGTGTGCATCGAAGCGGCGGCAACGGTGACGTTCGTTGCAGTCAAAAAAGGCCTTATTGCCAGTCCGCAATCCCGCCGAACTGCAGGGCGGATTTTTGTGGCCGACATCGGCATTACGCCGCGGTCAATCACGGCGTCGGATTTTTGGTCAGCAGCGTATCGTAACCGATCAGATACATGAAGCGTTTCTGGTTGAAAACAGGAATGCCCAGATTGGTCGCTTTATCCAGCAGTTCCGTATAGGCCTTTGCCTTTTGATTCGACAGTTCGTACCGTTGCTGAGACATGGGATCGATGTCCAGTTCATCCTGTGTGGGCCGCGGCGGTGAGGCCGGCTCGGCCCCGAGCACCAGAAAATCGGTGTCCACGGTTACGGCCTCCGTCACGCGCCCGCCCCAGCGTTCGATCAGTTCTTTGATTCGCTGGGTGCCATCCGCATCGATTCGCCCGTCATTGTTGAAATCAAACTCGCCGGCCACCACAAACTGGTTGGCGCCTTTGCGGTCCCAAATCAGATTGACGACCAGGTCTTCCATGACGACGGGGTTCTTTTTGTCGGACTTGATAATCCGTGCGGCACAGACCTGTTCAGCAACCTGGAAGACCTCGATTTCCGCTTTGTTCTGGCCTTCTTCCAAAATGGGCTTGTTCCGGTCGTAAATCGCAAATGTCAGACCGCGATAAACATGATCGCTGATGCCCGCGTCCAGATAGACGATGCCGCTCTGCAAATCCACGCGAACGATTTGTGCATCGGGCTGATAGGCCTGTACTTCCCTGTCGGGCTTGGGTTTGATCGCTTCCAGTTTTGTCATCGCATCCTTCAGGAGGGTATCGGATTCGCCCAGCTTCTTTTCGGTTTCCTGCAGATCCAGTTGCTTCTGACGCAGCCGTGCCTGTTCCTCCTCGAGTTTGTCCTGGAAGGTCTTTACCTGCTCGGCCGTGGAGTCCTGCATATTTTGCTGGAGGGAATCGAACCGGTTGCGAATCTGATCCGCCTGGGTCTGGAACTGGTCCAGTTCGGCTACAAATTTCTGGCGCTCCTGTTCGGCCTTTGCCGCCGCGTCCGCCAGGTCGAGCTGCAGGGTGTCATTGATGCCCTGCAGGTTGGCAACTTCGGCACGTGTATTTTCGAGTTTCTGCTTGAGGTCTTCGATGGTTTTCAAAAGTCCTACGCCGTTGAGGCCGACAGCAGGATTGACATCCTGACCGAGGACGAGGACGTTTTTATTCAGCGAATCGATGGCCATCGAGATTTCGTTGAATTTAACCGTAGCCGGAACATCGGTTGACGGCGGCTGGCCGATAATGAAGGAATAAAGGTCATCCGCCACTTTCTGCAGGGTGCCCAGATAGGACCTGCCCTCTTCGGGTTTTCCGACAATGCGGGCCAGCGTCCCTTTTTCCGCCGGGTTGGCGACGGCATTTAGATCGTCTTTGGCCAGTTCCGCCTGGGTGCGGTATTCTTCAGATTTAACGTAATAAACGACCGCAAAAACGGTGGCGATGATAAACAGCGCAACGAATGTGATAACCGCATACAGCATCGTATTGCTTTGAGACGGCTGGCGTGCAACGGCCATATCCCGGACTCCTTAAAAAAGGTTTCATATACCGACTTATTCCAAAATCCGTGCCTCAAAAGGCATTAGTACACTGTAGTATGTGTTGTTCGGCCGGATTCGTCAAGAAAAACTTGTGCAAATTCAGACATCAGGGCTATAATGAGACATTTGATATAAATCGCAGGATGTGAAGGTATTATGCAGGAATTGGAACCCCAACAACTGGCAAAATGGCTAATCGGTCTTGGACTGGGGCTGGTTGCCGTCGGAATTTTGGTATTCGGGCTGAGCAAGCTTGGCTTTTTCCGGCTGCCGGGCGACCTGAGTTTCGGGGGTAAAAACTGGAGGTTCTTTTTCCCGGTTACAACCTGTGTCCTGATTTCACTTGTAATGACATTCCTTTTTTGGCTGGTGCGATACTTTGGCAGAAAATAGGTGAAAATGACTAAAAAGATGCAAAAAAACCAAAAATCAGAATTTAATGTTTCGTCAGGCCCCCAACGACTCCAGAAGATTCTTGCGGCGGCAGGAGTCGATTCCCGCCGCAGATGTGAGGAACTGATTCTTGAGGGTGCGGTGACCGTCAATGGGCAGCTTGTCCTGGAACTGCCTGCCTTTGCAGACCCCCAGACCGATGACATTCGTGTCAATGGCCAGCGAATCCGGCAAGCCGAAAAGGTTTATTTCCTGCTGAACAAGCCCAACGGCGTCATCTGCACCAATTTTGACCCGCAGCGGCGTCCGCGTGCAATTGACCTGATTGACTGTGCCGAACGCATCTTCTGTGTGGGCCGGCTTGATGCGGACACCTCCGGCGCGATTATCCTGACCAACGATTCGGACCTGACCAACAAGCTGACCCATCCGCGGTATGAACTGCTGAAAATCTACCAGGTTGTGGTTCGCGGCCGGCTGGAAGGAACGGATATGGAGAAGCTTAAAAAAGGCGTTTGGCTGGCCGAAGGCAAAGCCAGCGGCGCTGTGGTTAAAATACTGCGAAAAACCAACCTTGAAACCACCCTCGAAATAAGCATTCGTCAAGGCCTGAACCGCCAGATTCGCCGAACCTTTGCCAATCTGGGCTACAAAGTCAAATCCCTCAAACGCACCCAAATCGGGGATATTGTTCTGAAGGGTATCCCTGTCGGGGGATATAAGCGGTTGAGTCCTGCGCAGATAGCTTATCTGAAACGCGTTACAGAAATGGGGTAAAAACGGCGTTTTTTTGCCATTTTTAGTGTAAAAAAAAGATAATTATCGGTCGTAAAACAACAAAAATGGCTTTTTTTTGCAAGGGGATGTTGTCAAAAACAAAATTTTTTAATAAATTTTTTAAAATGCTGTTGACGAAACCACAAAAGCGAAATACACTATATCTTCTGGGTATGGGTGAGGAAAATAAACGTCGCCGGCTTAGCCGGAGAAAGTTGAAGTTTCAGACGTTTTGAAGAAAAAATTACAAAAATTAAAATTTTGCACTTGACCGCTCAAAGGTGCGAGAGTAACATCTCGAATCTTAAAATTCAGCAATGTCGCTGATCCTTTTGAGCAGCGACATTTTTTTTGCTCTTTGAAGAAGTGAAGATCGCGTTGAGTCTAAATGAGCCGGCCGGGCCGGGGCGTTGAAAACCTCCGGATGGTGGGCTTTGCAGGTCGGGCTCGTAGCTCAGCTGGCTAGAGCGCACGCCTGATAAGCGTGAGGTCGGAAGTTCAAGCCTTCCCGGGCCCATTGACTCTTTTGAAGATGTGCCAATGGACTCGGGGACGTAGCTCAGCTGGGAGAGCGGCGGCTTTGCAAGCCGTAGGTCGAGAGTTCGAATCTCTTCGTCTCCATTTGGGACTCAACTAAAACAAAGCGTTTTTCAGTGTCCGGTCGCTGTGGACGGGAACTGATAACTGATAACGCTCTTTGACAAGTGCATAGCGGATATTTCTGTAATCAATGTATTTGGGTTAAGTATCAATCCAAAGCAACTACATTACAGACAGAATTATTTTTCCTAAATAATTCTGGAATGAGCGTTTGTACACCACAAACCTGAACAATGAGCATTGCATGCTCATTAGGCGAAGCCATTTTCAATCTCTGATTGATATGGTCAAGTTACTAAGAGTGTATGGGGAATGTCTAGGTGTCGAGAGGCGATGAAGGACGTGGCAGACTGCGATAAGTCCGGGGCAGGAGTCTAGCATCCGTTAATCCCGGAATGTCCGAATGGGGAAACCCGTTGCCGGCGGGCAACCGTCCGGCTTCATCCATGGCTGAATGCATAGGCCATGCGAAGCGAACGCAGGGAACTGAAACATCTCAGTACCTGCAGGAAAGGAAATCAACCGAGACTCCGTAAGTAGCGGCGAGCGAAAGCGGATACAGCCCAAACCGATCTTCGGATCGGGGTTGCGGGCGCTGACAAGGAGTTACAAAGGCAGCACCAGTTGAAGGGTCTGAAAAGTCCCACCACAGAAGGTGATAGTCCTGTAGGCAAATGTGCCTGCCCTCCGTTACTGTCAGCGTACCAGAGTAGCACGGAGCTCGTGGAACTCCGTGTGAAGCAGGGGGGCCCACCCTCCAAGGCTAAGTACTACTCGACAACCGATAGTGAAAAGTAGCGCGAGCGAACGATGAAAAGCACCCTTACTAAGGGAGTTAAAAGTACCTGAAACCATACACTTACATAGCTGTGGGAGCCCTATGATCTTCGGATAATGGGTGACCGCGTGCCTTTCGCATAATGAGCCGGCGAGTTACCGTTTGCGGCAAGGTTAAGCATCTCAGGTGCGAAGCCGAAGCGAAAGCGAGTCTGAATAGGGCGTTTTAGTCGCAGGTGGTAGACGCGAAACCACGTGATCTATCCATGGCCAGGTGGAAGGGGATGTAAAAATCCCTGGACGACCGAACTCATTAACGTTGAAAAGTTATGGGATGAGCTGTGGAGAGGAGTAAAAGTCTAATCAAACGTGGAGATAGCTCGTTCTCTCCGAAATAGCTTTAGGGCTAGCCTCGAGTCAATTTGTTTACGGGGGTAGAGCGACTGATTAGGGATAGGGGGCCACCAGCCTACCTACTCTTACCAAACTCCGAATACCGTAAACTGTACCTCGGGAGTCAGTCGGCGGGCGATAACGTTCGTCGTCGAGAGGGAAACAACCCAGACCGCCAGCTAAGGTCCCAAATTTATGCTAAGTTATAAAGGAAGTCTAATTGCTGTGACAATCAGGATGTTGGCTTAGAAGCAGCCACCATTTAAAAAGTGCGTAATAGCTTACTGATCGAGCAGTTGGGTGCCGATAATGAACGGGAATAAGCATAAAACCGAAGCTGCGGATGCCTTCTTCGGAAGGCGTAGTAGGAGAGCGTAGCAGTCAGCACAGAAGCGGTACGGAAACGAGCCGTGGAGCGGCTGCTAGTGATTATGCCGGCATGAGTAACGATAAAACAGGTGAGAATCCTGTTCGCCGAAAACCTAAGGTTTCCTGGGGAAGGGAAATCCGCCCAGGGTTAGTCGGCCCCTTAGTCGAGGCTGAAAAGCGTAGACGATGGACAGCAGGTTAATATTCCTGCACTACGTTGGTGGACGTAAGCAGTGACGCATTTTTCAAGGTCGTCCCGTGACTAGTCGTGCGGGTCCCGCAAGGGCGAGGACATTTTTGATTCTGAAGCGACCGGCGAAGGTGCCAAGAAACAGCTGCTGAAGGATGAAGCCAGCGTAACCGTACTAAAACCGACACAGGTAGGTGAGGAGAATATCCTCAGGCGCTCGAGAGAACGGTCTTTAAGGAACTAGGCAATTTGACCCCGTAAGTTCGCGATAAGGGGTCCCTCCAGATGCCATTATTTCGATATTGGCATGCTGAGGGCGCAGTGAAGTGGCTCTGGCGACTGTTTATCAAAAACACAGTTCTCTGCTAACTC
>JAKEGM010000151.1 GCA_022615575.1 Planctomycetales bacterium
AAACTGCTGTTTTCTGTATCCATCCTTTCGGCCGCTACGGGCCAGATATTGACATGCGCTCAACAAGTCATCGAACATGTATCCTGCTGCGACGGTTATCAGGAACTCCGGGGCCGCCGGCTCAATGTTCTGGGGGCATGCATGGAACTGGCGGTTATCGCCGCCGGGGCCGGCGCTGCATCCGACAACTTTACGGACTTGCTGACCGGCTGGTTCGGACACAGGGCTGCGATATTCATGGCTGACGATGAGGCCCAAAAAACTGTTGCATCCATTCAGGCCCGCCATGCGGAACTGACCCCCCCGACATCCTGCCAGCCCATCCTGGCCTTTGGCGAGAATGCCGACCGGTTGGGAGCCATGGAACTGGCGATTCAGGCCGCCGCAATGGACATCCGCGTCAGCAGGGAGACATTTGCCGTTCTGGGGCAAATTGCAACGTTGCTGGAAATTCCGCAAAACCGCTTTTTCGCCATGGCTCAAAAACTCCTGTTGTCTTCGGGCTGTATGGTCGAAGATGACGCCCAACTGCTGGGCGTTTCCGAACAGATGGACGAAACGGCTTTCCGCAAACGCCTGAATGAAGAATACCGCAAATGGAATGCGCGTGTAACACATCCGGACGAAGCCATACGCCGTCAGGCCGACCGGATGCTGACCCTTATCGCCGAACTCCGCAGCCAGCGTCTCCAGCCCTGCCCTTAAAGGACAGGCAAACAGGGCTGTACCCCTGCTCCACAGCTTCCCTTCTGACTGATCGCTGTCTATTGCAGCGGCCAGTCGTCTGTTCTAAAGGATGAGGCCGGCAGGCCTGCTTTGTTAAACAGGGTCCCGCTGACCCAGTTGCTCCAGCCGTAGCGCACGGCGACAGGATTCGGAACGGCCTGGCTGCTCACGACAACTGTATCCCCATCGATGACGGCCCGGGCAGGCACAAAATTCTTATCGTCGCCGGCAATCATAAAATCGCTCAGCGTACCGTCTTTGGCCATCAGTCCACCATCTATATAATCAAACATGACGCGGATTTTGTCGTCCTCGATTTTCATCTTTTTGCACACCGGCCCTGAATAGACAATATCTTTTTGGCCGTAGGTTTTGGCCAGTGCCCAGCGGGCCAGGCGGTCGCCTACATCCTGTTTATTCTTCGGATGGACATCTTTTTCTTCTCCGATGTCCATTGTTACAGCCATGCCAACGTTCGGCGAAGCATTCAGCGTCATCAACTGCGCCTCGCGTACGGCCTGACTGCATGTTTGGTTGTCATACTGATACGGGGCGATCTGCACGTAATAAAACGGAAAATCGCCCTGGTTCCATTGCTGACGCCAGTCGGCAATCATCGCCGGCAATAAACAGCGGTACAGGATGGGGTCGTAGCAGTTGGATTCACCCTGATACCAGATGGCTCCCGCGATACGAAACGGAATCAGCGGGGCAATCATCCCATTATACAACGTCGTTGGCGTATTCTGGTTAAAAGCGGACAAGTTCGTCGGCACGGTTGGTACAGCGCCGGCCGCACTGACCTTGTATTTCCATGTTTGCGCCACCGTGGCGCAGGTCTTGACATCGGCGCCAAGCGGGCCGATCCGCATATCTTCTTCTTTTCCGCCAAAACCGCCTTTGCCGCCGGTATCAATGACGCGCACCGCAAGGGTGTTTTTGCCCACATGCAGCGCCGAAGCGGGGATTTGATAGACCCGCGGCGTGTTCCAACCGAAGGTTGTCCCGATATTAACGCCGTTAAACCAGATCGTGGCGATATCATCAATCGGCCCCAGGTGCAGTTCCATATCTGTATGCGCCCACGACGGCGGCAGATTCGTGACCCGCCTGAACCAGAGAATCCCGTCAATCGGTTCCAACTCGGCCCCGGTCCAGAGGGCGGGCAATTCCATCTCTTTCCAGCCGGAGTCGTCCAGGTACGGACTGAACCATTCTTCCTGCATCCCCGCATCGAGCGCAGCGACCTTGTCTTCCCAATCTTTTACGGCCCGCTGGTATGCTTGTTTGGCAGCCGTCTCATGGTCAGATGTGCCCAACGGCTCAATCTGATCCTTGAACTGACTAAATGCTGAAAGGGCTTCTTTGCTGGCCCAGGCCTCGGCAGGCGTACCACCCCAGTTCGTTGACACCAGCCCAATCGGAACATTCAATTCCTTATGCAGTTTTTGTCCAAAGTAATAAGACGTCGCCGAAAAATTTGCAACAACATCTGGCGAGCAGGCCTGCCATGCTCCCTCAACATCTGTCAGCGGCTCAGCGGCAATCGCTTTTTTGACGGTGAACAGCCGCATCTGCGGATAGTTCGCTTTGGCGATATCTGCGTTGACGGCGTCGGAGAGCAGCCAGGCCATCGTATATTCCATATTGGACTGGCCGGAACAGACCCACACTTCGCCGATGAGTAGATCATTCAGCGTAATCGAATTGTTGCCTGAAACGGTCAGGGTGTGCGGACCGCCGGCAGAGGGAGTTTTAAGTTTAATGCTCCACTTGCCCTCCTTGTCGGCTCGGTCAGATTTGGCAGACCGGGACCAGTCGGCTTTGACGGTAACTTTTTCGCCCGGCTCTGCCCAGCCCCAGACGGTAACGTTGGATTTCTGCTGCAGGACCATAGAGTTTCCAAAAAGCGCCGGCAGTTTCACTTCGGCATGGATAACGGCTGTCAAAACAGCAACCGCCATAAGGATCAATCCGTTTCTGAAGGCACTAATTTTCATACGCCGCTTCCTTTCTCAAAAACAAGGCCTTATACAATTTGCTGCAACTAGTTAATTTACAATAGCTTACAAAAAAATGCCCTGAATGTCAACAGGTGTTCTCACAGTATATGGTTTTAAATCACCTAAATTTTAAAAAATTTTCCAAATTTACGATTGTATCTAAGCCGCCATTTCGGTATTATTCTGCCCCTTGACGCTTCCGACAACGAATGCGGCTCTAAAAATTTTGAAAAAATTCAAATTTTTTGGTTGACGAAGAAAACAAAAGGCCGTACAGTAGTATTTTCGGGCTGATGAAAGCGGACAAGTGAAAACGAAATGTTGGGGCTTGGCCGTTTTTTGTTTCCCCAATAGGTATAAAGGGAAATAAAGACCCTGTATATCAGCAAAGCTCTTTGAAAAGTAAACAGTTGGTGCCATAAGCTTAAAAGCAGCGAGGCGTGGGATTCGGGTCCTTTTCACGATATTTGGGATTTTGAATTCCTTAAAAACCATATTGGTGTGGT
>JAKEGM010000152.1 GCA_022615575.1 Planctomycetales bacterium
ACATCCCGATCACACCACTTAACCTATCTAAAGACCACATATAGTTCACTACCTATCCCTTTTGTTCTTCAAAAACCATCAAATACAAATTCCTATGCTATTAAATTAAGGAAATTTCCGGATGCCAGAAAACACAACAAGCAATCACTGGGGCGTCATTTTTGACCTGGACGGCACAATGGTCAATAATACGCCGTACCATCGGCGGGCCTGGTTTGAATTGTGCCGGCGGTACGGGATCCCGCTGGATCATCCGTCCTATCATGAGAAAATCCACGCCCGCAGCAACGATAAAATCGTGCTGAACCTGTTCGGCGCGGATGTTGACAAGCCCTTTATCCGTAAAATCGAAGAGGAGAAGGAAGGCATTTATCGGGATTCTTTCCGGCCGGTGATGCAGGAAACGCCGGGGCTGACCGCCCTGCTGGAGGCCCTGACCCAACGGGGCATTCCGTGTGCGGCGGCGTCCAATTCACCAAAGGAAAATGTCGATTTTATTCTCGACGGAATGAACCTGCGGCGCTATTTTGGGGCGGTTACTTACCGCGATCTTGTTGCGGCGGGGAAACCGGATCCGGAACTGTTCTTGAAGGCGGCCGAGGGGCTGGGAGTCCGGCCCGAACGATGCCTGGTTTTTGAGGATTCGGCGTCAGGATTTAAGGCGGCTCGCGCAGCGGGGATGCGGTATATCGCCATCACGCTGGGAGCCGACCGGCACGAGCTGACCGAGGCGTACGACGCCGCGGCAATACACGAAAACTTTTCACACATCAATGCTGAAACACTCTGTGAAACTATGAAACAGCCCGCCGTTTATCGGCTTTCTTCGCCTTCAACCTGCCCGCACGGGCGTACGTCAGCGCCTTGTTGATTGGTAAGAGCATCACCGAGTTCATGCCGTGCCCGCCTGGCCAGCTTTTCAAGCCGCGCAACAACGCCGGGATGGCCGTCGGCCACATTCACAGACTCACTGACATCCTTTTCCAAATCATAGAGCGCCAGTCCGGTTTGCCCTTTGGCATAAGGTCCCGGCCAGCCGTCCTTGCCGGGCTTGACGCCATTATAGGTGCGGTAGGAATGCGGAAAGACCAGCTTCCATTTCCCTTCCCGAACCGCCTGAAGGGCTTCTCCATAATAGTAATAATACTGTTTGCGCGGGTTGGCTTTTTCATCTCCGGCCAGCAGCGGACTTATATCCACGCCGTCAATTTTCTTTTCCGGCAGGCGTACATCGGCAATCGCGGCCATGGTCGGGAGAATATCAATCGTCGCCGCCATTTTGCTGCAGGTCAATCCCTTTTCAATATGCCCGGGCCATCGCATGACACAGGGAACTCGAGCGCCCCCTTCCCACATGGCCCCCTTGCCTTCCCGCAGGGGTTTTGCGCTTCCCGCATGATTTCCGAAATTGAGCCAGGGGCCGTTATCGCTGGCAAAAATGACCAGCGTATTCTCATCCAAGCCGCTGGATTTCAACGCTGCAAGTATCTGTCCCACGGACCAATCGATTTCCATGATGACATCACCGTAAAGCCCCTGTTGACTTTTACCTCTGAATTTTTCCGAAACCCCCAGCGGAACGTGCGGCATGGAATGCGGCATATACAGGAAAAACGGACGATTCTTATTTTTCTCAATAAACGCCACCGCCCTTTCCGTATAAAGCGTTGTCAGGCGATCCTGATCCGACAGGGTGCCAATCTCATCAACCTTTTTATTACCTTCCATCAACGGCAACGGCGGATATTCCGCCTTCCCGGGACTTTTTGCGCTTTGCTTTTCCGCAAACGGCGTCCCGTCATAATCGACCGGCCACATGTCATTTGAATAGGGAAGCCCCGCGTATTCATCAAACCCGTGCTGCAGCGGCAAAAACGGCCGGTGATGACCCAAGTGCCACTTTCCGAAGATCCCCGCGGTATAGCCGGCGGGCTTTAGAATTTCGGCAATGGTTTGTTCGTCGGGATGGAGCCCGTTTGTATCCCACGGCATCAAAGCCCCCAGAATACTGACGCGATTGGAGTAGCAGCCGGTCAATAAAGACGCCCGGGACGCACTGCAGACGGCTTGGGAAACATGAAAATCCGTAAACCGCATCCCTTCCCGTGCCATCTGGTCCAGATGCGGCGTCTGGAACCCCTCCGCACCGTAGCAGCCGACATCCGCGTAGCCCTGATCGTCCGTAAAAATGATCACGAAATTCGGCTTTTTATGTCCCGCAGCATTTCTCCGAGCATTAAAACAACCGGCCAGCGACAGGGACAGTATTCCCGCTGAGGTCTTGCTTAGAAACTCTCTTCTGTTCATTTTAGTCCTTTATAAATCAAGTTTCTGTTTCCTCTCCGCATTACAAATGAGTCAATAATTCCCGTAATTCAATGCGAGTTGTGGGTTCAAACGACAGGTCTTTATTTTCATCAATAAAGACAATGTTGATACGGGCCAGTTGTTCGTTAATCGTGTCCATGTTCAATGTGCTGTTTGAACCGAAGTCGATGTCGTCTACACCGGTAAAATTCTTTTTGCAGAACATCACACCATAGCCCGGCGGGTTGGTGTCGTCATACCAATAGGCCAGCGGCAGACCGTGCGTCCGGCAAATCAACGGGCGAAACGGGTAAATCTGACAGCCGCCCTGCTCATCGAGAAAGCCGCATTCTTTGTCCGCGTTCAACTTCGGCTTCGGCCATCCGATGGCCTTCATCTCCTCAACAATCGCATAAAACTCCACCGGCCAGACCGACAAATCCATACAGCACTCGCAACACCCTTTCCGGCAGGCAATATGGCCAAAATGAACGCCGCTCAGCTTCACCGAAAACTGGCCAACTTCACTGCGTAATTGATAGTATTGTTGGATGGGGTTATTCATTTGCCAATAGATGCCTCGCCATTTTAACAATATATTGGTCAAAGTTTTGATTAAGGGCGGCAAAGTCAATCGAATCTGATCGAATATGGCCCGGTTCCTCAGTTATTATGTACCAGTCAATCAATTCTTTGGGGTAATCTGCTTCCCTGCAGATTCTAAACAACATCGATGCTCCATTTTCAGGAGATATTTTTTTGTCTACTACTTGCCTTGCCAAGTATTTTGCATAGGCCATCAAAGCATCTTTTTTTTCCGGCAAAGACATTTTTAATTCTTTGATAATCTTATTGTAATATAACTTTGCTTCGTCAGTATCAATTGGAGATTCAAGCCCAAGCGATGCCAGCGCCTCAATATTTTCGTTTTCACAACCTTTAGAAAGCAACGTTTCTGCCCATTTCACGTAATCTTCACCGGTAATTCCAAATACTATTTCTTTCCCTAACAATTCTTCAGTTTCCATAAATTTTCCTTGCCCTTCTGGATTCCCGCCTTCGCGGGAATGACGTTTGTTGTTTTTCTCTTTTTCCTCTGTGTTCTCTGTGGCAAAAAATCAATTCGATTTGTGCTCCTGCCGGATATTTTGGGCTATCGCCCGCAGTCGGGGCAGCGCGTGGTCGAAGAACATTTTATAGCCCTCACAGAAATAGCTGGGGAGTTTATGCGTTCCGGTCAGCATCGCCCGGTCCTTGGGGCAGCCGCCCCTGCAGATATCCAGATATCGGCAAACAAGGCATTTATTATCAATGTCCATCTTTTTTCGATTAAAGAGGCGTTTGACCTCATTTTCCGCCAACTGTTCAATCGGCGTTTCCATGATATTGCCCAGCCGGGTATCGCCGGTCACATAAAAATCGCAGCAAAACGCATCGCCATTATGCTCAACCACGATATAATCGGCACAGCGGCGGCCGAATGTACACTCTGTCGGCGGCCCGCCCACAAGACAGTTGAGCAAACTGTCAAACAGACGCACGCTGAGATTGCGGATACCATACTCCAGCCAGCGGTCAAAGATACGGTTCATAAATACGCCGTATTCCTTCGGCGTAATGCTGTAGGGGGCGGCTTTGTGCGGGTCCTCATCGGTCCGCTCCACACACGGCACAAACTGGAGAAACTGGACTCCCAATCCTGTGAAGAAATCGAACAGTTCGTCGGGATGCTGAACGTTAATGTTATTCAACAAAACCAGAATATTATATTCGGCATTATTCCGCCGGCAGGCCTCGATTCCGGCCATCACCCGGTCAAATGTGCCATTGCCCGCCCTGTCTTTGCGGTAAATGTCGTGGTATTCCTTTGGGCCGTCTAAGGAGATGCCCGTCAGAAATTTGTATTCGGCCAGAAACCTGCCCCATTCGTCGTCCAGGAGAATCCCATTGGTTTGCAGGGCATTGGATACGACCTGCCCCGGCCTGCCGTAGTACCGCTGCAATGCCACCAGCCGTTTGTAAAAATCCAGCCCCATCAGCGTCGGTTCGCCGCCCTGCCACGCAAAACCGCTCTGTGCAAAGCGGCATTCGAGATAGCTTTTTACCAGCCGTTCCAGAATTTCGCCGCTCATGCGGTGGGCCTGTTCGCCAAACATGTCGGCTTTGCAGGCATAAAAACAGTACCGGCAGGCAACATTACAATCCGGCCCGGCGGGTTTTATCAGCAGTGTAAAAGGTCCTGGCATAATCTGTTTCTCTGTCCGCTCGTGTTTATTCTTTATGCGATATTGATTGTATGAAAAAATCCCGGGATAATGAAATAAGATTTAACTCAGCTGCACGGGCGAGTTGAATCCGCCATCTTTTAAGAATGAATCTAACGACCGGTTACCCTTCCATTCTTTATTCTCCAATCCCCGCATTTGTCCCGGCCAGCTCACGTTCTATCTGTTCTAACGTTTTACCTTTTGTCTCCGGCACTCGCATCAGGATAAACACAAACCCGGCCAGACAGATCACCGCATAAGCCCAGAATGTTTTGGCAGGCCCCAGGGCGTTATTCAGAATCGGGAACGTAAAAGTCAGCACAAAACAGGCGACCCATAACGACGAGACCGCGATGGAAACCGCCGCCCCGCGAATCCGGTTCGGGAATATCTCCGAAATCAGCACCCATGTTACCGGCGCCAGCGACATCGCGTAGCAGGCAATCGCGCTGAGCACCAGCAACAGCATCGGCAGCCCTCTGACCTGCCACTGGTAGCACGCTCCCATGACCGTATAAATGATCGCCAGCCCTATCGCGCCAAACAGCATCAGCACCCGCCTTCCGCCCCTGTCAACAATCGCCAGCGCCGCAAAGGTAAACAGCAGGTTCACGGAACCCGTCCAGGCGATATTTTTCAGTGTGTCGGAAATGTCATAGCCGGCGGCTTTGAATATCTCCTCGGCATAATTAAAAATCACATTAATCCCGCACCACTGCTGCAAAACCGCAAGCACAATCCCAATCACGAGTATTTTCACCACCCCCGGCGCAGCCAGGTCCAAAAACCGCACATGCCGGACTTCATCGGCGCTGATGGTGTTTTGTATGTCGATTACCGCCGACCGGGCGTAATCAGTCCCCCCGATTCGACCGAGTATTTTGCCGGCCAGCTCGCTTTTGCCGTTCTTGATAAGCCATCGGGGGCTTTCGGGTATCACAATCGCCCCGATAAAGAACAATACCGAGGGCACCGCAACAGCGGAAAACATCCATCGCCAGCCGTACTGGCCGTTCCAGGACTGCCGTATCATGTCCGCCGTAGCATCCGCTGGAACCTGCTGTGCGATGTGCAGGTTTATCAGTTGTGCGGCAAGAATACCAATCACGATTGTCAACTGGTTAATCGCCACAAGGCGGCCGCGAATATGCGCCGGTGAAACCTCTGCGATATACATCGGCGACAGATTTGACGCCATTCCGATCGCTACACCGCCGGCAATACGCCAAACAACAAACATCACAAAGCTCATTGCCCAGCCCGTCAAAACACTCGAAACGGCAAACAACACGGCCGAAATAATCAGCAGTTTTTTACGCCCGAACCGGTCGCTCAGGCCTCCCGAAATAAGCGAACCCGCCAGGCATCCGGCCAGCGCGCAACTGTTTGCCCACCCGCTCAGATAGGCGCTGTTTTCAATATTGAAAAACTTTTCAAAGAATGGCTTGGCGCCCCCGATGACAACCCAGTCATAACCGAACAGCAGCCCGCCCGTTGCTGCAACCAGTGAAATACTCCAGATATACGCCATATTAAAACGCGGCGTCTGCGCTGCATCTTCCTGAGAGTGTAAATTTGAACTAAGCATCGAATTTCCCCTTTATTAAACTATAATCAGGCACCCTTCACTGTCTTCCATTAAGCCCAGAGATTCTCCGTAAAAATAATGTGTTTGCAGGGTATGGAATAATGTCTGATACATTCCGTTCTATCCCGTCTCCTCGTTGCGGTTTACACGATTGTCGCTAAATATATCAAAATTGCCGCTGAACGCCCGTTTTTTCCGTTTATCATAGCACAAAAACAAACGGATTCCGGGAAGCTCAGTTTCGAGCGTCGTTTACTGCCTTCAGCAAGGCCAACAGATTCTCTGTGGGAACATTGCTTTGAATGTTATGAATGCTGTTAAAAACAAATCCACCTCCTTCGGCAAAAATGTCAATACGCTCTCTCACCTGGCGATAGACCTGCTCCGGGCTCCCAAAGGGAAGCGTTTGCTGCGTATCGATTCCCCCGCCCCAGAAGACAATCTGTCGGCCAAATTCCTTTTTCAGAGTCCGGGGGTCCATCCCATCGGCGGAACACTGCACCGGATTCAGGACATCAAAACCCGCTTCAATAAAGTCCCCAATCAGCTCATAAACAGCGCCGCAGGAATGAATGAACGTCTTCCAGTTCGTCAATTCATGAATCTTATCATTGACCGCCTTATGGAAGGGCTTGAACAGATCGCGATAGGCTTGTTTGGAAATAAACAATCCCCGCTGCGTGCCGAAATCTGTCCCGCTTACAAAAACAACCTGGACCTTATCGCCCACTGCTTCGGCTAACCGCTCGATATTCTGAAGCGCAAATGCACACTGCACCTCAAATACTTTATAAATATAATCTCGACGCATCGCCGTCGAAATGTACCATTCTTCAACATCCCGGATTCCTTTGGGATTCTTTAAAAAAGTAGCCGGTACCAGCGCAATGTCGCCAAACGCAGTTCCCGGAAGGGTCATATACAGGCCATAATCGGTGTTTGCATGTAAGTCGGCGGCCTTTTGTGAAAAATAGTTGATGTCCCGGTCACTCAATAAGCCGAACTCCTCACAGTTGTCAGCAGGATTCAGGTCTTCTTCCCGAAAGGGTTTCTGCCGGTTGACCGCGTCAAAAAAATAGCCGGTCGCAGGCATTTTGGCACACGGTCGTACAGATGTATCTCCTTGCGGATACATCAAAATACTCCCCTCTTCGTCAACGGTGTAATTGAACTTTTCCGGAACCAGAACAGGCGTTCCGTCCGGCATATCAAACGGCTTGAATCCCTCATCTCGAAATCCGAACATATTCACCGGCGGATTAAACCCGACAACATCCACGTTCATGGCCTGTTTCAACGGGTCATCGATCTCGCCGAGCATCTGGTACGGCTCGATAATCCGAACCCGGTAACCCGGATTGCCGATGAGTTCCTTATGCAGTCGATAAACCGCGCCGGCTCCCATCCCGGTTTGTCCGCCGGCCCCGAAATCTACGCACACTCGATCCGGTTCCTGATGATTAAGCGTCTTCATAAGCCGCTGACGTGATGTACAGAACCGCTTGTTTTTGTCGATTTTCTGACTGGAGTCTGCATCAGGCCGAAATCTACCTTTTTTGTGTCGATTATTTGAATCGTCGGAGTATGGATAATTCATGCTGATTTATTCCCTTTGGTAAAACAATGTGAATTTCTCTTAAAACCGCAAAAACAACTTAAAATCTGCGATGTTATGGGGTCTTTCTTTTATTTCCATTTTCCATAACTTATCAAAATAAAAATATAATGGCATAAAAAAACATGCATTCTCGCTCGTTATCGACTTTTCAAAAACGGAGGAGGAGGGATTCGAACCCCCGGTGGGTTTCCCCACAACGGTTTTCAAGACCGTCACCTTAAGCCGCTCGGTCACTCCTCCAAAACAGTACCCGCCTGTCAGCGGGTAATCCTTTGGTGCGTTTGAATTTACCCATAATTGTCTGAAATTTCAAGGATATTTGACAAAAGCTCCTTGCCCTGTTAGAATTATATCGACTAAAAGGATTTTTTGGGAGGAATACCTGTGCGATTATTTATCAGTCTTGGCGAGAGCAGCGTTAATGAACTGAAATTCGACCAGGGACCTGTGTATGTCGGCCGGCAAATGGGCAACCAGGTTTTTCTACCGGACAAGTCCGTTTCCCGTCAACATGCCGTATTTTACACAACCAAGGATGGGGACTGGATGGTTGAAGACCTGGGTTCATCGAATAAAACCTACCTGAACAGCCATCCCATCCATAAAAGCGAACTCAAACACAATGATGTCGTCCGCGTTGCCGATTTTCTGATCCGCGTGAGTCTTGAAGCCGAGGAAGACCAGAACCGCCGCATCGAAATGGAAGATACTCTTGCCGGAGAACACCCTGTTTCACGCGAACTGCACACGGTCGAACGAAAGATGGACGCCCTTGACGCCCCGCCGGTCAAGTTTGCCGCCAAGCGGATAAAAAACTATCATGAAGCGATTGATCTGCTGGGTAAACAGAAAAGCATCGATGCTTTGTATAAAAACCTGATGGATCTGCTGTTTAGACAATTCGCAGCAAAACATGTCTGGCTGGCTTTGCGAAAAAGTACCAGCGGCCCGATGGATATCGAGGGCGGCCGACAGATTACCACGGAGCATCTTGACCGGACGGATTTGGCGCTTCCAGCCAGCCTGGCTGAAGCGACTGCCGGAAATAAGTATTTACTTATCCACCAGCTCCCCAAACAGATCACGGTGCGGGGAATCCGGTCGGTTATGATCGTGCCAATTTCAGCGGAACAAAATGTCCACGGGGTCATTTATCTTGCCAATTCAACGGAACACCCTCACTATAGCTTGGCGGAACTGGATTATTTGATCCTCCTGTCAATCAATACCGCATATTATATCGCTAAACTGCGGCAGTAATTACACTTGCCTGACAGCATGTATTTTAGACATAATACCTCCCGTATCGTCAATATATTAATGTCTTTTTGAAAAATCCAGCAAATAATCTGTAACCCCCCGCTTGATGCGTTCCATTAGCATTATAGAGTACCCAGAATAGATTCTTAAAATCTTCAAAACCGCTCGAAAATGCTGTTTCCGGATGGGTCTGTAATGCGGCGAAAAAATAGGCGTGTTCATTGACAAGTAAACTCACACCCTTATACGCGGGGGAATCTGACGGCAGAAATGTTGCTTGCGGGAACCAAATATCTTATACTGGCGGCAAGATGATTGATGACAGCGTTCAATTTTTATTCCAACGCCTCGCTATTATTCTGCCGGAAAGAACGGCGTTTGCGATGCCGATGCCTGCGGACGGGCAGGTTTTCTTTTCCTCGGCAAACCAGAGGGAAAAAACCGCCATAGTCCGTTTGCCCGACCTTGACGATATACGCCTATCCCAAAATGGAAATTCTGATGCGTACCGCCGGCTGGTGGAGCGGTACCAGGCGCATGTTTCCCGACTGCTCTGGCGGTTCACACGGGATAAAACCTGCCACGAAGAGCTTGTCCAAGAGACATTTGTGCAGGCGTATTTGTCTCTGCACACCTACAAGGCACAGGCCCCGTTTGAACACTGGCTGAGCCGCATTGCCACGCGTACAGGGTACCATTTCTGGAAACAAAGCAACCGGCACCAGCATGCGTCTCTCGATGACAGACAGTGGGAACAGGTTGTTCAAACGGAACCGGAGTCCATGAGTCCTCAACAGGCCGCCGAAATTGTGCATCGCCTGCTTTCCCATCTGCCGCCCCGGGACCGACTGGTTCTGACGCTACGGTGTCTGGAACAGTGCGATGTTGAGGAAACCGCCCGGCGGACGGGCTGGAGTTTGTCGCTGGTAAAAGTACAAACGTATCGGGCCAAACAGAAGCTTAAAGCGCTGCTTAAAAATGCCGATATACAATTAGAGATAGAATAATGAAAAAACTAATCTTCAAAAATCTGGTTTTGCTTGCACAGCAGGAATGTGCTCCTTGTGTGGACGCGGCCGATGCGGTTGCGGCTTCGGTGTCTTCGCTCATGGGGCGCAATGCCGATCCTTATCGAGCGTATGTCTGGATGGGAATGGCTTCGGCCGCAGCGGCCGCCTGCATTTTGATCGCGGCTACCCTGTTGTGGCAATCCAGTTCGGATTCCGTCAGTGAAGTAATAACCTATGTTTCATGGGTCATACAATGAATCAGTCCGACCCGAAACCTGAAGCGCGTGTACGAAAACCAATGCTGAAGCCGCTGCTTTTCAGCATACTGATTCTTGTTTCGGGAATTGTAATCGGCTCAGGGATTACGCTGATGGTAATGCCTCAGCAGACCTCTCCAGACCTGCCGCCAATGCCTGAATTTGTGTCGGAGCGAATGGTGGGCCGCATGATGCAAGAACTGCATCTTTCGCCCCAACAGCAGGAACAACTCAAGCCGATAATTACAAAACGCATGAGCGCAATCGACGCAATCCGCACCGAAGCCCAGCCGAAAATTCGCCAGGAAATCGAAGCGATGAACGAGGAAATTCTGGCGATCCTCGACAACGCTCAAAAACAACTCTGGCAGGATCGTATCAAGCGAATGCAGGAAGGTTTCCAGCGAATGCATCGGCGAAGGCCCGGAGAGGAACGCAGAGATCAGGATGAACCGCGTATGGGTCCCGGCGGTACTGAAGGCGACCGCAACGGGATGCATAGACCGCGGCGCGGTATGCCTGATGAACTGCCACTGCCTTCCGAAGGTGCGCTGCCGCCCCGCCAACCGCGGCTCAATCAAGAGCCGCCCGTACCAGAACCGCCGCTTGAGCCGGCGGAATAGACGGCTTTATTCTGTCGGACCTACACATACCGGGGCAATTTCAGAGGCGTTTGCTTTTGGATTAACGCAGTTTCAGGGTGGCCAGCGCCAGCACTGCAAAAGCAATGGATAGCAGCCAAAAACGAACCACAACCTGGGGTTCGGACCAGCCCGCCAAGTGAAAATGGTGGTGAATCGGGGCACAGCGGAAGATGCGTTTTCCGCCGGTGTACTTAAAGTACCCCACCTGCAGAATGACACTGAACAGTTCCATCATAAACACGCCGCCGATAACAAACAGAAGGATTTCATTGCGCGTCACAACGGCACCATAGCCCATTGCCGCTCCCAACGGCAGGGAACCAATGTCCCCCATAAACACCTGGGCCGGGTGGCAATTGTACCACAAAAAGCCGAGCATGGCTCCCGTGATTGCGGCAAAGAAAATGCACAGTTCGCCGGATTGGGGCACATGCGGCAAAAGCAGGTAACTGGCCCAGGTATGGCCGGAGCGAGACATTATTTCGGAGGCGATATAGCACAGGATGACCAGCACGGTTGACACAATGCCCAGACACCCCGACGCCAAGCCATCCATACCATCGGTCAGATTGACCGCGTTGCTGGTCGCCGAGATGTAAATAACGGTCAGCACCGCAAACATCCAGCCGGTCAGAGGGACGCCGTATTTGTAAAAAGGCAGCCACAGGCGGCGGGCATCGTCAAGGTCGCGAAAATCCGAATACAGAAAGATCGCTACCAGCACCGCCCCGCCAAACTGAAACACCAGCTTTTCCCAAGCCCTGAGGCCATCGCGGCTGCGCTGACGGATTTTACTGGTCAGCTTGAGCCAGTCATCCACCGCCCCGATGCCGCCGAACCAGATGAGGGTAAAGAGCGCCTTGTGAACGAAGGGATTGTCCAGACGAGCCCACAGCAGTGTCGCAGCCAGAATCGCAGACAAAATGATGATGCCGCCCATCGTGGGGGTGTTGGCGCGGTCGCGCATCAGCTCATTGAGCGCCGCATGATGAAATTCCGGCCGGTCGCCGACTTTCATTCGCATCAGCCAGCGAATGACCCGCGGCGCCAGCAAGATCGCAATCACCAAGCTGGTCAGAGCCGCCAGGATCGCCCGAAACATCACGTCCTGATACGCATACAGACCGATCTTATGCGTAAAAACATCTCTAAGCCACCATAACAGATGATAAACCAAGGGTTACTTCCTTTGCTGTACCTCTGCCTCAAACACAGCAGATTCTTCCTGTTTCTCAACCAGCTCCCGCAGCCGGATGATTGCCTTTTCCATTCCCGCCGAACGGGAGCCCTTGACCAATATTATATCGTCAGGCCGAAGCCATTTATGCAGATTATCACACAGTTGCCCGGTATTTTCAAACGCCTGCATTCGGTCTTCCGGCAGGCCGGCCTGTTTTGCCCCGCTTAATATATCCTGTGCAAACAGACCGGCAGCCAGGATGACCTGCACGCCTTCGGCGACGGCGTTGGCGCCAAGTTCCTGATGCAGCTGTTTCGATTGTTCCCCCAACTCGCCCATGCAACCGGCGGCAAAAACCGTCCGGCCGCCGCTGCGGATGCCGATGGAATGCAGGCAGGATAGAGCATTGGCCATGGAAACGGGATTTGCGTTATAACAGTCATCCAATACCGTCAACCGTCCAATGGCATGCATCTGCAGCCGCATGGCAATCGGCTTAATGGACTGTATCGCCTCTGCGAAGTCCGATAAGGTGATTTTCAAATCCCGGCAAATCGACCAAACGGTCAGAACATTCATCAGATTCGCTCTGCCCGCAAGCGGCACGCTGATACGTCGGCCCTCGATCGAAAGCCAGCCGGCGCTGCCTTCTGTGCGGAGGTCTGCCCCGATAACATCGCAATTCGGACTTGTTCCAAACGTTGTCACTCGGCGAGCATACGTTTTTTTAATATACTCCACAAGCTGCGGTTGATCCCCGTTGATATAGAGCATCCCTTTCGATTTAACACCCCAGGCGATAGAGGCCTTTTCTTTCAAAATCGCATCCAGCGTTCCGAAACCCTCCAAATGGGCGGGGCTGACCAGGGTTATCACGGCGACATCGGGGCAGACCATGCGGGTCAGGACTGCAATTTCGCCGGGATGGTTGCTGCCCAACTCCAGCAATAAAATGTCGTCATCCATCTGCGCAGAAAGGATGGTCAACGGCACACCGATATGATTATTAAAACTTTTCTGGGCTTGCCGGCATTTGTAAAACCGGCTCAAAACCTGACACAGGAGGTTGCGGGTCGTCGTCTTTCCCACAGAGCCGGTAATTGCAATGACCGTCGCGCCAAGCTGCGAGCGATACCATGTCGCCAACCGACCCAACGCCGCAATCGTGTTGTCTACGCCAATTACCGGAGTATCGTATTTTGGGGGCAGGGCAACAGGGCGTTCAACGACCACGCAGGCGGCCCCTTTCTCAATCGCCGAAACAGCATATTCATGGCCGTCGAAATTTTCGCCGCGAATTGCAAAAAAGGCCTGTCCCGGCTCAACCGTTCGGGAATCGATGCTGACGCCCGTAACCTTTTCGGACATATCTGCATCCGCGTTCAACGGTTGCCCCTGAACGTTTTCGATAAGCTGCTGGAGTCGAATAGGATTCATGAAACCGGAAAATTCCTCTCTCAACGTTAATTTTCAACCACTTTCCGAACTTCTTCAGCATCGCTGAAATGATGCTTTTCGCTGCCGATAATCTGGTAATTCTCGTGTCCTTTCCCGGCCAGCAGCACCATATCATTGGGCCGCGCTGATTCGATGGCAAGCCGAATCGCCCTGGCCCGGTCCGATTCAACCATCAGACGGGGACTGTTACGGTCGGAAAAACCCGCCAGAATATCTTCGATGATGGCATCGGCATTTTCGGTCCGCGGATTGTCGCTGGTAACGACCATCAGATCAGCCATTTGTTCGACCACGCGAGCCATGCGGGGACGTTTGGTTTTATCCCGGTCGCCGCCGCAGCCGAACAGGACAATCAGGCGGCCTTTGCATAGCGGCTTAAGCGTCGCCAATACGTTCTTTAGCGCATCGTCGGTGTGGGCATAATCGACAAAAACGCCGATTTTTCGCCGCTGCAGGCCTTCGCAGCACACCGGTTCCAGACGTCCCGGCACCGACTCAAGCACGGCTAAACCGTCGGCAATATCATTCAGCCGGAAACCGGCCGCCAGACAAAGCCCCGCCGCAGCCAGACAATTGAGGATATTGTGCCGACCCGGAAGCGGGGTAACAACCTTTTCGCTGTAATTGTTGAAAACGATGCTGAATACGCTGCCCGACGCATCCATACGGTGCACGCGGGCGTTGATATCCACATCGCGGTCAATGCCATACCAGAGAATGCGCGTGGCCGGCTCAATCACCTCGGCGATGGTGTGGGCTTCGTCCGATTCATAGTTTAAGATCGCCAATCCGTGAGGCGGAAGGTCCATAAAAAGCGAGAGCTTGGCTTCCAGATAGTCGTCCAGCGTTTTGTGATAGTCCAGGTGGTCGCCGGTCAGGTTGGTGAACGCCGCCGCAGTGAACGAGATGCCCGCCAGCCGCCTTTGGCTCAGGGCATGGCTGCTGGCCTCAATCATCATATATTCGGCCCCGGTGCGAACCATTTCATCGGCGGCGCAGGCGATGGTGATGGCATCCGGCGTTGTCAGGGGTGCGGCAACCGTACCCGCCCCCGTGCTGTATTCAATCGTTCCGATGAGACCGCATTTGGCGCCGGTATGTTCAATGATCGAACGAACCATAAAGGAGGTGGTCGTCTTGCCGTTGGTTCCGGTAACCGCCAGATTTGTCAGCTTGGCGCTGGGGTTGTCAAAGGAGGCCTGCGCTAATACCCCCAGCGCCCGGGCCGGATCCTCCACAAGAATGCACTCAACCCCTGCCATGGGCCGCTGGGCGACAATGTAGCCGGCCCCCTTCGCCCGTGCCGTATCGATATAGTCATGTCCATCGACCTGTGTTCCGCAGACGGCCACGAATATATCGCCGGGCTGCACACGCCGTGAATCGGCACAGACTCGAAGTTTTCCGGACTGGGCCAATGCCAGTAATTGCGTAAATGTCATGCACTTATCCTGAAAAAGTTAACGAAAAATTGAAACCCAGATACTATATCGACGCTTTCCGTTTTTGGCAACAGCAGAATCAGCAGGAACCCCGGGCTACCGGCTGTGCGCCAGCCAGAGGGTGGCGATGCCGCCGGTCAGGGGGGTCTTGCGGATCAATTTAAACCCGGCTTTGTCCAGTTCGGCGGCAAAATTCGCCTCATCATGCCAACCCTGAATGGAGTTTGCCAGATAGTGCAGGGGTTCTGGGGCACCAAGGATACACTTGCCCAGGCGCGGCACCAGGCGGTGAAGATAAAATCCGTAAAGGGTACGCCCTAACGGATGGGCAGGCAGTGAAAACTCCAGTATGCCCAGCTTGCCTTTGGATTTGAGGAGTCGGTGCATTTCGCCCAAGGCGGCCTGTCGGTCGGGGACATTCCGAATCCCAAAGGCACAGGTCACAACATCAAAACTGCCCGGAGCCAGGCCGGTTTGGGCCGCATCGCAGACATGCCAGGCAATGGTTTTGTTCTGCATCCACGGGCGGGAACTGAAACGAATCTGCTTTTCCTGAGCAAAATCGATCATTGTTTCGCTGATATCGGCACCCGTAACTGTCCGGGCAAGCGTATGCCGAAGGAAGCTGAATACCACCTCCCCTGTCCCGCAGCACAGGTCCAGCACCTGCTGGTTCGGATGGGGCTGGACCATCTGGACCAGCTTTTTGCGCCAGCCGCGGTCAATGCCGAAGCTGAACAGCCGATTGAACCGGTCATATTTGTCTGCAATCGGATCAAAAACAAAATGTGTTCTTTGAGAATTCATTTTACTGGAATCAAAATCAATATAACAACGTCCCAGACAGCATGACAGATCATACACGGCCAGAGGTTATTCGTCAAGACAAACAGCACGCCCCAGAATACGCCGCACAAGGCCGCGGCGGCGATAAGCATCAGATTGAACGACCAGACATGCACCAGCGCATAGATGGCCGCTGCAGCGACAAAGCCGATGAATACGCCATAGCGTTTTGACAGTCGCCGCTGCACAAAACCGCGCCAGAAGATTTCCTCCGCCGGGCCGATGACGAAAAACAAAAGCGGCGCTATCAGCCACGGATTTTGTCCGGCTCGAATCGTATAAATGGACTCCACCTGCGAGGCAGCAAACGGCAGGATGCGAATTGAAACAAAATGGCCAATCCAAAACAGCAGATACAAACAGGCGGCGGCCAGAAGGCCAAGCGGGACAAACTTAAATTTAAATGCATAAATGTCGGGGTTTCGTTCCGGAATCAGCGAAGCAGCCGCCAAGAAAGCTGCCGTTATCGTCATCATTGGGAAGAAGGGGACGGCGTTTTTTGTCCACGGGCTAAATAAGACAAAAAAACCCGCCGCAGCAAACAACACCATCACCCGCACCGCTTTCACAGAAACGCCCCCAGCAGAACCGAGAGGATTAACTGCACGCCAAACAGCAAATGCAGTTGAGCCGTCTGTACATCCAGCGCGGCAATCCGTTCGGGCTGATTCACATCGCTCTGCATGGCTGCACGAATGTTTTTTAAGGCCATTGGGATAGTCAGCAGCGTCAGCAGCGACCAGGGCGGCAAGACGCTGAGCCCAATCAAAATCAGGGTAATCAGGCAGGCCGATACGATTAAAACGGCATATTCAACCCTCGCCCATCGATGGGTCAGCACCGACGCGGTACTGCGGATACCCGCCTGCGTATCGTGCAGGATATCCCGCAGGTTATTGGCCGACAGAATCGCTGCAACCAGACACCCCACCGGCAATGATATCAATAAAATATCGACTTGGTATGACCCCGTCAGGACGTAAAAACTGCCGATAACCATCAGCGGCCCCATCAAAATAAAGACAAGCACGTCGCCAAAGCCAAGATATTTGTAGCCCACGGGGGCAGCCGTATAAAAAAAACCGCCGAGCAGGCCAATTAGTCCCAGCAGCAAAATCGGCCAGCCGTGAATCGCGACAAAAATCAGCCCGATACCGCCGGTCAGCGCAAACAGCGACAGCCCGCCCATCAGCACATGTTTGGGCAAAAGCCGCTTATCGACCAGCACCCGGCTGCCGCCGCAGGTGTCGGGGCGGTCAACGCCCTTTCGGTAATCGAAATACTCACTGACCATATTCGTCGCGGCGTGAATAAACAGTGAAGCAAGTATAATCAGCGGAAACAATATCCATCGGGCGGATTGCTGTAAATACGGCACCAAGGCGGCACCGAGAAAAACGGGCGTCATCGACGCGGTAAATGAAAACGGCCGCGCCGCCTGAATCCAGGCACGCAGCGAATGGCCGGATTTCGTTCTCTGCGGCTCCATGACAGTCATAAATCACGATTGCAGTTCTTTAACGGCGCGGCTAAACGCTTCGGAGCGCTGGATATAATTTTTGAACATGTCATAACTGGCACAAGCCGGACTCATCAGCACCACATCGCCGGGCGCCGCCAGCTCGTTCGAAACGCGGACCGCCTGCTCCATGGAATCGGCGTATCGGACCATGCAGCCGGTTATGCCCGCCGATTCCATCGCCTGGGCTATCTTTGGAGCGGTCTGACCGATAAGCACAACCGCCTTGGCGCGTTTGGCAATACAGCCGCCTAATTCGGCAAAACTGATCTGTTTGTCATAACCGCCCGCGATGAGAATCTTGGGTTCATCAATCCCGTTCAGTGCCGCCATTGTACTGACGGGCGTCGTGGCCTTGGAGTCGTCATACCAGCGAACACCATTGACCTCGGCCACCCACTGGCATCGGTTCGGCAGGCCCTTAAATGTGCCGACGGCCTCGGCGATCCGCGAGGAGGAAATCTGAAAACATGACACAATCGACATCGCTGCGGCCAGATTGGACCGATTGGCCCGGCCCGGCAAGCCAAAGACGCGGATATATTCGTCCGGGACATCATCGGCACAAAACGCCAGGCAGCGGCGTCCGTTTTCGCCAAGGTACCTCTGGTACCAGGCACGGGTAACGGAATCCTCCGCATTAAAAATCGAAACCGCAGGATTGGCCGAATCGCATTTTTGGTACTTAAAGATAAATTCCTTCGTGCGGCAGTAGGACTCAAATGTCCCGTGTCGGTCGAGGTGATTGGCCGTCAGGTTGGTAATCAGGGCGATATACGGGGAGGCCTGTATGCAGGCAAGCTGGTCAAGCTGAAAATTGCTGATTTCCAACACAACAATATCATTTTTATCGATTTCGTCAACAATATCCAGCAGCGGCTGATGCCCGATGTTGCCGCCCAGCCAGACCTTTTGATAGCCGACCCCTTTCTGTCCGCAGCCGGCCTGCAGCAAATGCGCCGTCAGCGCGGTTGTGGTACTTTTGCCGTTGGCGCCGGTAATGCCGACAATCCGTGCCGGGCACATCTGAAAAAACAGTTCCATCTGCGACGTTATAAAGACCCCGGCCTGTTGAGCAATCTGCACATATTTATTATCCGGCGGGACGGCGGGGTTGACAACCAGCACCTGGGCATGGCGAAAATCGTCCTCCCTGTGTTCGCCGAGGCGGTACTCAATATCCAGAGCTTCGAGTTCCGCAATCGAATCCTGCAGTTCGGCTTCGTTTGCCAAGTCGGTCACCAGGACATTTGCCCCTGCTTTGACCGCAAACAGGGCTGAATCCAGCCCGCCGCCAAACCGCCCCAGCCCCATCACCACAACACGCTTATTGCGAAAGAAACTCTTTTCCATGTTAATTTTTACCATGAAGAACGCACTGTTTATGACGTTTTTTCAAAACAGAAAATATTGTCCCTTCATGGTTAATTATATCCATAAAAATCAGCCTTTTGCTTTGGCTAATTCTATTTTCGCGTCAATGGTCGCCTGCTCAATGCATTTTTCCCAGTTATCGCCGAATTGATCCTTGTATTTAGCATCCGAAAAGGCGTAAAGAATCGAGCGAGAGGCGTTAATCAGCGCCCCCAGACCGTCGCGGTTGCAGAACCGCACGCAGTCCGCTGCCGTCGCCCCCTGCGAGCCGAAGCCGGGCACCAGAAACCAGCATTGGGGGTACCGCTGCCGCAGGACTGTGGTTTCTTCGGGGCTGGTCCCGCCGATGACCATGCCGATATTGCTGTAACCGGAAGACCCGATACGCTTGCTCTGGACGGCGATCTCGCCCACGATTTGGGCCAGTTTCTCATACATCTTGACACCTGCCGCATCGGCAAAATCCTGAATGCTTGCAGCCGTCCTGTTGCTGGCACGGACCCACACAAAAACACCCTTGCCCTGTTCGTCCGCCATATCGGCAAACGGCAGAATGCCTTCCGCCCCGGCAAATCCGTTAATGGTAATCGCATCGGGCACAAGAATATCTTCCATATCCGAAAATTCCGGATTCTGAAGATGCGCTTCGGCATAGGCAGCCGCCGTATGGCCAATATCGCCGCGTTTGACATCACCGATAACTTCCAGCCCCAAGGCCTCGGCTTCCGAAACCAGCGCGTAATAGGTTTCCAGTCCTTCCCAGAAATACCGCTCAAAATAGCCGATATTAATCTTGACCGCAGGCACGAGGGGCGCCACGATCTTGAGCGTGCGGGCACAAAACGTAAAGATTGCATCAACAGAAGCGGTAACATCCGTTTCGTCATTCATAAACCGATTGACCCGGATGGACTCCGGCAGACGGGCATAGACCGGGTCCAACCCGACGACCAGCGGGGTGTTTTTCTGTTTGACGGCACTGGCTAAACGATCCGCAAAATGATTTGCCACGGAATTTCCTTTCTCAATCATAATTTCTGTCATAATTTTCTGTCAAGATAAAGACGCTTCACTATAATCAGAACACGTTTTGAGAGCAAGTATCAAATTTCGAGTTTCGAGACAATGGAATGAAAAAACCGATTCCGCCAATAAAGAAAGATAAGTCCAGTGTATGGCTATGGTTCTGGACGCTGGCCGCGGTTGCGGCGGGTGCGGCAGGCGGCATGTTTCTCCTGTTTCGCCATGCACCCGCTGCTTACCAGCCCTTGCAGCCGGACAATCCCCGCCAGGTCAGCCCTTACCTGACCCACCAGTTAGGCCCGGACTTCTTCAGCCGGGTCCAGACGGACAAACCCTTTGAACTGCACATCGAGCAAGCCGGTCTCAACGATATCATCAGCCGATACGACTGGCCCCAGCCGCTAGGAGGAGACATGTTGCTGGACGATCCAATGGTTATCTTTGCAGATCAGGCCGTTTTTCTAATGGGTTCCCTCAAATACGGAAATGTTTCGTCCATCGTAACGATTGCCGCGCTTCCATCCATGAATCCTGACGGGAAAATGCGCCTGAACATCCTGTGGGTGCGTCTGGGGATGATGCCGGCAACAACCCTGGTCCGTACGCTCGCCCAAAAAGCGTTCGATGATAATCGAGACAGCTTTGCAGAAGAACCCCAACTGGAGGCCGCGGTGCGCGCCGTGATTCACAACGAACCATTCGAACCGGTGTTCAGTATTTCCGACCAAACACTGCGGATCACCCGCCTTTCCATCAAGACCGGACAGGCAACGCTCATGCTCGAACCGGAAAAGTGATACCTTTCCCCGCTTGGGATTTCCAGCCGGGCGTCATTATCGGACACAATTTTCACCCCCAACGCCATTGACACAAGGTACACTTCGGTTTCTCATAATCCAACACCATATTTATCGGACTTCAATTTCCACCGCAACCGTGTTTATCATTTTACCGATATTTTCCTGCCAGACCGCCGTCTGAAAACAACGGTAAACAGGGAAAAGAACCGTGACCTTACGCGAACGAATTCTGATTGTTCTGCTTGGCATGCTCTGCTGTTATGGCGGATTGGAGATTCTCGTTTTTAAACGGCTCATCGCACCGGAATTTGAAAAACAGGAACGTCAACAAGCCCAAGAAACACTTCTGCACTGTACAAACGCTCTTGAGACACAATTGAATGATCTTCAAAAAAAACTTTCCCTGCTGGCCAAATCCGGTCAATTGTGCCCCCTGCCGCCATCCTCCCCCGGAGCTTTTCCGGAGTCCGTCATGGAATCGCTGGGGCTGGATTTTGCGATCTTTTACGATTCGGGCTGGAATCCGATTTACCAAACCGGAACACTGTCACTGGAAAAGGCAAACGAACTGTTCTTGGGACCAGACAATGCCTTTATCAACAAAAAGGTCGCCGGTTACTCGAACAAGGCCCCGATTTATGACCAGCCGTTTCCCTTGTTTGCCGTCGCAGTTCCGGTTACGCGCTCCCCGACAAGCCAAACCGTTGAAGGAACACTGGTTGGGGGCCTGTTTTTGACCCCCAACCGGCTTGAATCGCTTCGCAAACATCTGCATCTCCGTTTCAACTGGGATTTTTTGTCCCCCGACCAGCAGACGGGACAGACCCGTCAAATCGTCAATCGCATCGCTCCGGAATCGCCGTATGATTTTGTCCCTCTCGGAAAACAGCTTCTTCAGGCATCCACCGTCCTGTATGACTGCCGCAAACAGCCCGTTCTGCTGATTAAAACCTTTCATGACCGCAGCATCAGCCGTCAGGGAATGGCCATTATGTATGCGGCCGTTTACATCAAGCTGACCGCAGGCGCGGTCGCGGTTCTTCTTTTGACGGCGCTGCTGCAAAACGTCATTGTCAAACCGATTAACAAATTAAGCCAGCACATTGTCCATGTGGGGCATACAGGCAACGGCAAAAACGCGCTGGCGATGTCTCGAAAAGACGAGATCGGAGTTCTGGCTTCGGAGTTTAACGAAATGTGCCGGCGTCTGCAGAACGCACAGGTCAAGCTGATGGAAAAATCGTATTTGTCCGGTGTTACGGAAATGTCCTCGGGCATTCTTCACAATGTCCGAAACGCACTTAGCCCCATCACTACCCGCCTTGAGCGCATCAAGGGACAGGTCCGCCAAATTCCGCTGGCTAACCTCGAACAGGCCCGGCAGGAACTGCAGCACAGCGGGTTGGATTCGCAGCGGCGTCAGGACCTGATGCGGTTTGTGGATTTGACATTCCAAAATGTGCTGATGAATCTGAAAGACATGGTCATCGGACTGGACGACCTTTCCGAACAGGTAATGCAGATAGAAGATATGCTGCATCTGCAGCGAACTTTCGGCCGAGACGACCGGCCGGTCGAGTTCGTTGAACCCCACACGCTGCTGGAAAAGGCCATGGAGACAGTTCCGGCACAATTCCGGAACGATTGCCGCATCGTGATCCATTCCCGCATCAAAAAGCTTGCGGCCATACCGGTCGAACCGACGACCTTCCTTCAGGTGTTGCAGAATCTTCTTATTAACGCGGGCGAGTCCCTCGAAAACGAAAAACCGCTGTATCGCAAAATCCATATCTTTGCCGACGCGGAAACTCACGAAGGAAAGAACATGCTGCATTGGCAAATCCGGGATAACGGCGTCGGAATCGACCCCGACAATCTTCGGCAGATTTTCGAACGGGGCGCTTCATCGAAACGAAAAGGACTAACGGGCATCGGACTTCACTGGTGCGCCAATGCCATTACCGCCATGCGGGGGCGCATCTGGGCCGAAAGCCCCGGCCGGCATCACGGTGCCACCTTTCATATTCTGATTCCCGCCAGCGCAGAAGAAATTCCCGTCCGCACAGGGAAGGAGGCATAATCGATGCATCAGGAACAGCACTTGAACCGGCGTATTTTGCTGGTGGACGACGAACCCAAGATTCTTCAGGAACTGCAAAAGGTGCTGGCGCCGAATGAAACGACCAGCCAGGAACTTAAAGACCTGGAAAACCGGCTTTTCGGACATTCCGGAAAAAATCAAACCGGCCCTAAGGCGTATGACGTCCACTGCTGTTCTCAGGGAGACGAAGCCGTCAAAGCGGTTCAAAAAGCGATCGAAGAAAACAAACCCTTTGCAGTCGCCTTTCTGGATATTCGAATGCCGCCCGGCCCGGACGGGGTATCGACCGCCGAACAGATTCGCAAACTGGATTCGAATCTCCAAATTGTAATGATGACGGGCTATTCGGATTTCGACATCAGCGAAATCGCCCACCGCGTCCCGCCGGAAGACAGACTGCTTTACATGCAAAAACCGATTCATTCACAGGAAATCCGCCAGTTTGCGCTGGCACTGACCGCCAAGTGGCAGTCCGATTATCTGCTGCATCTGCACTATCAGAAACTTATCGAGCACAATGAATCGCTTAAAGAACATGACCGGCTCAAAAGCGAGTTTGTCATGACGGTTTCCCATGAACTGCGGACTCCCCTGACGATCTTCAAAAACATCCTCTCCAACGCGATGGCGGGTGTCATGGGCAAAATCCCCCCGAAACTGCAGCGAAACCTCGAAATGGCGGATGAAGCCATCAGCCGCCTGACCAGCATCATCAACGACTTTCTGGATATTTCAAAACTCGACGTGGGCAAAATGAAAGTGTACCCGGAAGTTTTGTGCATCCAGAAAATCATCCGCAATGTTATGGAAATGATTCGCTTTGTAACGGATGCCAAAGACATCCGGCTGGACATGGCGTTGCCCCCCACCGATCTGTACATTTACGCGGACTATGAAAAAATCGTTCGCGTCATCAACAATCTGGTCGAAAACGCCATGAAGTTCGTTCCCGAAAAAACCGGAAAAATCACCCTTCGCGTCGAAGATCACGGCCAGCGCGTCGGCATTTTCATTGAAGATAACGGTCCCGGCATTTTGCCCAAAAACAGGGAAAAGATTTTTGACCGGTTCGTTCAGGTCCAAAAACATGTCGGCCCGGGCAAACACGGCACCGGACTGGGACTGGCGATTTGCCGCGACCTGGTGCAATTACACAGCGGGCGCATCTGGGTTGAAGACAATCCCGGCGGCGGATCTGTTTTCAAAATCCTCCTGCCCAAAT